>NZ_JAWHTD010000023.1:0-61826 GCF_032586235.1 Aestuariicoccus sp. MJ-SS9
CCCCACCCACCCCCCCCCCCACCCAACCCCCCCCCCCCCCCCCCCCCCCCCCGCCCCCCCGCCCGCCCCCCCCCCCCCCCCCCCCCCCCCCCCCCCCCCCCCCCCCCCCCCCCCCCCCCCCCCCCCCCCCCGGTCGGATCGCCGCAGGCGATCCGACACATCACGTCACGCGGCGATGAACTCGTTCCACTTGCGGACCATGTACTGGTTCTCTTCCATGACCGAGTTCCAGCAGGCCACGGCCCCCATCCGGTCGTAGAACGACCCGCCGTCGCGCACTTCGCCCGCGCCGGCCAGCTTGTCGCCGAAGGGCGACAGGATGTCGCCGGTGGATTCCTTGCCCTCGAACCAATAGCCCCACTCGTTCTCGCTCATGAATGCCTTCGAGGTCTCGGGCACCGCCGAGTAATAGCCCTGCCGCATCAAAAAGCCGCCGACCCAGCCCGAGAGATACCAGTTGATGTACTCATAGGCCGCATCCAGCTCCATGCCCGACAGGTTGGCCGACAGCCCGATGCCGCCGCCCCAGGACCGGTAGCCCTCTTTGAGCGGCTGGTAGACGCAGGGGATCCCGCGCGAGCGCACGGCGGTGATGGCGGGCGACCACATCGACTGGATCACCACCTCGCCCGACGCCATCAGGTTGACGCTCTCGTCGAAGGTCTTCCAGAAGGCGCGGAACTGGCCGTTTTTCTTGGCCTCGGTGAAGATCGCGATGGTCTTGTCGATCTCCTCGCGGGTCATGTTGCCCTTGTCGCCATAGGTGATCTCGCCCATCGCCTCGCAGACCATGGCCATGTCCATGATCCCGATCGACGAGATGTCGAGGATCGAGGCCTTGCCCTTGAACTCGGGGTTCAGCAGCTCGGTCCAGGACTCGATGGGGCGGCCGATCAGGTCGGGGCGGATGCCCAGCGTGTCGGCGTTGTAGATCGTCGGGATCAGCGTCATCCAGCCGCTTTCGTTGTCCACGAAGTCGGTGCCGCCGGGGCCCTCGACAAAGCCCACCGTGTGCGGCGCGGTGCCCTGGGCGATCTCGCTTTCGGGCGTCAGCTTGCCGTTGCGGAAGATGCCGACGATCTTGTCGTAATTCGCGATCTTGCTGGCATCCATCGCCTGCAGGTTGCCCGTGGGCCAGACCTTCTTGCAGACGAAATACTCGATATCGGCGATGTCGAAGCTGTCGGGCTGGGTGGCCGCGCGCTGGGTGACGCTGTCGGTGTCGAGCGCGGTCATTTCCAGCGTGATGCCGAGGTCTTCCTTCACCTTGGTGGCCACCTCGTTGAGGTTCGACACGCCGGTGCCGAACTGGCGCAGGACGATGTCCTTGCTTTCCTGGCCCCAGACCATCGGGGCGGGCAGGGCCGAGGCGGCCAGCGCGGCCCCGCCGGTTTTCAGCAGCGCGCGGCGGCTGTAGCGAATTTTGGAAATCGTGGTCATGGTTCGTCCTCTCTGTTGGGTTCGTTGTGCCGGAATGTTCTGGATGTCAGGCGGTGACGGGGTGGGCGGCCGCGTCGTCCCAGCCGAGGCCGATCACCTCGCCCAGATCGTGCGGGTCGGCAAAAAACGCCGCATCGGGCAAGAGCGCGGTCACCTCCTGGTCGCCCGCGACGACGGCGGTCAGCGCCACATGCGCGCCCTGATATTCGATGCCGGTCACACGCCCGTCGATGCGGCCCTCGTCGGGCGCCGTCACCTTCATGACGTCCGAGCGGAGCGCGAATTGCCCCTGCGGCAGGGTCAGCACGTTGTGCCCGCCCATGAAGCGCGCGACGAAGGCGGTGCGCGGCGCATTGAAGACCTCGCGCGCGGGGCCGGCCTGTTCGATGCGCGCGTCGTTCATCACGATGATCTCGTCGGCCAGCGCCAGCGCCTCGTCCTGGCCGTGGGTCACATGGATGAAACTTATGCCCAGATCGCGCTGCAGCCGCTTCAGTTCGGCCCGCATCCGGATACGCAGGAACGGATCGAGCGCCGACAGCGGTTCGTCCAGCAACAGCACCTGCGGCCGGGTGATCAGCGCGCGCGCCAGCGCGACGCGCTGCTGCTGGCCGCCCGACAGCTGGTCGGGCTTGCGGTCGGCATAGCGCGTCATCTCCACCAGCTCGAGCATCTCGTCGGCCCGCTTCAGCCGCGCGGTCTTGTCGGTGCCGGCCATCTTGAGGCTGAAGGCCACGTTGTCACGCACGGTCAGATGCGGAAACAAAGCGTAGCTCTGAAACATCATCGCCGTGCCGCGTTTGGCTGGCGGCAGGTGCGAAATGTCCCGCCCGCCCAGCAGGATGGCGCCGTCGCTGACATCCTCGTGCCCCGCGATCATGCGCAGGGTCGAGGATTTGCCGCAGCCCGACGGCCCCAGCAGGCACGCATAGGTGCCCGCCTTGAAGTGATGCGCGATCGCATCGACGGCGACGGTCTGTCCGTAGCGTTTCGTCAGGGAAACGAATTCAAGGTCGGCGGAAGGTGTCATCGGTCGTCCTGGCAGCTCTTGCGACCAGTCGGGGCTTCCGCAGGGCGTCAGGCAACGACTAACTGGGCCTCTCGGTCCGCTCTTTGCGCTTTGCCGTTTATTTGAGCGGTCGGGAGGGGGGAGCGCCCGAATGTTGCGCACAATAGATGTATACAATTAACTCTCATGTTGGATTTGATTCTGTCATGCCTTGTGCGCATGGGGCGGACCGGCCAATGTCGCGGGCATGACTCGCAGTGCCAGTACACCCTCGTTTATCCATCCCACCGTCGGCGGCCCCAGCGCCGATATCGTCGTGGCGCTGTCGCAGGCGATCCACGAACACCGGCTGTTGCCCGGCACCAAGCTGGGCGAGGACGAGCTGAGCCGCATCTTTAACGTCTCGCGCACCGTGGTGCGGTCGGCCCTGCAATCGCTGTCGCACGAGGAACTGGTCGAGCTCAGGCGCAACCGCGGGGCCTTTGTCGCGCAGCCCACGATCCGCGAGGCGCGCGAGGTCTTCGAGGCCCGCGCCCTGCTTGAGCCGCGCACCGCGCGCTCGGCCGCCGAACGCATGACGCCCGAGGATCTGGCGCGGCTCGAGGCGCATATCGCCGCCGAACACGACGCCATCGCCAATGCCGAACACGGCAAGGCGCTGCGGCTCTCGGGGCAGTTCCACATCGACATCTCGCGCATCGCCGACCAGGCGACCATCGCGGGGTTCATCGAACGGTTGGTGGCGCGGTCGTCGCTGATCATCGCGCTCTACTGGCAGCGCCAGAGCGCGCTGTGCGAAAAGCATGCCCACGGCGCGCTTCTCGAGGCGTTCCGCCGGGGCGACGGGGACGATGCCGAAGATCTCATGAAAAGCCACCTGGTCGATATCGTCGCGGCGCTCGACCTGCGCGAACTGCCGCGCGCCCAGACCAGCCTGCAGGACATCCTAAAGGTCTGATCCGCAGGCGCTGCGGGGCGCGTGCGATGCGGGCGTCTTTCGTAGCGTCCGCTATCCGCCAAGCCCCGCTTGCCTCACCGGTCCTCGAAGACCGCTGAAACCGGACGCAGCGGAACGGGCCATCCTCTGGCCTATCTCGCGACCAACCGGGCGTCGGGCAGGTGCCGCCTCGGCCCACGAGACGGGGCATGTCGGCGCCCCCCCCGACGAGATCGCGATGCGCCGCCATGACCTGCGCCACGGCATGTCGGTCCAAAAGACGGTGGCGGCCAACGGAAGCTTCTCTACGCAGCCCTGTCCGCCGCCGCGCGGGGCGGAACGGATTGCACGGCGCGACGCCGGAGCCTGGAGCCACCTCGTCCCGGGCCCAGACCCTAGCGCGATGTGGCCAGTGCTGTGCGGTAAAGCTCGGCCACCGGATCCGCGCCGAGCTTGACATCGTCCAGCGTCAGCACCGCACCGGCGGGGATGTCGCGCCGCAGCGTTACGCCATGCGCCAGCCCGATGGGCAGCGCCTCGCCCGCCCGGTCGAGCGGCAGCGCCTTGCCCCAGACGGTATAGCCGCCTTCGCCATCGAGCACTTCGCCCGCCTTCAGCGCGCGTTTCGCGACCGAGGCCACGGTGCCCCGCATCGCCCGGGTGCGGCCTGTCGGCTCGCCACGCAGCGCGGCGCTCAGGACCGAGATCGACAGCTCGAGCCCGATCAGGTGGAAGGGCTTGTACATCGCCGCGAAACGCCCCGTATCGTCGGTGGGCAGCCCGTATTGGCGAAAGCATGCGGCGGCGTAGTCGTTGGGCGCCTCGATCACCACATAGACCCCCCAGCGCAGATCGCGGAAGACCGGCCGTCCGTCGCGTTCGAGCGACGACACCGTCTCGACCATGCCGCGCCCCTCCAGTTGGCCGCCGGCCGCGCGCGGGCGCAGCACATGGGCCAGATCGTCGACACCGCAGGGTGGGAAGGCCAGCCCCTCGGACGGCACGGTAAGGCCGCAGGCATTGGCGATGGCGACCATCTCGATCGCGCTCTTGGTGCCGTCGAGGAACGAGTTGAACATCTGCGGGTTCATTCCGGCCTTGGCGGCCTCTTCGGGTGTCAGCCCGTAATGCGGCCAGACGTTGTCGGGGGTGACCTGATGGTAGGTCGGCAGGTATTTCGTGCCTTTCCCGGCGGCGGCGACGTGAAACCCCGCGGCGCGCGCCCAGTCCACCATTTCCGACACCAGCGCGGGCTGGTCGCCGTAGGCCATGGAATAGACCACGCCCGCCGCTTCGGCCTCTTGCGCCAGCACCGGCCCGGCCAGAACGTCGGCCTCGACATTGACCATGACAATTTGCTTTCCGGCGGCAAAGGCCGCGCGGGCGTGGGCGATGCCGGCGCGGGGGTGCCCCGTCGCCTCGATCACCACGTCGACATCGTCGCGCGCGGCCAGTGCGCTGCCGTCCTCGAGATAGGCGCAGGCGTCGATCCGGGCGGCGTCCCAGCCGACGGCGCGGCAGGCGTTGCGCGCGCGCCCGGGGTCGAGATCGGCGATGGCCGTCACCTCGAGCCCCGCGATGGTCGGCACCTGGGACAGGAACATCGACCCGAACTTGCCCGCGCCGATCAGCCCCGCGCGGACGGGCGCGCCGCGCGATGCGGCCTCTGCGGCGAGGTAAGAGAGGTTCATGCGATGTCCTTTCGGCTATGGGGAAGGGGGATACGGGCGCGGGGGCGGGTCTTGGGCTCTGGCGGCGCTCCACACCTGTCCGGCCCCAGCGTCCAGCCCCCGCGCCGCGCCTCCTCCGGCGCCTTTTATGAATTCTGTATTCGGATTTCGCAAGGCGCGCCGGGCCGGTTGCCGCTCCGATCCGGGCCGTATTGGGCGGCGTGACCCGAAGCTCACCGCCGAAAATACCCGCAAACCGCGGCCCCGACCGCCCCAAAGGAATAATTTTCTGGCGCGAAGGCCCTGCCTGTCCTATCCCGGACGCGCCGTTCCCAGGAGTCGTATCCGTGCAGCCATTGGCCAGTGTTCCCAGCCGCTCCGAGCAGGTCTACCATGTCCTGCGGGACAGCATTTGCGAGTGCCGGCTCGAACCCGGGACCCATCTGGTCCAGGAGGATATCGCCGAAAAGCTGGGCGTGTCGCGGCAACCGGTCCAGCAGGCCATGCTGCTGCTGAAAAGCGACGGTCTGGTCGTCGAACAGGGCAAGCGCGGGCTTTACGTGGCGCCCATCGACCGGGCGGGGATGCGGCATCACTACCAGATCCGGCAGGTGCTGGATGAGCTGGCGGCACGGCTGGTGGCGGGTCGCGTCACAGAGGAACCCGGTTTTGGCGCGCATCTGCGCCGCGAGGGCACGGCGATCCTGGAGGAGGGCGCGCGCGCCCGCGAGCGCGGCGATGCGGCGGCCATGGTGCGCCACGACGTGGCCTTTCATACAATGATCTACCAGCTTTCCGGCAACCCGCTGATTGCCGCCAAGGCCGAGTCGCACTGGCTGTTCCTGCGCCGGGTGGTGATCGGCATCGTGACCCATGTGGGCCGGGGGCACACCGCCTGGGTGCAGCACGAGGGCATTCTGGACGCGCTGGTCGCGGGCGACTAAGACGGCGCGGTCACCCTGGCGGGCGCGCATGTGACCGGCGCGCAGGCGGCCCTTGCCAAGGCGCTGGACAGCGGCGAGGCCGCGCCGCTTTTCGGCGATGCCGCCGCCGAGTGATGGCGTGTTGTGCCGCCATTGAGGGCGGGATCAATCCTCGGGGCGGATGCCGAAATAGCTGAGATACTTGTCCACCGCGCGCGCGATGGCGGCGTCGGGATCGTCGGGCGGCGGCATCCGGTAGATGTGCTGGCGGATGCCGACATAGACGATGCCGCCGTGCAGATTCCAGATGTCCTCCATGTCCGGCTGGCGCGCGCCGCGCGCCAGTGCGGCGGTCTCTGCCAGCACCGGGCGCAGAATCACCTCGCCCAGATGCTTGAGGTAGCGATGGTTCAGCGCCGCCCCCGCGAGCCCCGAGAACATGAAGATTCGCATCCATTCCCGCTCGAATATCAGCGCGCTGTATTCGGTGTAGAACGCCAGCAGCCGCACCCGCAGCGGCAGCGAGCGGTCGGTCAGACGATCCGGCCAGCCCGGTGACAGCCGGTCGAGATAGACCTTCTCGTAGACCGCTTCGATCAGATCGTCTTTGGTCGCGAAGTAGTTGAAAAGCAAGGATTGCGTGACGCCCAGCCGCTTGGCCAGATCGCGCGTCTTGCCGTCCAGCCCGACCTCGGCAAAGAACCTAACGGCCTCGTCCACGATCTGCTGGCGGCGCTCCTCGGGGGGCAGGCGCCGGCGGGTCGCGGCGTCCTCGGCGGGGGTCTGAGCTCTGTCGGTCCGTCCGTCCATTTGCGCCTCCGCTGACGTGCCTATCCGAAATTCGGGGTTGAAACGACTCACTTTTATAGATCATATGATCAACAGGATTGATCAAGCGCTCAATAAGAGAGTGCGGATCAAGGGGAGGGGACATCATGAAGGCATCTGTGGGCGGCTACGCCCGCGCCAGGGATCTGCGCCATGCGTTCGACCTGCTGGCGGCCTCGGAGGGGCAGGGGCGCATTCTGGCCGGCGGCCAGAGCCTTGTGGCCGCGATGAACATGCGGCTTTCCACCGACGAATTGCTGGTCGATATCTCGCGGCTGGACGAGCTGGCGGGTGTCACGGACACCGGCACGCATCTGCGCATCGGCGCGCTGACGCGCCATGCCGCCGTCGGGGCCGATCCGCTGGTGCGCGCCCATGCGCCGCTTCTGGCAGAGGCCGTGGGCCACATCGCCCATGCGGCAATCCGCAACCGCGGCACCATCGGCGGGGCGCTGGCCCATGCCGATCCGGCGGCCGAATTCCCCGCCTGCGCGCTGGCGCTGGGGGCGGTGATGCATGTCGAGGGAACGGACGGCGCGCGCGACGTCGCGGCCGAGGATTTCTTCGAGGATCTCTTTACCACCGCCATCGGCGAGGGCGAGATTCTGACCGCCATCTCCGTGCCCAAGGCCGAAGACGGCGAAGCCCAGGCGCTTGAGGAAGTGGCGCGGCGGTCGGGCGATTACGCGCTGGCGGGGCTGTGCCTGGTCAAGCGGTCTTTGGGTCACCGCGTGGCGCTCTTGTCGGTGGCCGCGACGCCGGTTCTGGCGACCGGGGCGATGGCGGCGCTCGACGCGGGCGATCTGGACGGCGCGGTCGCCGCGCTGAAGTCCGAAATCGACCCGCCCTCCGACACCCAGGCCTCCGCCGCCTACCGGCGGCATCTGGCGGGGGTTCTGCTGCGCCGCGCAGTGGCGCGGATCGAAGGAGAGACAGCATGACGGACATGTTCCGCGACAAGGTCGATATCGAGCTGACGGTGAACGGCGAGCCGGTCGAGGCGCGCGTGCCCGCCGGTCAGCACCTGGTGGATTTCCTGCGCGCCGAGCTGGGGCTGACGGGCGCGCATGCCTCGTGCGAACACGGCGTCTGCGGCGCCTGCACGATCCGCGTCGACGGCGCGGCGGTGCGCGGCTGCCTGATGCTGGCGGCACAGGCCGACGGGGCCGAGGTCTGGACGCTGGAAGGGCTGTCCGACAGTGCCGCCATCGCCGATCTGCAGGACGCCTTCGTCGCGCGCAACGCGCTGCAATGCGGGTTCTGTACGCCCGGAATGCTGGTCGCCGCCGAAGAGCTGCTGAGCGGCGGCTCGGTGCCCAGCCGCGCCGAGATTCGCGAACATATGTCGGGCAATTACTGCCGCTGCACGGGCTACGAGGCCATCGTGGACGCGGTCGAAGAGGTGGCGCAGGCGCGCGCCGGAAAGGGGGCGGCATGACCATCCAGTTCGGCAATCCCGACCGGCCCAATTCCTACATCGGCAAGACCGTGCCGCGCCCCAACGCGCGCAAGCTGGTCGAGGGGCGCGGGCAGTACGTCGACGACATCACCCTGCCGCGCATGGTGCATGTGGCCTTTGTCCGCTCGCCCTTCGCCCATGCCAGGATCACCGGGATCGACGCCGATGCGGCGCGCGGCGTCAAGGGTGTGCTGCGCATCTTCACCGGCGCCGATCTGGCCGAGGTCTGCACGCCCTGGGTTGCGGTGCTGGCCCATCTCAAGGGTCTGAAATCGCCGCCCGAGCATCCTCTGGCCGTGGATCGCGCGCTCTGGGTCGGCGAGCCGGTGGTCGCCGTCGTGGCCACCACCCGCGCCGCCGCCGAAGAAGGTGCTGCGCTGGTCGATGTGGATTACGATCCGCTGCCCGCCGTGACCGACACGATGACCTCGCTCGATGCCGATACGCCGGTGATGCACCCCGATCTGGGTGACAACCTGGCGTTCCGCCGCCTGCACGAACAGGGCGATGTCGAGGCCGCCATGGCCGGGGCGCACAAGGTCGTGCGCGCGTCCTTCCGCACCGCGCGCCACACCGGCGTCACGCTCGAGCCGCGTTCGATCCTGGTGGACTGGAACAAGGCCGAGGGTCAGATGACCGCCTGGCACGCCACCCAGGCCCCGCACATGATGCAGACGGTCTTTGCCAAGCATCTCGACATTCCCGAAAGCCGCGTGCGGGTGATCTGCGGCGACGTGGGCGGCTCTTACGGCATCAAGGTGCATGTTTATCCCGACGAGGTGGCCACCGCCGCCATCGCCAAGATCATGGGCCGCCCGGTCAAGTTCATCGCCGACCGGCTGGAAAGCTTCACCACCGATATCCACGCCCGCGACCACGAGATCGAGGCGGCGATTGCGGTGGACGCAGAGGGCAAGATCCTCGCCATCGACGTGGACGACTGGACCGGGATCGGGCCTTATTCGGTCTACCCGCGCACCTCGGCCATCGAGGGCAATCAGGTGGTGAACCTCTGCGGCGGGCCTTACGATTTCGCCAATTACCGCGCGCGCACCAGTGTGGTCTTCCAGAACAAGACCCCGACCTGTCAGTACCGCGCGGTGGGCCATCCCATCGCCGTGGCGATCACCGAGGGGCTGGTGGACATGGCCGCCGCCGCCATCGGTATGGACCCGGTCGAGATCCGGCGGCGCAACATGTTTGCCGACGATGCCTATCCGGTGACATCGCCCGCGATGATGAAATTCGAAGGTCTGTCGCATCACGCCTCGATGGACAAGCTGATGGAGCTGATGGATTACGACGCGCTGCGCGCCGATCAGGCCGAGGCGCGAAAGCGCGGCAAGTATCGCGGCATCGGCATCGCGTCCTTCATCGAACTGACCAACCCGTCGCCCTTCATGTACGGCATCGGCGGCGCGCGCATCTCGGCGCAGGACGGCTGCACGGTGCGCATGGATCCGGACGGATCGGTCGTGGCGCTGTCGGGTGTGACCGAGCAGGGCCAGGGCACCGAGGCGATGCTGAGCCAGGTCGTGGCCGAGGGCGTCGGCGTCGAGCCCGCCAAGGTGCGCGTCATCACCGGCGACACGCAGGTCACGCCGTATGGCGGCGGCACCTGGGCCTCGCGCGGGGCGGGCATCGGCGGCGAGGCGGCGTTGCAGGCCGCACGGGCCTTGCGCGGCTCGATCCTCGAGGTGGCGGGGGCCATGCTTCAGGCGGATCCTTCGTCGCTCGATATCCGCGACGGGCAGGTGGTCGACACCGACACCGGCGAAGAGCGCATGCCTTTGGAGGAACTGGGCCGTATCGTCTATTTCCGCGGCGACACGTTGCCCAAGGAGCTGCCGCGCGAGCTGGTGCAGACGCGGCACTTCATCACCATGGACTATCCTTTCGCCTTCACCAACGGCGTGCAGGCCTCGTATCTCGAGGTCGATACCGACACCGGCGTGGTGACGCTGCTCAAGCATTGGTGCGTCGAGGATTGCGGGCGGGTGATCAACCCGCAGCTGGTGGACGAACAGATCCGCGGCGGCATCGTGCAGGGGCTCGGCGGCGCGCTTTACGAAGAAATCCACTATGACGAGGACGGCCAGCTGCTGAACGGGTCGATGGCCGATTACCTGGTGCCGATGGCGGCCGAGATGCCGGACATGATCATCGGCCACGTCGAAACGCCCACCGGCGAAAGCGAGCTGGGCGCCAAGGGCGCGGGCGAGGCGGGCACCGCCGGTGCGCCGGCGGCTGTGATGAACGCCATCAACGACGCGCTGCGCCCCTTGAGCGGGCAGGTTACCGAAATGCCCTTTACCCCCGAGCGCATCCTGCGCGCGCTGGGGAAGATCGAAGACTGAACCACTTCGCGCCCGGGGGAGGGCGCATCCACAGGGAGGAAAACATGAAACTTACAGCACTGACGACGGCGGCGGCCGTCCTGGCGGGCGGCGCGGCCTGGGCCCAGCAGACGATCACCGTCAACATCGGATCGTCGCATCCCGAGGCCAACATCTGGGTCTACGCGATGAAGAACACCTTCCAGCCCGAGGTGAACCGCATTCTCGCCGAGGCTGGGAACGAGTACCAGGTCAACTGGGTCGAAAGCTATGCCGGCACGCTTTACAAGTTCACCGACACCCGTGAGGCGGTGATGGACGGCATCGTCGACGTCGGCATGGTCGGCACGGTCTGGGAAGGCGCCAACATGCCGCTGCAGAACGTGACCTACTTCACGCCTTTCGCAACCGAAGACCACCGCATGATCATCGAGATCTTCGACGAGCTGTCCGACAGCCTGCCCGAGCTGCGCGACAGCTGGGCCGAGAACGGCATGGTGCATCTCAGCTCGCTCATCACCGACAGCTACGACATCTACGCCACCTTCCCGGTCAGCTCGATGGCCGATCTGCAGAACCGCAAGCTGAACGCGCCGGGCACCTCGGCCAACTGGCTGCAGGAAACCGGCGCGACTCCGGTCGACGGGGCGCTGACCACCTATTACACCAACATCCAGACCGGCGTGACCGAGGGCACGCTGTCGTTTGCCTCGGGCATCCTGCCCACCCGCGTCTACGAGGTGGCCCCGGAACTGACCCGCGTCGGCATCGGATCGATGTATTTCGGCGGCATCGCGGCCAACAAGGACTTCTACGAAGGCCTGCCCGCACCGGTGCAGGCGGCGATGAAAGAGGCCGCGCGGGCGACCTCGATCGCGCATGGCGATTACGTGGGCGATCTGGCGGCGCGCGCGCTGGACGAGATGCAGGCGGCCGGCCTGACCATCCACCAGCTGCCCGACGAGGAAAAGGCCAAGTGGGTGAACGGTCTGCCCAACATCATCGAGCCCTGGCTGGAACAGACCGGCGAGGCGGGCAAGACCGTGCTCAAGGCCTATTTCAACGCGCTGCGCGAACGCGGGGCGACGCCGCTGCGGAATTGGGACGAAGGTCTCTGAGACCCGTGGTATGAAACAGCGCCCGCCCGGCCCCTTCCGGCCCGGGCGGGCGCAAACGCGACAGTAGGGTGAGCACCCATGAGCAACGACGACACCGCCGAGCTGGAGGACGATGGCTTCGTCCCGGCCTTTTCCGAGGCGCCTTTCGGCGCTCTGCTCGGCTCGGTCGCGGCGGCGATGTCGGCGGTGGGCACCGCCAGCATCGGCGCGCTGATGCTGCTGATCGTGGCCGACGTGATCGGGCGCAACTTTCTGGATGCGCCGATCACCGGCGTGTCCGAGATCGCCGCCCGCGCCGTCGTCGCCATCGTCTTTCTGCAAGTGCCCGCCGCGATCCTGCAAAAGCGCCTGACCCGCGCCGATTTCCTGGTGCGCCGGCTTGAAAAGGCCAGCCCCCGCGCGGTGGCGGGGATCGAGGCGCTTTTCTGCCTCGCGGGCGCGATTGTCTTCGCTTTGATCCTCTGGGCCTCGTGGCCGAAGCTGGCCGACGCCTGGGCCAGCGCCGAATTCTTCGGCGTGCAGGGCGTCTGGACCATTCCCACCTGGCCGTTCCGGGGCATCACCGTGCTGGGGGCGGCCGTCGCCGCGCTGGCGGCACTCTACCGCGCCCGTGAAGAGATCGGCAGCCTGAGAGGACAGCCATGACCACGCTCGCCATCGGCTTCCTTCTGATCGGCGTGCTGATCGCCCTGGTGCTGCTGGGCATGCAGATCGCCTATGCGCTTTTCGGCGTGGCCTTCGTCGGCATCTGGATCATCCGCGACAACATGGGTCTTGCCTTCCGGATGCTCGAGCTGACCGCCTATTCCGGGATCGCCGATTATCTTTTCGCCACCATTCCGCTTTTCGTGCTGATGGGGCTCTTGGTCAGCGTGTCCAACGTCGGGCGCGACACGTTCGAGGTCGCCGAGGAGCTGCTGCGCCGGATGATCTGCGGTCTGGGGGTCGCCACGGTGGCCGCCAACACGATCTTTGCCGCCGTGACCGGCGTCTCCATCGCCTCGGCGGCGGTCTTTACCCGCGTGGCGGTGCCCGAGATGACCCGGCACGGCTATCGCCCGGCCTTTTCGGCCGGAACGGTGGCGGGGTCGTCGGTGCTGGGGATGCTGATCCCGCCGTCGCTTTTGCTGATCATCTACGGCGTGCTGGCCGAGGTGTCGATCGGCGGCATGTTCATCGCGGGCGTCATTCCGGGGCTGATGCTGGCCACGGGCTTTGTCGCCATGCTGATCGGCATCACGGTGGTTGCGCCCGGTTTTGTGCTGCAGGACCCCGAGGCCGTCCGCTCGCGCCGGGTGGATGCGGATTTCACGCCGATGCCCTTGCGCACGATGCTGGCCAAACTGGTGCCCATCGTCGCGCTGGTGATCCTCGTTCTGGGCGGGCTTTACACCGGGTTCTTCACCCCGACCGAGGCGGGCGGCATCGGCGCCTTTGGCGCGCTGCTGGTGGCGCTGTCGCGGCGCAGCCTGGATGCGCGCACGCTCTGGCATGTGATGAAGCAGACTGGGGTCATTTCGGTGTCGATCCTGCTGCTGCTGATCGCGGCCTCGTTCTATTCGCGGATGCTGGCCATCGCGGGGCTGCCCAACGCCATCGCCGGGCTGGTGACCGGATCGGGCTTTGGGCCGCTGGGGTTCCTGTTCTTCTATGCCGCGATCATCCTGCTGATGGGAATGATCCTCGACAGCACCTCGATCCTTCTGATCATGGTGCCCATCGCCGCCCCCATCGCCCAGGGCATGGGGATCGACCTGATGCATTTCGGGATCGTCACGGTGATCGCCGTCGAGATCGGGCTGCTGACGCCACCTTTCGGGATCTCGGTCTTTACGGTGCACAACACGCTCAACGATCCATCGGTGTCGGTCGAACAGATCTTCGCCGCGACGCTGCCCTTCATCGCGGTGATGCTGGCGGTGCTGGTGATCGTGGCGCTGGTGCCGGCCACGGCGACGCTCTTTCTCTAAGAGCGCCGCTGCCGCGTCAGCCGGTCTTGCGCGCCAGCACGGCGGTGGCTTCGATCTCGACCAGCGCGCGGTCCTCGACCAGCGCGGCCACCACGACCATCGTCATCGCCGGGAAATGCCGTCCCAGCACGCGGCGGTAGACCTGGCCCACCTCGCGCTGACGGGCGAGGTATTCGCGCTTGTCGGTCACGTACCAGGTCAGGCGGACGATGTCCTCGACCGTGCCGCCGGCCTTTTCAACGACCGTGCGGATATTGGTCAGCGCCTGTTCCATCTGGCCGATGAAATCGTCCGAGCGGAACACCTGGTCCGCGTCCCAGCCGATCTGGCCACCGACGTAAAGCGTGCCGTCCGCCGCCAGGATGCCGTTGGCATAGCCCTTGGCCGGGGCCCAACCGTCGGGCTGGATGGTGTCATGCGTCATTGTCGTTCTCCAAACAGGCGTTGATCTTTTCCCTGACCTCTGCGGGCCATGCGGTTGGTCTGCCGTCGCGGTCGACCATGACTAGGGTGGATGTGGTCTCGAACCGGGTTTCCTCGCCGCAAAGCGCAGTCAGGCGCAGGCCCAGCGACGTGCGTCCCAGCCGCGTGACCCGCAGGCCGATCGTCAGCTCGTCGCCCAGCCGGCTGGGGGCGGTAAAGCGGGTCGAGATCTCGGCCGTGGGCACCGCGCCTTCGCTGTGCAGCGCCGCGAAGGGCAGGTTCAGGCGTTCTTCGAAGAAGGCCTCGACGCAATCGTTCATCATCTCGAAATAGCGCGGATAAAAGACGATCCCCGCCGGGTCGCAATGCTTGAACATGATCTTCTGCGGGCAGGAATAGGCCACGATCAGACCCCCAGATACCGGTCGGTCAGATCGGGGGTGAGCGCGGCAAAGTCGCCCGACCAGACCGATGTGCCCTTTTCGAGGATGACCGCCTTGTCTGCGACCTTGCCCAGCTCTTTGAGCGACTTGTCCACGACGATGATCGCCATGCCGGTTTCGGCCTTGAGCCTTGCGATGGCGGCCCAGATTTCCTGCCGCACCACGGGGGCCAGCCCCTCGGTCGCCTCGTCCAGCACCAGAAGGCGGGGATTGGTCATCAGCGCGCGCCCGATGGCCAGCATCTGCTGCTCGCCCCCCGAGAGCGTCCCCGATTTCTGGTCGCGGCGTTCCTTCAGCCGGGGAAAGAGCGCCGCCACCGCCGCGAAATCCCAATCGCCCGGGCGCGCCGCGGCGATGAGGTTTTCATGCACCGTCAGGTCGGCAAAGCAGCGCCGCCCCTCGGGCACCAGCCCGATCCCGGCGCGCGCGGCCTTGTGCGCGGGCCAGTCGGCCATGTCCTGCCCGCCAAAGACAACCGATCCGCCGCGGTTCCTGAGCATCCGGCAGATGATCTTGACGGTGGTGCTCTTGCCCATCCCGTTGCGCCCCATCAGGGCCACGACCTCGCCGTCGTCGATATCCAGGTGCACGTCGAAAAGCGCCTGCGACTGGCCGTAGAAGGCCGAGATATGCGCCAGTTTCAGCAGGCTCATGCGGCGTCCTCCTCGCCCAGATAGGCGCGGCGCACCTCTGGATTGGCGCGGATCTCGTCGGCGTTGCCGGTGGCGACGATCTCACCGTAGACCAGCACGCTGATCCGGTCGGCCAGCGCAAAGACCGCGTCCATGTCGTGTTCCACCAGCAGGATCGGGGCCTTGTGGCGCAGCCCGTCCAGAAAACCGATCAGCCGCTGCGAGCCTTCCGCGCCCAGCCCGGCCATCGGTTCGTCCATCAGAAAGGCCTTGGGTTCCAGCGTCAGTGCGACCGCCACCTCAAGCTGGCGGCGCTGCCCGTGCGAGAGATCGGCGGTGCGGAAGGTGCTGAAGTCTTCCAGCCCGACCTGTTCCAGCGCGTGCTGCGCCGAGGCCAGCAGCGCCTTGTCCTTCATTACTGGTGTGAAAAAGCGGAAGATGTCGCCGCGATGGCCCAGAGCGCCCAGAACCGCGTTCTGCAGCACGGTATAGTCCATCGCCAGCGACGAGATCTGGAAGGTCCGCCCCATCCCCAGCCGCGCCCGCGCGGCGGTGGACATATGGGTCACGTCGCGGCCGTTGAAATGCACGCTGCCGCTGTCGGGGCTCAGCCCGCCCGCGATCTGCTTGATCAGCGTGGATTTGCCCGCGCCGTTGGGGCCGATCAGGGCGTGGATCTCGCCCGGGTGCAGATCGAGCGTGATGTCGTTGCTGGCCTTGAGGCCGCCGAAGCTTTTGGTGATGCCGCGCACCGACAGGATGGGATCAGTCATGCGCGACCTCCCGCCCGGCCAGCAGCCCGAAAAGCCCGCCGCGCGCGAACAGCACGACGCCCAGCAGGATCGCCCCCAGATAGATGTGCCAATAGTCGCTAAGGCCCCCCAGCACATGTTCCAGCAGGATGAAGAGTGCCGCCCCCGCGACCGGGCCAAAGACGCGCCCCACACCGCCGAGTATAACGAAGATCATGATCTCGCCCGAGGTGTGCCAACTGAGCATGGTCGGGCTGACAAAGCGGTTGAGATCGGCGAAAAGCGCCCCCGCCAGCCCGGTGATCGCGCCCGAAATCACAAAGGCGGTCAGGTAGAGCCGATAGGGCACATGCCCCACCGCCTGCACCCGCTCTTCGTTCTGCCGTGCGGCGCGCAGCATCAGCCCGAAGGGTGAATGCGCGGCCCGGTGCACCCCCAGCAGAACGATCGCCAGCAGGCCGTAGCAGATGGCGAAATACTGGATCGGGTCCATCGTGTTGAGCCCGGGGAAGTTGTTCCTGACATAGATCGACAGCCCGTCCTCGCCGCCATAGGCGGGCCAGGAGATGGCGAAGTAATAGACCATCTGCGCGAAGGCCAGCGTGATCATGATGAAATAGACGCCCGTGGTGCGCAGCGACAGCGCGCCGATGGCCAGCGCCACCAGGGCGCTGACGACGACCGCGACCAGCCAGATCACCGGCATCGAATTCGTCCCCTCGATGACGAAAAGCCCGTCGAAGAGCGGCGTGTAGGTCTGGGCGTGATAGGCCAGGATGCCCATCGCATAGCCGCCCAGGCCAAAGAATACCGCGTGGCCAAAGCTGACCAGCCCGCCAAAGCCCAGGGCAAAGTTCAGCCCGACGCCCGCGATGGCGAAGATCACCGCGCGGGTGGCGAGGGTGATCAGGAACGGCTCGTCCATCGCCCACGCCGCGAGCGGAAAGCCCAGCAGCACGGCCATCAGGATGGCGTTGAGAAGGGTCTCTCGTCTCATCTCAGGCGTCTCCGAAAAGGCCCTTGGGCCGGAACAGCAGCACCCCGGCCATCAGGATGTAGATCGACATCGAGGCCAGCGACGAACCCACCGATGTGGCCTGCGCGGGATCGAGGAAGAGCGAAAAGAACGAGGGCAGCAGAAAGCGCCCCAGAGTGTCGGTGAGCCCGACCAGCAGCGCGCCGACGAAGGCACCCTTGATCGACCCGATCCCGCCGATGACGATCACCACGAAGGCCAGGATCAGCACCGGCTCGCCCATGCCGACCTGCACCGATTGGATCGCCCCGATCAGCGCGCCCGCCAGCCCCGCCAGCGCAGCCCCCAAAGCGAAGACCAGCGTGTAAAGCCGCGAGATATCCACGCCAAGGGCCCCGATCATCTCGCGGTCGTTTTCGCCCGCGCGGATGCGGATGCCGAGCCGCGTCCGGGCGATCATCAGGAAAAGCCCCACCGCGACCACCAGCCCGATCCCGATCAGCGTCAGGCGGTAAAGCGAATATTCCACGCCGAAGGGCAGCAGGACCGTGCCCGACAGATAGTCCGGCGTGTCGAGGAACAGCGGGAACGATCCGAAGACCCAGCGCGTGCCCTCCGAGAAGATCAGGATCAGCGCGAAGGTCGCCAGCACCTGGTCGAGGTGATCGCGGTCGTAGAGCCTGCGGATCACGGTCACCTCGATCAGCACCCCCGCGACCGCCGCCGCCGCAAGGCTCGCGGCCAGCGCCAGCAGGAACGATCCCGTAGCCGCCGCCGTCACCGCCGCAAAGAACGCGCCGATCATGTAAAGCGAGCCATGCGCGAGGTTGATCAGCCCCATCACCCCGAAGATCAGGGTCAGGCCCGCCGCCATCAGAAACAGCATCACGCCGAACTGCAGCCCGTTGAGCGTTTGTTCCGCCAGTAGGATCAAGGACATGTCACCCCGCCAATCGCGTTGTCCTGCCCCGCGGCGTCGCGCGGGGCAGGGACCGTGCTTTGCTTACATCCCGCACTCGCCGACATAGGCGTTGCTGTGATCCTCGAGCGCGGTGGCGACGATCTTGTTGGTAAAGACGTCGCCCTCCTGGATCACTTCACGGATGTAGTAATCCTGGATCGGATGGTTGTTCGACGCGAAGGCGAAATCGCCGCGGGTCGAGGCGAAATCGGCTGCCTTGAGCGCCGCGCGGAACGCGTCCGCGTCAGAGATATCGGCGCTTTCCATGGCCGAGATCATCAGGTTCGCCGTGTCGAAGCCCTGGCTGGCGTAGAGCGAGGGCAGTCGGCCATACTTGGCCTGGAAGGTCTCGACAAAGGCCACGTTCGCGGCGTTGTCCAGATCCTTGGACCATTGCGAGGTGTTGCGAACGCCAAGCGCGGCTTCGCCCACCGCCTGCAGGATGCCCTGGTCAAAGCTGAACGCCGGGCCCACGACCGGCAGGTCGAGCCCGCTGTCGGCATATTGCTTCATGAAGGAAATCCCCATCCCGCCGGGCAGGAAGAAGAACACGCTGTCCGCCCCCGAGGCCCGGATTTGCGCGATCTCGCTGGCATAGTCGGTCTGGCCGAGCTTGGTATAAAGCTCGCCCGCCAGCTCGCCTTCGTAGAAGCGCTTGTAGCCGGTCAGCGCGTCCTGGCCCGCCGGATAGTTGGGCGCGAGGATGAAGCTGTTCTTAAGCCCCGCCGAATTGGCATAGGCGCCTGCGGCCTCGTGCAGGTTGTCGTTCTGCCAGGCCACGTTGAAGTAGTTCGGGTTGCAGCCGCGCCCTGCGAGTGCGGACGGCCCGGCGTTGGGCGAGAGGTAGAACTTGCCCTGCGCCACAGCACCAGGGATCACCGCCATCGCCAGGTTCGACCAGATGATCCCGGTCAGCACGTCGACCTTGTCGGATTGAATCATCTTGTCGGCCAGCTGCACCGCCACGTCGGGCTTGCGCTGGTCGTCCTCGATCACGACCTCGATGTCGTCACGGCCCGATTGCTCGACCGCCAGCATGAAGCCGTCGCGCACGTCGATGCCCAGACCGGCGCCGCCGCCCGAGAGCGTGGTGATCATGCCGACCTTGACGCCTTCGGCCTGTGCGGCCGTGGCAAGCAGGGCGGCCATGGCCCCCATAAACAGACTTTTCACTTTCATTTTATCCTCCTGTTGGATGTCTTTTGTTCGGAACGCCTTGTCCTTTGGCGTTTTAACGGGGCGTTCGGTCTCTCTATAACAAAGGTTTCGCCTTTGGCTCATCCTTTGGATGCCGCGCCGTGTGGGTTGAGTCTGGTGCCCCGGGCATCGCTAGCCCTCCCGCTCGCGCAGCACAAAGCGCTGGATCTTGCCCGTGGCCGTCTTGGGCAGGCTTTGGTGAAAACGAACCGAACGGGGGTATTTGTAAGGCGCGATCGCCGCCTTGACGTGGTCCTGAAGCGCCTTGATCGTCGCGTCCGAGGCCGCCACCCCCGCCGCCAGAACCACATGCGCCTCGACGATGGTTCCCCGCTCTTCGTCAGGGGCACCCACCACGGCGCATTCCGCGACGGCCTCATGGGCCAGCAGCGCGGCCTCGACCTCGGGGCCCGCGATGTTATAGCCCGCCGACACGATCATCTCGTCGTTGCGCGCGGCAAAGTGGAAATAGCCGTCCTCGTCCATCACGAAACTGTCGCCGGTGATGTTCCAGCCGTTCTGGACATAGCTCCTCTGCCGGTCGTCGTTGAGATAACGGCAGCCCGTCGGCCCGCGCACCGCAAGGCGGCCGATCTCGCCGCGCGGCACCTCGTTGCCTTGATCGTTCATGACTTTGGCCTCGTAGCCGCCGACCGGTTTGCCGGTGCAGGCGGGGCGGTGGTCGTCGAAACGGTTCGAGATGAAGATGTGCAAAAGCTCGGTCGCGCCGATGCCGTCGAGCATCGGCTTGCCGGTCTTGGCCTGCCATTCGTCATAGACCGGGGCGGGCAGGGTTTCGCCCGCCGAGACGGCGGCGCGCAGGCTGGACAGATCGGCGCCTTCGTCCATCGCCCGCAGCATCACGCGATAGGCGGTGGGGGCGGTGAAACAGACGGTGGCGCGGTACTTCTCGATGATCTCGATCAGGTTGGGCGGCGAGGCGTTCTCCAGCAGCGTCGCCGTCGCGCCGAAGCGCAAGGGGAAGACCGCCAGCCCGCCCAGCCCGAAGGTAAAGGCCAGCGGCGGCGAGCCGACGAAGACATCGTCCGGCGTGACCCCCAGCACCTCGCGCGCATAGCCGTCGGCGATGATCAGCAGATCGCGGTGGAAATGCATCGTGGCCTTGGGCTCGCCCGTGGTGCCCGAGGTGAAGCCCAGCAGCGCCACGTCGTCGCGGCCGGTCTGGACCGCCTCGAAATGCACCGGCTTTTGCAGCGCCAGCCGGTCAAGCTCGGCATCGTGGTTCGAGGTGCCGTCGAAGCCCACCACGGTCTTGAGAAACCCGCTGTCCTTGGCGCAAAGCGTCATCTCGTCCATCAGCCGCGTGTCGCAGAGCGCATGGCTGATCTCGGCCTTGTCGACGATCTTGGTCAGCTCGGCGGCGCGCAGCATCGGCATGGTGTTGACCGCGACACCCCCCGCCTTGGTCACGGCCAGCCAGCAGGCCACCATCGCCGGGTTGTTGGCCGAGCGGATCAGCACGCGGTTGCCGGGCTTCACGCCCAGATCCTCGACCAGCGCGCGGGCCAGCCGGTTGGTCCAGTCGGTCAGCTCTTTATAGGTGCGCTGGCGGCCGTTGCCGATCAGCGCCACGTTGTCGCCAAAGCCGCGCGCGACCTGTGCGTCGGTAAGCTCGACCGCGGCGTTGAGGTATTCGGGATAGTCGAAGCCCTGAAGCAGGAAGTCGGGCCATTGATCCGCGGGCGGCAGCCCGTCGCGGGTGAAGGTATCGCTATGCGCTGTCGGACCCAGCATCGTCATCCTCCCTGATAATGGCTCATGGCCTGGCGGGCGATCACCACGCGCTGCACGTCGGACGCGCCCTCGTAGATGCGCAGGGCCCTGATGTCGCGGTAGAGCCTTTCGACCGTCTCGCCAGATTTCACACCGTCCCCACCGTGCAGCTGCACCGCCTTGTCGATGACCCGCTGGGCGTGGTCGGTGGCGAACAGCTTGGCCATCGCCGCCTCGCGGGTGACGCGCGGCGCGCCCATGTCCTTGGTCCAGGCGGCGCGGTAGACCAGCAGCGCCGCCGCATCGACGTCAAGCGCCATGTCGGCGATATGCCCCTGCACCATCTGCAGATCGAAAAGCGGCGCGCCCTGAACCTGGCGGCTGCCGACCCGCCCCAGCGCCTCGTCCAGCGCGCGGCGGGCAAAGCCGAGCGCGGCCGCCGCCACGGTCGAACGGAAGACATCCAGGACCGACATGGCGATCTTGAAGCCCTCGCCGGGGTTGCCGATCATGGCGCTTGCGGGGATCCGGCAATCGGTGAAGCGCAGCCGCGCCAGCGGGTGCGGGGCGATGGTATCCAGCCGTTCGGCGACCTCGAACCCCGGCAGGCCGGCGGGCAGGACGAAGGCCGACAGGCCTTTGGCCCCCGGCGCGTCACCGGTGCGCGCGAAAAGCGTGTAGACATCGGCGATGCCGCCGTTCGAGATCCAGGTCTTTTCGCCGTTCAGCACAAAGTGATCGCCATCACGCACTGCCGTCATGGTGGAATTGGCCACGTCCGAGCCCGATTGCGGCTCGGTCAGGGCGAAGGCCGAAATCGCCTGGCCCGAGCGGGTCAGCGGCAGCCATTGGGCCTGCTGTTCGGCGCTGCCGAACAGCGAGATCGCCCCGGTCCCAAGCCCCTGCATCGCAAAGGCGAAATCCGCCAGCCCGTCGTGCCGCGCCAGCGTTTCGCGGATCAGGCAGAGGCTGCGCACGTCCAGCCCCGCGCCGCCCTCGGGATCGACGGCGGAATGGGTCAGGAACCCGGCCTCGCCCAGAAGGGTCACAAGCTGGCGGCAGGCCGCATCGGTGTCGGAATGGTCGACCGCGCTCAGGTGGTCTGTCGCCCAGCCTTCCAGCGCCTCGGCCAGATCGCGGTGGCGCGCCTCGAAGAACGGCCAGTAAAGAAAGCTCTTGTCCGCCATCAGTCGCCCCCGAACACCGGTTTTTCCTTGGCCACGAAGGCGCGGTAGGCGCGTTCGAAATCGCGGGTCTGCATGCAGATCGCCTGGGCCTGCGCCTCGGCCTCGATCGCCTGATCGAGCCCCATGTTCCATTCCTGATTGAGCTGCGTCTTGGTGATGCCATGCGCAAAGGTCGGCCCGGCGGCCAGCCGGGCGGCCAGCGCGCGGGCCTCGTCCTCCAGCCGGTCGGCGGGGTGGAGCGCGTTCCAGAAGCCCCAGGCCGCGCCTTCCTCGGCACTGAACGACCGCCCGGTATACAGCAGCTCGGCCGCGCGCCCCTGTCCGATGATGCGCGGTAGCATCGCGCAGGCGCCCATGTCGCAGCCCGCAAGGCCCACCCGGGTGAAGAGAAAGGCGCATTTCGCCTGCGCCGTGGCCAGCCGCAGGTCCGAGGCCATGGCGATGATCGCGCCCGCGCCCACGCAAATCCCGTCGACCGCCGCGATAATCGGCTTGCCGCAGCCGATCATCGCCTTGACCAGATCGCCGGTCATCCGGGTGAAGGCCAGCAGCTCTTTCATGTCCATGCCGACCAGCGGGCCGATGATGTCGTGCACATCCCCGCCCGAGCAGAAATTCCCGCCGTTCGAGGCAAAGACGACCACCTTGATGTCCTCGGCATAGACCAGCGCGCGGAAGGTGTCGCGCAGCTCGGCGTAGCTGTCGAAGGTCAGCGGGTTCTTGCGCTCGGGACGGTTGAGGCGGATCGTGGCGATGCCGTCCCGGCTCTCCCACTGAAAATGTTGCGGCGCGAAATCGCTAGCGATGGTCATCCTGGGCCCTTTCGGCAATTCGGATCAGATCGCGCAGCTGGGTCAGTTCGTCGTGGCCCAGATTGGCGAAGATCCTGTTCACTTCCTGCTCATGCGCGGCCGAGATCTCGCGGAACCAGTCGCGCCCCGAGGGGGTAAGTTCGACCAGCACGACCCGCTTGTCGGATTCGCGGGACACCCGGTGCACCTTGCCTTCCTGTTCCAGCCGGTCGACCACGTTGGTGGCGTTGCCGTTCGACACCAGCAGCATCCGGCTCAGCTCGCTCATCTTCATCGGTTCGTCCTGCCGGTAGAGCGCGGCGGCGACGTCGAAGCGGGGCAGGGTGGTGTCAAAGTTCACCCGCAGGAAATCGCGCAGGCGGCTTTCGGTGCTGCGGGTCAGGCGCAAAAGGCGCAGCCAGGTGCGCAGACGCCGCAGGCTGAGCTCTTCCTGCGCCATCAGATCTCTCCTCCGGCGATGGGGATGGCCTGACCGTTGATCCCCTCCGACCCCGGCCCGCAAAGCCAGAGCGCGGCGGCGGCGACCTCGTCGGGCCGGATCAGGCGTTTCTGCGGATTGTGCCGGGTCAGCGACGCGCGGGCCTTGTCGGCGTCCATGCCGGTCTTGTCGACGATGTTGGCAATGGACCGCTCGGTCATCTCGGTGTCGAGAAACCCGGGGCAGAGCGCGTTGGCGGTGATGTCGCGCTGGGCGACCTCTTGGGCGATGGCGCGGATCAGGCCGACCGCGCCGTGCTTGGCGGCGGTGTAGGGCGCGACATAGGCATAGCCTTTCAGCCCGGCGGTCGAGGCGACGCCGATCAGCCGCCCCCAGCCCTGCATTTGCCGCAGCCCTGCGCGCAGCGTCAGGAAGGTGCCGGTCAGGTTGACGGCGATCATGCGCTCCCACGCCTCCAGCGTGGTCTTGCCCAAAGGCGCGCTTTCCGACGCGCCGGCATTGGCGATCACGATATCGACCGGCCCGGCGGCTTCGAAGAGGGCGGCGACCGATGTCTCGTCGGTGACGTCGGCGGGGATTGCGCGGATCGCATCGGACGTGGCCGCGACCTTTTCCAGAGGCTCGGCGCGGCGACCCGAGACGATCACCGATGCGCCCGCGCCCGCGAACGCGGTGGCCAGCGCCGCGCCGACGCCGGTGCCGCCCCCTGTGATCAGAACCTGGCGCCCCTTCAAGGTCATACCCGGATCGCCTCTTGCTGCCGTTCGCGCAGGCGGTAGGCCTGATCGCGGCCCGCAAGGTAGGGGTCGGGCCATTTGACCTGGGTGTCGCCCAGCTCGACTGCGGCGTGGAGCGTCCAGTAGGGATCGGCCAGATGCGGGCGGGCGAGGCACACCAGATCGGCGCGCCCGGCCAGCAGGATCGAGTTCACATGGTCGGGCTCGTAAATGTTGCCGACGGCCATCGTCGGCATCCCCAGCTCGTTGCGGATGCGGTTGGCGAAGGGGGTCTGGAACATCCGGCCGTAGACGGGCCGCGCCTCGACACTGGTTTGCCCGGCCGAGACGTCGATGATATCGGCGCCCGCGTCGCGGAACATGCGCGCGATGTCGACCGCGTCCTGCGGTGTCACGCCGTCGTCGTCCAGCCAGTCGTTGGCGCTGATGCGGACGGCCAGGGGTTTGCCGGCGGGCCAGGCGGCGCGCATCGCCGCGAAAACCTCGAGCGGATAGCGCATCCGGTTCTCCAGGCTGCCGCCGTATTCGTCCTCGCGCCGGTTCGACACCGGCGTGATGAAGGACGAGATCAGATAGCCGTGTGCGGCGTGCAGCTCGACCATGTCGAAGCCCGCTCGCGCGGCCATTTCCGTGGCCGCCACGAACTGATCGCGGACCGCGTCCATATCGGCGCGGGTCATGGCGCGGGGCGTGGCGTTGCGATCCGACCACGGGACCGCCGAGGCCGACATCAGACCCCAGTTGCCGTCCTTCAAAGGCGCGTCCATCTCTTCCCAGCCCAGCTGGGTCGAGCCCTTGCGGCCCGAATGGCCGATCTGCGAGCAGATTTTCGCATCGCTTTCGGCATGGACGAAATCGACGATCCGCCGCCAGGCGGACTCGTGTTCCGGCGCATAGAGACCCGGACAGCCCGGCGTGATCCGGCCCTCGGGGCTGACGCAGGTCATCTCGGTATAGACCAGCCCCGCGCCGCCCTTGGCGCGCTCGCCCAGATGCACCAGGTGCCAGTCGGTGGGGCAGCCGTCGACCGCCTTGTACTGCGCCATCGGCGACACGACGATGCGGTTCTTCAGGGTCAGGGACCCCAGCTTGTAAGGCGCGAACATTGGCGTGCGGATCGGCGCGTCGGCGGGCACGCCCGCCTGGGTCTGGAACCAGCGCTCGGCGCTTTCCAGCCATTCGGGGTCGCGCAGGCGCAGGTTCTCATGCGAGATGCGCTGCGAGCGGGTCAGCAGGTTGTAGTTGAACTGCACCGGGTCCTGGTCGAGATAGCGCTCGACCTCTTCGAACCATTCCAGCGAATTGCGCGCCGCCGATTGCAGCCGCAGCACCTCCAGCCGCCGTTCCTGCTGATAGCGGGCAAAGGCCTGCTCCAGCGTCGGTTCGCTGTGCAGGAAATCGGCCAGCGCGATGGCGCTGTCGAAGGCCAGCCGCGTGCCCGACCCGATGGAAAAATGCCCGGTCGCCGCGGCGTCGCCCATCAGCACGACATTCTCGTGATACCACCTGTCGCAGATCACCCGGGGGAAGTTCATCCACACCGCCGAGCCGCGCAGATGCGTGGCGTTCGACATAAGGTCATGCCCGCCCAGGTATTTCTCGAATATCTTCCGGCAGGTCTCGACCGTTTCTTCCTTGGTCATATGCTCGAAGCCCCAGGCGTCCCATGTGGGCTGCAGGCATTCGACGATGAAAGTCGCGGTGTTGTCGTCGAACTGGTAAACATGCGCCCAAAGCCAGCCGTGTTCGGTCTTTTCGAAGATGAAGGTGAAGGCGTCGTCGAATTTCTGATGCGTGCCGAGCCAGATGAACTTGCACAGGCGCGTGTCGATGTCGGGCTTGAATACGTCCTCGTATTCGCGGCGCACCGCGGAATTGATCCCGTCGGCGGCAACGACCACATCGTATTCCTTGCGATATTCCTCGGCGCTCTTGAATTCGGTCTCAAAGCGCATCTCGACCCCAAGCTCGCGCGCGCGCTCCTGCAGCAGGATCAGCATCTGCTTGCGCCCGATCCCGGCAAAGCCATGCCCGCCTGATACCGTGCGCACGCCGTTATGCTCGACCGCGATGTCGTCCCAATAGGCAAAGTGATCGCGGATGGCCTGCGTGCTTTGCGGGTCGTTCTTTTCCATCCGCCCCAGCGCGTCGTCCGACAGCACGACGCCCCAGCCGAAAGTGTCGTTGGCCTTGTTGCGCTCCAGCACCGTGACCTTGTGCGAGGGATCGCGCAGTTTCATGCTGATCGCGAAATAGAGGCCGGCCGGTCCTCCGCCCAGGCAAAGCACGTTCATCGCTGTCTCTCCGACTGATTCTGCCGCGCAATGCGGGCTGTCCGGGTCGATCATACCTTTCGGGCTTAAAATTTCAAAGTTGAAATTTTAAGTTTGAAGTTAATGGCGGTGACTTCAGGGGAGCTTATTGTTGACTCGAAAATATTAAGTACGTACTTAAATGAAATGGTCCGCATCGCAATCGACATCGGAGGGACATTCACGGACATGGTCGCCGAGACCGCGGACCGGCTGGCCTCGGTCAAGGTGCTGACCAGCTCGCACAGCCCCGAGACCGCGGCGCTCGACGGGGTGGGGCGGCTGCTGGACGCGATGAAAATCCCGCTCTCGCAGGTGTCGAGCGTCGTGCACGGCACCACGCTGGCCACCAATGCGCTGATCGAACGGCGCGGGGCCAAGACCGCCTTTGTCACCACCGCAGGGTTCCGCGACGTGCTGGAAATGCGCTACGAAAAGCGCTTCGACCAATACGCGCTCGATCTTGAGATGCCCGAACCGCTGGTGCCGCGCCCGCTGCGGCTGGGCCTGAGCGAACGCATCCTGGCGGACGGGTCGGTCTTGCAGGCCCCGCAGGACGACGAGATCGACGCGCTGGCGGTCCAGCTGCAAGACGCCGGGGCCGAGGCCGTGGCCATCGGGTTTCTGCACGCCTATCGCAACCCTTCGCACGAACGCCATGTGGCCGAGAGGTTGCGGGCGCGGCTGGACGAGGCGGTCACCATCTGCCTCAGCTCCGAGGTCGCGGGCGAGATCCGAGAGTATGAACGTTTTTCCACGGTCTGCGCCAACGCCTATGTCCGCCCGCTGATGACCCGCTACGTGGGCCGGCTGCTGGACGGGCTGCGGGCCAAGGGCTTTGACGGCGCGTTCCTGATGATGCTCTCGGACGGGGCGCTGACGACGGTCGATCAGGCCACCCGCTTTCCCATCCGCCTGGTCGAGGGCGGGCCTGCGGGCGGCGTGGCGCTGGCCGCGCATGTGGCACGCGAGGTCGGGTCGGAGCGGACTTTGTCGATAGACATCGGCGGCACCACCGCCAAGATCTGTTTCATCGAGAACGGCATCCCCAAGACCAGCCGCCGCTTCGAGGTCGCCCGCGCCTGGCGCGACACCAAGGGCAGCGGGCTGCCGGTGAAGGTACCCACGGTCGAATTGGTCGAGATCGGCGCGGGTGGCGGGTCGATCGCGCAGATTGACACGCTGGGGCGGCTCAAGGTCGGGCCGCGCAGCGCCGGGTCCGACCCCGGCCCGGCGGCTTACGGTCGCGGCGGCGACGCGCCCACGGTCACCGACGCGCATCTGGCGGTCGGCAACCTTGCGGCGCGCAACTTCGCGGGCGGCATCATTCAGCTTGCGCCCGAGCGTGCAGGCGAGGTCATCGCGCGCGACATCCAGACGCCTCTGGGCCTCGACGACCCAGCGCCCGCCGCCGCCGGGATTATCGAACTGGCCGACGAGACCATGGCCAACGCCGCGCGCGTGCACGGGGTCGAGCTGGGGCTCGACGTGGCGCGCTTCGACATTCTGGTGTCTGGCGGGGGTGGCGGGCTGCATGGTGCGCGGATCGCCGAAAAGCTGGGCATCCGCCGGATCATCGTGCCGGACAATGCCGGGGTGGGCTCTGCCGTGGGTTTCCTGCGCTCGCCGGTGGCGTTCGAAAAGGCGCTGTCGGTGGTCGAAATCCTGGGCGACATCGACCGGGCGGCGCTGGCCGCGCGCATCGCTTCGGCAGTGGACGAGGTCACGCAGGTGGTGGCCGAGGCCGTGCCGGAGCACAAGATCGCGCAAACCGTCCGGGCCGAGCTGCGCTACAAGGGCCAGGGGCTCGACGTGCCGCTGACCTTGGACGCAGAGAGCGCCATGGACGAGGCGCTGGCCGGGCTCGAGGACCGCTTCGAGGCGCGCTATCGCGACCTCGTCGGCTTTACCCTGCCGGATATCCCGGTCGAGCTTGTGTCGATCAGTGTCACCGCGCGCGAGGACCGCGATCAGACAACCGCCACGCCCGCGGCGCCATCGCCTGAAAGCCCCGACACCGGCACCCGTCCGATCTACGATCTCAACGCCCGCGCTCGGCTGGACTACCACGAGATCCGGCGCGACGCGCTGGGGTGCGGCGCGACCCAAGGTCCTGCCGTCGTGCCCGAGGCGCAGACCACGACGCTGGTCCGCCCGGGCTGGACCCTGCGGCGTCTGCCCCAGGGCCATCTGCTGATGGAGCGCGAGGACGCATGAGCGACGCTTTCGATATCGTGGCGCAGAACGTGCTCTGGAACCGGCTGATCTCGGTCTGCGAGGAACAGGCCAACGCGCTGATGCGCGCGGCCTTCGGCGCCATCGTGCGCGAGGCGGGCGACCTGTCTGCCGGGGTCTTCAACGCCGACGGGCTGATGCTGGCGCAGGCGGTGACGGGGACGCCGGGGCACGTGAACACCATGGCGGCCTCGGTGCGCGCCATGCTCGACCGGGTGCCCGCCGAGACGCTGCAACCGGGCGACGCGCTGGTCACCAACGACCCCTGGCTGGGCGCGGGGCATATCTTCGACTTCGTCGTCGTGACGCCTGCCTTTATCGACGGCCGGATCGTGGGCTACCTCGCCTCGACCAGCCATATCGTCGACATCGGCGGGCGCGGATGGTCGGCCGAGGCCGCATCGGTCTTCGAAGAGGGCGTGACCTTCCCGGTGATGCATCTGCGGCGCGGGCAGAGGCTCAACGAGGACATGCTTGCCATCGTCGCCGCCAATTCCCGCGTCCCCGAAGAGGCGCGGGGCGATATCCTGTCGCTTTTGACCTGCAACGACACCGGCGTGACGCGTCTGCGCGATCTTATGGGCGAATACGCGCTTGAGGACCTGAGCGGTATCTCGCGCTTTATCTTCGAGCGCTCCGCCGAAGGCACGCGCCGGGCGCTCGAACGCGCGCCGAAAGGGACCTTTCGCAACCGGATGACGCTGGATGGCTACGACGCGCCGATCGAGCTTTGCGCCCAGATGGTGATCGGCGACGGGCGGATCGACGTGGATCTTGCCGGGTCGTCGCCGGTGGTGGCGCGCGGGATCAACTGCCCGCTGAACTATGCCGCCGCCTATGCCGCCTTCGGCATCCGCGCGCTGCTGACGCCGGAGGTGCCCAACAACCAGGCCTCTCTGGATGCTATTTCCGTGACCGCCCCGCCGGGTCTGGTGGTCAGCGCCGAACGGCCCAGCCCGGTCACCGCGCGGCATGTGATCGGGCAGGCCTTGCCCGACCTCATGCTCGGCTGTCTGGAACAGGCGCTGCCGGGCGAGGTGCTGGCGGAAAGCTCGGGCGCGCTCTGGACGCTGTCGCTGTCGGGCGCGGGGCCCACGGAATTCGCGTCGCTGAACGTGGCGCTGGGGGGCATGGGCGCGCGGCCCGGCGCGGACGGGCTGTCGACCACGGCCTTTCCTTCGGGCGTGGGCGCGGTGCCGGTCGAGGCGGCAGAGGTCGCCGCCCCGCTGATTTATCATTCCAAGGAATTCGCCGCCGATACCGGCGGGGCCGGGCAGTATCGCGGCGGGCTCGGCCAGCGGATCGAGATCGGCTCGCGCATCGGCGAGGACCTGTCGCTTTCGGCCGCCGCGTTCGAGCGGCTTTCCACCGGCCCTGCGGGCCGCGACGGCGGGCAGGACGGGGCCAGGGGCGAGGTCACCATCACCGATGGCACGCGGATCGCCGACAAGGGCCTCTATCGCATTCCGGCCGGCGAGCGGCTGATTTTGCAGACACCGGGCGGCGGCGGCTTTGGCGATCCGGCCCGGCGCGACCCAAAGGCGCTGGCGCGCGACGTCGAACATGGCATGGTCTCGAACGAGGCCGCAGAAACGATTTATCAACCCATAACCCACGGGAGGAAGACATCATGACATTCACCAGGACGATTTTCGCGGCGGGAACCGCGCTCGCGCTCAGCGGCGGCGTCGCCTCGGCCCAGACGCAATGGGTTCTCAGCACCGCCTGGGGCGCCAACAATTTCCATGTGGAAAGCGCCGTGGCCTTCGCCGACGCCGTGCGCGAGGCGACCGACGGGTCGGTCGACATCACCGTGCACCCGTCGGGCGAGCTTGGCGTGGGCGCGACCGAAAAGCTGTCGTCGGTCGAAAACGGCATCATCCAGATGGCCGACATGCTGCTGTTCCTGCAGGCGGGCGAGGCGCCGTTCCTGGGCATCGACACGCTGCCCTATCTGATCCAGGGCCAGGACGAGATGAAGACCTGGCTTGACGTGGCGGGGCCGACCTATGACGCGATCTTTGCCGAGCATAATCAGAAGGTGCTCTATTACGTGCCCTGGCCGTCGCCGGGCATCTACACCAGGCAGGCCGTGGTCAGCGCCGACGACATCGCCGGGCAGCGCATCCGCGCCTTCAACGCCACCTCGTTCGAATTCCTCGAACGGCTGGGGGCCGCACCGGTGGAACTGCCCTTCGGAGAGCTGGCCGCCGCCGTCGCCGCCGGCACGGTGGACGGGGCCGCGACCTCGACCTCGACGGGCGCGAATTCCAAGCTTTACCAGTTCACCGACCACTTCAACCCGCTCAACTGGTCGATGTCGCCCGACGCGGTGACCGTCAACCTCGACGCCTGGAACGCGCTGACCGACGAGGAACGCGCGACCATCGAGGCGCTGGCCGACGAGATGGAGGCAGAGTTCTGGGCCGTCTCGGCCGCCGAGGATCAGGCGAAAACCGCGATCCTGGTGGAAAACGGCATGACCGTGTCCACCGCCGACGACAGCCTCACGGCCAAGATGGCCGAGGCGGGAAAGGCGATGTGGGCGGATTTCTTCGCCAAGGTCCCCGAGGCAGAGGCCGTCGTCGACGCCTATGCCGCCGAGGTCGGAAAGTAAGGCACAGGGCCGCCGGGCATAACTCCGGCGGCCCGTCCAAGACATGGAAACGCTCCTGTCCCCCATAGACCGGCTGTCCCGCCTTGCTGAGAGCGCCGCCGTGGCGCTGATCTTTGGCTATTGCGGGCTGATGCTGGTCGAGGTGGCCGCACGGTCGCAGGCGCAGAGCCTGTCCTTCACCTGGGAGTTCAGCCAATACGCCATGGCGGCGATCTTTGCCCTTGCGGCGGGCCCGGCCATGCGAACGGGCGTGCATGTGCGCATCACGCTGGTCACCGAACGGCTGCCGGGGGTGGCGCGCAAATGGCTCGATGTGTCGGCGAATGCCGTGGCCCTGGCGATCGTCGCACTGATTGTGGCGGCGATGTGGACCAAGGTCGCCACCTCGTTTGAGCGTAATATCCTTGCCACCAGCGTGACCAAGACGCCGCTCTGGATCCCGCAGGCGCTGGTGCTGTGGGGCATGATCCAGCTTTGGCTCGACCTTCTGGCCCGCGCCTTGCGCCGCGCCACGGGGCGCGCGCCGGAATTCCGCGGCGCGGATGCGGAGCCCGACGATGTTTGAGATTTCGGCCGTGGCCATCCTTCTGTTCGTCGGGCTGCTGGCCGGGTCGGTCTGGATCGGCCTGTCGCTCTTTGCGACGGGCTACATCCTGTTGTCGGTCTTCAAGCCCAACATCCCGATGGACATCTTTTCCAGCGGCGTGATCTGGGGTGCGATGATCCCGTCGCCGCTGCTGTCGCTGCCGCTTTTCATCCTGATGAGCGAGATCCTGGTGGCCGCCGGTCTGGGCCGGTCGCTCTTTTCCGGGCTGGCGCCCTGGGTCGGGCGGCTGCCGGGCGGGCTGTTGCATGTGAACGTGGTGGGCTCGACGCTCTTTGCTGCGGTCTCGGGGTCGTCGGCGGCGACGACGGCCATCGTCGGCAAGGTCAGCCTGCCCGAATTGCAGGCGCGCGGCTATGACCGGCGGCTGGCCATGGGGTCGCTCGCAGGGGCGGGCACACTGGGCTTTCTGATCCCGCCGTCGATCATCATGATCATCTACGGCGTGGTGGCCGAGCAATCGATCCTCGAGCTTTTCATCGCCGGGGTGATCCCGGGGCTGGCGCTGGCCGGGATCTACATGGCCTATATCGCGGTGCATCAGACGCTGAGCGGCACGCAGCCCAAGCCCGATCCCCCCAGCTGGGCCGAGCGTTTGCAAGGCCTGCGCGACATCGGCCCCGTTGCTGGGCTGATTGTGGCCATCATGGGCGCGCTTTATACCGGCATCGCCAGTGTCACCGAGTTGGCGGCCATCGGGGTTCTGGGCGCTGTCGTCATCGCCGTGCTGATGGGCCGTTTCAGCCTCACCGCCATGATCCGGGCCGGGCGGCGGGCAGTGCGAACCTCGGCGATGATCGGGTTGATCATCATCGGTGCGGCGCTCTTGAATTCAGCGTTCAGCTTTCTGGGCATCCCCAAGGCCATCGCCGCGCAGATCGCGGGGCTTGGCCTTGCGCCCTTCGCGCTGATCCTGGTGCTCTTGGCGTTCTACGCGCTGCTCGGCATGTTCCTTGATGGGACCTCGATCATCGTCATGACGCTGCCGATCACGCTGCCGCTGGTGACTGCGGCGGGTTACGATCCGCTGTGGTTCGGCATCTTCGTCGTGGTCGCCGTGGAAATCAGCCAGATCACACCGCCCATCGGCTTCAACCTCTTCGTGATCCAGTCGCAGACGGGCGAGGGGATCGGCGCCATCGCCCGCGCGGCGCTGCCGTTCTTCGTGCTGCTGCTGGTCTTCGCTGTGCTGCTGGCGCTCTTTCCGGGGCTGGCGCTGTGGCTGCCGGGGACGCTGCAATGACGCCGCTTTATGCGCAGCTTGCCGACCGGCTTCTGGCCCGGATCGCGTCTGGCGAGCTGAAGATCGGCGACCGACTGCCGCCCGAGGCGGAATACGCCGCCGAGCTGGGCGTCAGCCGCTCGACCCTGCGGCTGGCCTTTGCCGAGCTCGAGAAGGCGGGCGTCCTCAGGCGGCGCAAGCGGGCCGGGACCGAGATCGTCGCGACCGCCCCGCAGCGCCAGTTCCGCATGGCCACGCAAAGCATCGACGAGCTGCTGAGCCTCGGGCGCGACACCGAATTCGCCATTCTGGGCACCCGCAGCGTGCCCACAGACAGCGTGCAGGCACTGGCCGGGCTGACCAGCGAAACGGGGTACTGGCTGGAAATCAGCGCGGTGCGCCGGCTGCGCGACGAAAAGGTGCCCTTCAGCGCGAACCGCGTCTACGTGCCGGCCCGCTTCGCCGGGATAGAGGCGCTGATCGGGCGGGCGGAAACCTCGGTCTTTCAGCTGATCGAAGAGGCCTTCGGCATCGGCGTGGGCCGCGTCCGGCAATCGGTGGGTGCGGTGGCCTGTTCGGCCAGGGATTCGGAGATCCTGGGCATTCCCGAGGGCGCGCCGGCGCTGTGCATCGACGCGAAACTCTTTGCCGATGACGGCACGCTGATCGAAGTGTCGGTGGCCACCTTCGACCCGGCCCGGTTCCACGTCGAAACCGACGTCAAGATCCGCTGACGCGGGTGGGCCCGTCCGCCGCTTCGCGCATCGAGATTCGCGGCTGCAGGATCGTGTGTTCCGCGTTCCTAACGCAGCGCGGGTCGACCGCCAGTGGCCCTCTCTTTCGTCGGCAACATCGGCGGATCGGTGTGCTGGCAGACTTCCTGTGGCCGCACCGGATGGTGCAGGCCGGTTACTCGGGGGCCTCGGTGTCGATGCCAAGCCGGCGGCGGCGGTGAAGTGTCTCGCCCTGGCCGGGGGCGTCTTGGTGGTCCCGCACCGCCGTGTCGCGGGGCGCGAACGACCGGGGTGGCTGGACGGTCGGAAATCCCGATGCGTGCCAGCCTTTCTTCGTGGAAGATGGACGGGTTCCACTTGGTCGGCGCGGCCGTCTTCGAATGGCGCCTGCCGGGTCTTCTGCAGGCGACCAAATTCCTTACAAAGGAATTTGCAAATTTCTTTGTAAGAAATTTGGTGCGCGGTGAATGGCTGTCCGGCGCCAAGGGGCCTGCGGTGTGCACCTATGCGCGCCTCGACATGGCATCGCTCGGTTGGCGTTTGGCGCAGCGGACCGCCGGTACTGGACACCGGGTCGTTCCTTCCAACTGTCTTATGCCGCCGCGTCGGGATGCGAGCCGCTCGGGGCAGCGCGCAGTAACAAAAGCAATCCCGGCTGCGTTTTCGGCTCGACCGCTTCGGTCGCTTGGCATGGGTCGCCGCAGGCGCCTGGCCTCTGCCGCTCGTGAACCGCTGATTGCCGGACACCGCGCTCGAGGTCGCGCTCCATGGCAAACCGCGCCCGGCCCGTGTACTGGAATAGGAGGCCTGCGATCCGCAAGGCCCCGAAACCCGTAGCGACACAATCACGGAGCCCGCCTTATGACCCTTCCCCCCACGATGCGCGCCATGGTCACGATGGGCCTTGGCGACATGGACCAGCTGGTCCTCAAAGAAGACTGGCCGCGTCCCGATCCGGCGCCGGGCGAGGTGCTGATCCGGGTGGGGGCCTGCGGGCTGAACAACACCGATGTGAACACCCGAACGGGCTGGTATTCCAGCGCCGTAAGCGAGGCCACGACCGGCGGCCCCTACGACAGCGAGGCGGACGAGGAGCCCTCCTGGGGCGGCGCGCCGATCCAGTTCCCGCGCATCCAGGGCGCGGATGTCTGCGGGCGCATCGTCGCCGTGGGCGAGGGTGTCGATCCGGCCCGCATCGGTGAGCGGGTGATTGTCGACAACTGGCTGCGCGACCCCGAGGATCTGACCGACAAGACCAAGACCGGCTATTTCGGATCGGAGCGGGACGGCGGCTTTGCCGAATACAGCACTGTCCCGGCGCGCAACGCGCTGGCGATCGAGAGCCCGCTGTCGGATGCTGAATTGGCGACGTTCTCGTGTTCCTATTCCACCGCCGAAGGCATGCTGGCGCGCGCGGGCGTGACAGCGTCCGATACCGTTCTCATCCCCGGCGCGTCGGGCGGCGTCGGCGGCGCGCTGGTGCAGCTGGCCAGACGGCGCGGAGCGCGTGTGATCGCCATGGCCTCCGAGGCGAAACATGCCGACGTGCGGGCGCTGGGCCCCGACCGCGTCCTGCCGCGCGCGCCGGACGACCTGCGTGCGGCGCTGGGGGATGAAAAAATCACCGTTGTCGCCGATGTGGTCGGCGGGCCCTATTGGCCGACATTGATCGACATCCTCGAACGCGGCGGGCGCTACACCTGTTCGGGCGCCATCGCGGGGCCGATCGTGGCGCTCGATCTGCGCACCCTCTACCTGCGCGATCTGACCTTCACCGGCTCGACCGTGATCGATCCCGAGGTCATGCCCAATCTGGTGAAGTACATCGAGGCAGGCGAGATCAGGCCGGCGCTGGCCGCGACCTATCCGCTGGAAGAGCTGCACGCGGCGCAAGCCGCCTTCATCGCCAAGCGGCACACCGGCAATATCGTCGTCTGCCCGTGACGCACGCCCGCTTCGGCCCCGGCAAGACAGCGCTGGCCTGTGCGGGCTGCCTCCACGTCCGGGCCACGCGCCGCCATCGTCAGAGTCTCGGCTTGCCGATGAAGCTCGATGCGCTGGCCTGTTCGCGCGGCATCGGCAGGATCAGCCGAACGCGTGTGCGGGTCAGCGCAAGACAGCGCTTGCGCGTCCGCCGGCGGCTGCGCCTGGATGAAGGGCGCGTGGCTTTGGGGTGCGGCGAAGGCGGGCAGGTGGCCTCGCCCCGCACGATCCCGCAGGTTAGTCAGATCGTCGACACCCTCGAATGCGGCCCCGAGCGTGCCGGCGCGCTGGGTGAACTTCTGATCCAGCACCGCGGCGACGGCGATCAGCCATTCAAGCCCCTTGGCGGCGTGCGCGAAGCAGATCAGCCTTCCGGGTCGCGATGGCGGTGCCACTCCATGGTGGGATGCCAAAGGGCCTAGCCCGGAAAGACCTGCGCCTCGGTCTCGAGCCGCGCCAGATCGTCAAACGTCATGAGGGCGCGGCCAGCCAGGCGGGCCAGCAGCACGGGGCGCTGTGGCGCATGACGGCGGTGCGCCTCCCGCCCACCGGGCGGGCCGGGATACCATCGTTCAACGCGCGCAGGGGGGCAGCGCGGCATGGGTGGTCTGCGCCCTCATGGCACCGTTGCGCAACGCGTGGTTCTCTCCGGTGGCAGAAAGCTATGGGTTTGACCATTTCGCGTACCGGTGGCGGGGTTCGGGGTCAGAGTGTCATGGACATTTCATGCCATGCCATTCCTCCATGGTCCGAGGCCGACGGTCTCAGATAGCCATAGCCAAGTTTCTCATAAAGCGGCACATGATGCTCTTTGCACATCAGATAGATCGTCGCTTTGCCCATCCGTCGCATCCGGCCGACGAACTCGTCCATCAGTGCCCGTGAACGGCCTTTGCCTTGTTCTGCGGGGTCCACCACGACAGACATGATGACGACATTCGGTGCGTCCGGGTCGTGGCCGATAAGTTCCTTGAAATCCTCGTCGGACATCTCGACCTCATGCGCACAGCCGCAATTGATAAAGCCGACAACCCTTCCATTCACTTCGAGGACAAGAAAGCCATCCGGGTAGGTCTCTATCCGTTTGGAGATTTTGGCGTGGGTCGCGGCCTCGTCACCTTCATAGGCGGAGGTCTCGATCTCGAAGCAGCGATCCGCATCGGAAGGCTGGGCATTCCTAAAGACAATCATACCGGTCTTCTCTTGTCGCGCATTTGTCGGGGACAGGATAGCGAGCGACAGATGGACTGTCGTGCGCGAAAATGCGCGCGTTTGCTGCGGGGCAATACCCCTGCCGGCAAATGCCCGTGGCGCGGCACAAAGCGCGGCTTTGTGCGATGTGCCGTGCGAAAGCAGGTGCCGATCACGATCCCTTCGGAAAATTTTGCAGTATTATGCGCGTCATCGGATGGCTGAAACATCCAATTCTTGGCGTGGTTCCGATATTTGCGAACAAATTCGCTCTTGAACTTCCGTTCTCGAATTGCATCACTGGTCTGGCGTCGGAAATAATGCGCGCTGGGGGGAGAATTTGCAGAGCATCGGGGAAGCCTTGGGTCTTGCCGTGGCGCTCGTCCTGTCGGGCGATGCGGATCTGCTGGAAATCGTCGCTCTTTCCTTGCGCGTCAGCCTGACTGCGACGGCGCTGGCCTGCCTTGTCGGCTTTCCCATCGGCGCTTTGGTTGCGATCGGCCGGTTTCGCGGCCGGACGGCGGTTCTGATCCTGATGAACGCGCTGATGGGGCTGCCGCCGGTGGTGGTGGGGCTTTTGGTCTATCTGCACCTCTCGCGCTCGGGGCCGCTGGGCTTTCTGGGGCTGCTCTACACGCCGACGGCGATGATCGTCGCCCAGACCATTCTGATCGCGCCTATAGTCGCGGCGCTGTCGCGGCAGGTGATCGAGGACCTGCACGCCGAATATGCCGAGCAGTTCCGGTCATTGTGCCTGTCGCGGTGGCAGATTGTGCGGGCGCTTTTGTGGGACGCGCGGTATTCGCTGCTGACGGTGGGCCTTGCGGGCTTTGGCCGCGCGGTGGCAGAGGTGGGCGCGGTCATCATCGTTGGGGGCAATATCGACCACCTGACGCGGGTCATGACCACCGCCATCGCGCTGGAGACATCGAAGGGCGATCTGGCGTTGGCGCTGGCGCTTGGCATTGTGCTTTTAGTGATCGCGCTTGGCGTAAATGCGGCCGTGCAGACCGTGCGCATGACCGCCGCGAGGCAGGCCTATGTCTGAGCTATCGGCGATCATGCCCATGCCCGAGGGGGCCTGTGAAACGACCGGCGCGATCCTGCCGCTTCGGGTGCGCGAGCTTGGGTTGCGGTTCGGCGCGGCGACTGTGCTCGAGGGCGTGTCTCTCGACCTCGGCCCCACCGGCTGCACCATGATCCTGGGCCCGAACGGATCGGGCAAGAGCCTGCTGCTGAAGCTTTTGCACGGGTTGATGGAACCGACCTCGGGCCGGATCGACTGGGGCGGTCACGCGCCCGCGCAGGTGACCGCGCGGCAGGCGCTGGTGTTCCAGAAACCGGTGTTGCTGCGCCGCTCGGTCGCCGCGAATATCGACTTTGTGCTCAGGGCGCGGGGCAAGGACGGGGCGCGGCGCGACGCGCTGCTCGACCATGTTGGCCTTGCCCACAAGGCCGGACAGCCCGCCCGCCGTCTGTCGGGCGGCGAGGCCCAGCGGCTGGCGCTGGCCCGGGCGCTCGCCACCGATCCCGAGGTGCTGTTTCTGGACGAGCCCACCGCCAGCCTCGATCCGGCCTCGGTTCTGGCGTTCGAGAGGATCGTTACCGAGGCGCGCGCCCGTGGCGTCCGGATCGTCTTTGTGACCCATGACATCGGTCAGGCCCGGCGTATGGCCGACGACGTGGTGTTCCTGCACCGCGGGCGCGTCGCCGAACACAGCCGCGCCGCCGATTTCTTCCCCGCCCCCCAAAACGCGGCGGCGCGGGATTACCTGAACGGCAGGATTGTCGTTTGACACGGCAAGGAATGGAGCCTCCGACATGCCCGCAAAGAAACTGACCGCCACCGCCTTGGCCCTTGCGATCGCAGGCGCCGCCGGGGCGCAGGACCAGTCGATCATCGTGCAGTCGACCACCTCGACGGCGAACTCGGGTCTTTACGACCACCTGTTGCCGATCTTCCGTAAAAAGACCGGGATCCGGGTCGATGTCGTGGCGGTGGGCACGGGCCAGGCCATCAGGAACGCCCGGAATTGCGATGGCGACGTGCTGCTTGTCCATGCCAAACCGGCGGAAGAGAAATTCGTCGCCGATGGCTTTGGCACCGCGCGCACCGACCTGATGTACAACGATTTCGTCATCGTCGGCCCCGCCGCCGACCCCGCGGGCGTGGGCGGCATGAATGACGTGCAGGGCGCCTTGGCCAGGATCGCAGGCTCGGGCGCCTTGTTCGCATCGCGCGGCGACGATTCGGGGACCCACAAGAAGGAAATGGCGCTCTGGGCCGATGCGGGCGTCGATCCGGTGGCTGCCTCGGGTACGTGGTACCGCGAGACGGGCTCGGGCATGGGGGCCACGCTCAACGCCGGGATCGGCATGGGCGCCTATGTCATGACCGACCGCGCCACCTGGATCAGTTTTGGCAACAAGCAGGATTACCGGATCGCGGTCGAGGGTGACGAGGATATGTTCAACCAATACGGCGTGATCCCGGTGAACCCGGAAAAATGCCCCAGCGTCAAGGCCGATGCCGCGCAGCGCTTTGCCGACTGGCTGGTCTCGGACGACGGGCAGGCGGCCATCGCGGCCTACAGCGTCGCCGGCCAGCAACTTTTCTTCCCCAACGCGCCGGAGAATTGATAGGTGTGCCGGGGCGGCCGCCGTCCCGAGAGATCGCCAGGAACGCCATGACAGACCTCGCCTTTCCCGATCACGAATACCTGACGGTCAAGGAGCTGGCCGCGCTTTTGCGGCTGAAAGAGCGCAAGATCTACGATCTCGCGTCCTCGGGCGCGGTGCCCTGTTCGAAGGCGACCGGAAAGCTGCTGTTCCCCGCCGCCGAGATCCGGGCGTGGATCGAAGAGGCGACATCGGGCGGGCTGCCGGAGGTGCCCGCGCCCGCCGCCCGTCCGCCCATCGTGCTGGGCAGCCACGATCCGTTGCTGGATTGGGCGATCCGGCAATCCCGCTGCGGGCTGGCGACCTTTTACGACGGATCGCTCGACGGGCTCGACCGCTTTGTGCGGGGCGAAGGGATCGCGGCGGGGCTGCATATTCACGACGCCGTAACTGGCAGCTGGAACGTTCCGGCGGTGTCGCGCGCCGCCGCAGGGCAGAACGCCGTCCTGATCGCCTTTGCGACCAGACGGCGGGGGCTGGTGTTTCGGCCCGGGGCGAACGCGCCCTCGGGGCTTGCGGATCTGGCCGGTCGGCGCATCGTCCCCCGGCAGCCCGAATCCGGAACCGACACCCTGTTTCGGGAACTGGCGCGGACGCACGGTCTGGACGTGGCGCAGCTCGACTTCGCCGAGGTCGCGCGGACCGAGGACGAGGCGGTCGAGGCGGTGCGGCGCGGCGAGGCGGACGCGGCCTTCGGGCTCGAGGCCGTCGCGCGCAGCTACGGTCTGGACTACCTGCCGATCGTCGAAGAGCAATTCGCGATCCTCGTCGATCGAAAGGCCTGGTTCGAGGCCCCGTTCCAGAAACTCGCGGCTTTCTGCGCAAGCGCGCCATTCGCAAGCCGCGCCAAGGCTTACGGCGGCTATGACACCGGCGATTTCGGCGCGGTGATCTGGAACGCGTGACGGCGGCCCCGTCACGGGACAATTCCCGTCGTTTCATTGGGTGGACCTTCGGGCCCATGCCCTTGGTCGAGCGTTCCTTGCGGCGGGCTGTCCCGCAGGCTTGCCATCTCGCATGACGCGGCCACCTCGTGTATGACCTGCCGTCAAAGGGCAGGGCCCACCGCGGACCCAGGGCCGGGCGATCTGAATATGGTATGACTTTCCGATGCTGAAGAGTGCAACGAACCCAAATGTCGTCACGGCCGCGCGTCTCTCGGTCGCGCCTATGATGGACTGGACCGACCGGCATTGCCGCTATCTGCACCGGCTGATCAGCCGGCAGGCGCTGCTCTATACCGAAATGGTCACCTCGAGCGCGCTGGTGCGGGGCGGGGCGGTGCATCTGCTGGAGTTCAACACAGAAGAGCACCCGGTTGCGCTGCAACTTGGCGGGTCGGATCCGGCCGAGCTGGCGCAGGCCGCCAGGATGGGGCAGGGCGCGGGCTATGACGAGATCAACCTCAACGTCGGTTGCCCCTCGGACCGGGTGCAATCGGGGGCCTTCGGCGCGGTGCTGATGAAATCGCCCGATCTGGTGGCCACCTGCTTTGCCGCGATGCAAGAGGCGGTGGACGTGCCGGTGACCATCAAGTGCCGGATTGGCGTCGACGATCAGGACCCCGAACACGTCTTGCCCGATTTCCTGCGCCGTCTGTCGGAGGCAGGATGCCGCAGGGTGATCGTGCACGCGCGCAAGGCCTGGCTCGAAGGGCTGAGCCCCAAGGAGAACCGCGACATCCCGCCGCTCGATTACGAGCTGGTGCGGCGGATGAAGGCCGAGTTCCCCGCGCTGCATCTTTCGATCAACGGCGGGATCGCGTCGCTGGACGCGGTCTGCGGCTTTCTGGACGAGGGGCTGGACGGCGTCATGGTCGGCCGCGCCGCCTATCATCAACCTTGGGACATTCTGGGCGAAGCGGACGCCCGGGTCTGGGACGCCCCCGCGCCGTACCAAAGCCCCGAGGATGTGGCCCGCGCCATGCTGCCCAATATCGAACGGCACCTGACGGACGGCGGGCGGCTGCACCAGGTCACGCGCCACATGCTGGGGCTTTTCGCCGGGCGTCCTGGGGCGCGGCACTGGCGGCGCGCCTTGTCCGAGGCGGCGCATCTGCCGCAATCCGGGCCCGAGGTGGTCGAGGCGGCGCTGGCGCAGATGCACGCGGTGGCGCAGGCGGCCGAGTAGGGGTTGCGATGCGCGGGCGCGCGGTCTATCGCCCGACCGGATACCGAAAAGAGAGGGCCACATGCCCGATATCGCGACGCTTTTGCCCCTGATCGCCCTCTTGGCGGTTGCGGGGGCCTTTGCCGGCCTATTGGCCGGGATGCTTGGCGTGGGGGGCGGGATCGTCCACGTGCCGGCCTTCTTCTACGTCTTCGAGCGGCTGGGTTATGACGGGTCGTGGCTGATGCAGGTCTGCCTGGCGACCTCGCTGGCGGCGATCATCATCACGTCGCTGCGGTCGGTCGCGGCGCATCACAAACGCGGGGCGGTCGACTGGACGATCCTGCGCGGCTGGGCTCCGGGAATCGCTTTGGGCGCTTTGGTCGGGGTGGCGGTGGCCTCGGCGCTGCGGTCCGAGACGTTGCAGATGCTCTTTGGCGGGATCGCGGTGCTGGTCGGGCTTTATCTGGCCTTCGGGCGCGAGCATTGGCGGCTGGGCGCGGCGATGCCCACAGGCCTGCGCCGCGCCACGTTGTCGCCCGCGGTGGGGTTCTTGTCGGTTCTCATGGGGATCGGCGGCGGCAGCTTTGGTGTGCCGCTGATGACGCTTTTCGCGGTGCCGATTCACCGGGCGGTGGCGACGGCGGCGGGGTTCGGCGTGCTGATCGCGGTGCCGTCGGTCGCGGCCTTCCTGCTGGTCGATACCGGTGGCGCAAGCGTGCCGCCCGGCACCGTTGGGGCGGTCAACCTGCCGGCCTTTGCGGTGTCGGTCACGATGACGCTGGTGACCGCGCCGCTGGGCGCGCGGCTGGCCCACGCCATGGCCCCGCTGGTCTTGCGGCGGGCCTTCGCGGTCTTCATCCTGATCGTCGCGCTGAACATGCTGCGCAAGGTGTTCCTGGAATGACGTCGCTGGGGGAGCGCGGCTGGGCTGTGATCCCCTTCGACCCAAGGACCGCCATCTGGGCCGAGGCGGCGCGGGGCCTCGGCGCCCAACTGTCGCAGGACCCGGACCTGCAAGCCAAATGGCTGCAATGTCAGGGCACCTGGTTCGTCGGTGTCGACGTGCTGCCCAACGACCCGTCCGGCGCCATCGGGGCGGTGCCTTTGGCCGGGACCCTGCGCGACGCTCTGGGCGATCTGCCCGCGCTGCATCCCGCGCAGCTTTCCATCGTCTATCCCGGCTATCCGCGCCCGCGCAAAGGCGAAAGCGACGCCGCCTTCCGCTATCGGCAGAGGCGCGATGCGGCGCATGTGGACGGGCTCTTGCGAGATGATCAGGGCCACCGCCACCTGGCCGAACCGCATGCCTTCATCCTGGGCCTGCCGCTTAACGCTTGCAGCGCGGGGGCGAGCCCGCTGGTGGTCTGGGACCAAAGCCACGAGGTGATGCGCGCGGCCTTTCGCGCGGCCTTTGCCGCCCATCCGCAGCAGGACTGGCCCACGCTGGACGTGGCCGAGGTCTATCAGGCGGCGCGGCGGCGGGTGTTCGAGACCTGCGCGCGGATCGAGATCGCGGCCCAGCCCGGAGAGGCGATCCTGCTGCACCGCATGACGCTGCACGGGATGGCGCCCTGGGCCGAGGGCGCGAAGGCCCCGGCCGAGGGGCGCATGATCGCCTATTTCCGACCCATCCTGCCGGGTGGCATCGCGGAATGGCTAAAGCTGCCCTGAGCGTCAGTCGCCGCGCGCCAACCGGGCCGCGCGCCCGCCGCGCCGTTTGGTCAGAAGCCCCGCACGGTCCGGCAATTCGGCCATCACCGCGCGGCGGTCCTCGGGCGACATCTTGGACCAGCGGGTGATCTCGTCGATGCTGCGCAGGCAACCGGTGCAAAGCCGCGTTTCGGGATGGACCACGCAGATCTTGACGCAGGGGCTCTCGATCTCGTCGCGCTTCCAGATGTCGTCCTTCATGCCGTCCCTCATGCCGACCGGTCCATATGCCGAATCCGGTCCAGCACACCCTGGAGGATATAGGACGCGGCGACGTGGTCGATGACCTCGGCGCGACGTTTTCGTGTCGTATCCGCCTCGAGCAGCGCGCGTTCGGCCGCCACGGTGGACAGACGCTCGTCCCAAAAGCCGATCGGCCCGTCCCAGAGCTGCGCGAAGTTGCGCGCGAAGGCGCGGGTGGACTGGCAGCGCGGGCCTTCCGATCCATCCATGTTGCGCGGCAGACCCAGAACAACGCCCGCGATGTTGCGCGCCTTGAAAATCTCCAGAAGCCGCGCAGCGTCCACACCGAATTTCTTGCGGCGCACGGTCTCCAGCGGGGTCGCCACGGTCAGAAACCCGTCCGACACCGCAACGCCGATGGTCTTGTCGCCCAGATCGAGCCCGGCCAGCGCGCCGGGCCGGGGCAGGGCGGCGGCGAAATCGGCGATGTCGTCGTGGATCTTGGCTATCATGCGCGGATCATTCCGTGACCCCGGCCACACCGGCCTGCGCAGCACCCTGGCGCACGATGGCAAGCGCCTCTTGGTTGCCGGCAAAGACCTCTTGCGCATTGAGCCATATGGCGGCGGCGCGGTCCGTCTGGCCCAGCACGCCATAAGCGCCAATAAGCCGCGACCAATCCTCGGGCGGGCCGCCCTCGGTCGCCAGCCGGTCCGACAGACGCGCGACCATGCCCGAAATCATCTCTTGCCGTTCCTCGGCGGTCATGTCGCCCGCGGCCTCGATATCGGCGGCGCTGGGGCCGCGCCCGCCGATCGTGGGGATCCGGTAGTCGGACACCCCGGCGCGAAAGGCCATCTCCTCGATCTGCGCCTGCACCGGCGGCACCCAGGAATCGTCGGGCCCGCTCTCGCGCAGCAGACGGTCCCACATCCGAAAGGCCACATCGGGCCGCCCGGTCTGGGCCATCATCAATCCGGCGTAATAGCGCGCCACGCCGTTTTGCGGATCCATCTGCAAGGCGGCCTCGAGCGCATCTTGCGCCTCGGGCGACACATAACCGCCCGCCGCCAGCACCATCATGTCGGCCAGATCGACGTAATCCTCGGCGCTCGCCGCACCGCCCTTGATCTCGACGATCCGTTCCTGCGCCTTGCGCGCGGCGACGAAATCGCCAAGGGCCGCCTCTGACCGCGCCAGCAGCACATGGCCCTGCAGATCATCCGGCCGCTCGGCCACCGCGCCGCGCAGGCGCTGCACCAGATCGCGGTATTCCTCGGGCGCATCGACCGGGGCGGTGGGGGGGATCTGCGCCTCGGCAGCCTCTTGCGAGGGCCGGTTCTCGCGCGCGTCCTGCGCCGCCGCGATCCGGTCGGCCAGCGCCAGGTCGCCATAGCCCGGCGCGCCCAGCCGCGCATAAAGCCCATAGCCGCCGCCGATCAGCACCGCACCGATCAGTCCCGCCATCGCCAGCTTCAATGCGCGCGGCTGGCCGTCAGCGTCGCCTGCGTCCTGCGCAAGGACATCAGCGGCCAGAATGCGCCGCGACACCTCGGTGCGCAGCCGCTCGGCCTCGTCCCCGGCGATCACCCCGCGCGCGGCATCCCGGTCGATCTCCTCCAACTGGTCGCGATAGACCTGCAGATCGAAGGCCTGCGCCGGCCCGGTGTCGCGCCGCCCGCGCAGCAACGCCAGCACCAGCAGCGCCGCAACCGCCAGCGCCAGCGCACCGGTGATGATCCAGAAGGGTGTCATGGTGTCTCCTGCCCCGTATTCCGCCCCTGATGTATAGCTCCGCGCCGCCGGAAAAAACCCCAATGCGCACCATGTCGCAACTGCGCCAATTTGTGACGGTTGTGATCGTGGCGGAATGCGTTCACCAGTACAGATAGGCATTAACCACCCAATCCGGATTCGACGCCCATGAAACGCTATTCCGTCTTTGCCGTCGCACGCGAGGCCGCCCGGTATCACACCGGGTGGGAACGCGCCTGGCGCAAGGCCGAACCCAAGAAGCGCTACGACGCAATCATCGTCGGCGCGGGCGGGCACGGCCTGGCCACCGCCTATTACCTCGGCAAGCGCTTCGGCATCCGCAACGTGGCGGTGCTGGAAAAGGGCTGGCTGGGCGGCGGCAACACCGGGCGCAACACCACGATCATCCGCTCGAACTATCTGCAGGATCCGTCGGCGGCGATCTACGAAAAATCCCGCGCGCTCTACGAGACGCTCAGCCAGGACCTGAATTACAACGTCATGTTCAGCCCCCGCGGCGTGATGATGCTGGCCCAGACCCAGCACGAGGTGCGCGGCTACCAGCGCACCGCCCATGCCAACGCGCTGCAAGGGGTCAAGACCGAATTCATCGGCCCCAAGCGCGTGAAAGAGCTCTGCCCGATCATGAACATCGACGGGCCGCGCTATCCGGTGCTGGGCGCGCTCTGGCAGGACCGTGGCGGCACCGCGCGGCATGACGCCGTGGCCTGGGGCTATGCACGCGCCTGCTCGGACATGGGCATGGACATCATCCAGAAATGCGAGGTCACCGCGATCCGCCGCGAGGGCGGCAAGGTCACCGGCGTGACGACCACGATGGGCGATATCGACTGCGACAAGCTGGGCATCGTCGTCGCGGGCCATTCCGGCGTTCTGGCCGAGATGGCGGGCTTCCGCCTGCCGCTGGAATCGGTGGCCTTGCAGGCGCTGGTCTCAGAGCCGATCAAGCCCTGCATGGACGTGGTCGTGATGGCCAACACCGTGCACGGCTACATGAGCCAGTCCGACAAGGGCGAGATGGTGCTCGGCGGCGGCACCGACGGCTACAACAACTACACCCAGCGCGGCTCGTTCCACCATATCGAGGAAACGGTCAGGGCCCTGGTCGAAACCTTCCCGATGATCTCGCGGCTCAAGATGCTGCGGCAATGGGGCGGCATCGTCGACGTCACCGGCGACCGCTCGCCGATCCTGTCGAAAACCCCGCTCGAGGGCTGCTTCATCAACTGCGGCTGGGGCACCGGCGGCTTCAAGGCGATCCCGGGGTCGGGCTATGGCTTCGCCGAGCTGATGGCCAAGGGCCACTCACCGCTGACCGAGGAATTCTCCATGTGGCGCTTCCGCGAAGGCAAGTTCATCGACGAGTCGGTCGCGGCGGGGGTGGCGCATTGATGACGCAAAGTCGAAAAAATCTGTCGTTGGTAATGTACAAAAGCCTGTCGAGAATAGCTTTGACAGCGTGGCTGTTCGGAAGCCTCTACTGCCTGACTTATCGAGACTTCGACTTGTTTTCTGCTTTCGGGGCGGTTGGCACTCTCGGAGGCGCGCTTTTACTCAGCGAGGCGGGCTTTGTTCTAGACTTTGGATTTATTGAGGAACCTCCTTACAAAGAACAATTCCTTGTGTTGGTCCAATCCAAAGAATTTTGGGCCATGCTGATTACCGCGACCGCGACTGTCCAGTGGGGCTTTGCGAGTTTTATTCCGAGCGAAGGATGCCTTACATGCTGATCCTTGAATGCCCCTATTGCGGCGTCCACGCCGAGGAAACCGAGCTTCACGCCGGCGGCGAGGCGCATCTGACCCGCCACGGCCCCGGCTCGGACGACGATGCGTTCGAGGGCTACCTCTTCATGCGCGAAAACCCTCGCGGCGTGCATTTCGAACGATGGCGGCACGTCAACGGCTGCGGCAAGTGGTTTCACGCCGCCCGCTGCACCGCCTCGCTAGAGGTCTTCGGCACCTACATCGCCCAGACCACCGAACCGCCCGCCGACCTCATGGCGAAAATCACCGAAAAGCGCCCGGGCTGGACCTGGAGAGATCTGAAATGATCCTTCTTCTTGGCAAAAATACTCCCGCAGGAGGCTCCGTCGCCTCCGCTATCGCAAAGGCCTGACACATGAGCACGCGTCTTGCCACAGGCGGCCGTCTGACCGACCGCAGCCAGCAGATCAAGTTTACCTTCAACGGCAAATGGCTGCGGGGCCTGAAGGGCGACACGCTCGCCTCGGCGCTCTTGGCCAACGACCAGATGCTGGTGGGCCGCAGCTTCAAATATCACCGTCCGCGCGGCATCGTGGCCTCGGGCGCCGAAGAGCCCAACGCGCTGGTGAACCTCGGTAAGGGCGCGCGGTTCGAACCGAACCAGCGCGCCACCACGACCGAGCTTTTCGACGGGCTCGCGGCCGCGTCGCAGAACCACTGGCCCAGCCTCGAATACGACGTGGGCGCGGTCAACAACGCGCTGTCGCGCTTCCTGCCTGCGGGCTTTTACTACAAGATGTTCATGCATCCGCGCCCGCTCTGGAAGCACGTCTACGAGCCTTTCATCCGCCAGTCCGCCGGTCTGGGCAAGGCGCCCGACGCAGAAACCCGGGACGCCGATCGCTACGAGCATTTCTACGCTTTCGTCGATCTGCTGATCGTCGGCGGCGGCGTCGCGGGGCTGCAGGCCGCGCTCACGGCGGGGGCCGCCGGAGCGAAGGTCCTGCTGATCGAGCAGGACGCCCATTGGGGCGGCCGCGCGCCGGTCGACGGCGGCGAAATCGACGGCGTGACGCCCGAAGACTGGGTCAAGAAGGCGCTGGAAGCCCTTGAGAAGATGGGTAATGTCCGGCTTCGCACCCGCACGATGGGGGCGGGTGTCTATGACCACGGCTACGTTCTGGGATACGAACGCCTGACCGACCATGCCCCCGATCAGGGCGGCCCCCGGCACCGGCTCTGGCGCATCCGCGCACGGCAGATAATCACCGCAACGGGGGCCATCGAACGCCCGCTCAGCTTTGCCGGCAACGACATTCCCGGCGTCATGCTGGCCAGCGCCGTGCGCGACTACGTGGTGAATTACGGCGTCTCCCCGGGCGACCGCACCGTGGTCGTGACCAACAACGACGACGCCTACCGCACCGCCCTGACACTGAAGAAAGCCGGTCTCGAGGTGCCCGCTATCATCGATGCCCGCACCAGCGGCGGCGGCGCGCTGATGGAAGAGGCAAAGGCGCTCGGCATCCGGGTCGAGACGGGTCGCGGCATCGCCAACGTCCGCGGGCTCAAACGCGTGATCAGCGTGCAGATCTGCGCACAGGCCGGCGAAGGCGCGGTGCTGGACGAGATCCATTGCGACGCGGTCGCCATGTCCGGCGGCTGGTCGCCGGTGGTGCACCTCTGGTCCCATTGCGGCGGCAAGCTGACCTGGGACGCGCAGAACGCCTTCTTCCGCCCGGACGCCAGCCGCGCGCCCACCGGTCACGACGGCGCGCCTTTCGTCGCGGCAGCAGGCAGCGCCAACGGTCACATGCACCTCAACACCAGCCTGCAAGACGCTAATACCATTGCGAAATCCACGCTGGCCGCTCTGGGCCTCGCGCCGAAGACGGAAGCTGCGCCGCAGGCGGCAGCGCCGGATGAGGCGCCGCTCGAGCCGGTCTGGCTGATGCCCCAGGGCGCGGCGCGCAAACTGCGCGCCAAGGCCTGGCTCGACTATCAGAACGACGTCAAGGTGACCGACGTGCAGCTCGCCGCGCAAGAGGGGTTCGAAAGCGTCGAACACACCAAGCGCTATACCACGCTGGGCATGGCCACGGATCAGGGGAAGCTGAGTAATATCAACGGCCTCGCCACGCTTTCTCATGCATTGGGCGAAGACATTCCCCAGGTCGGCACCACCACCTTCCGCCCGCCCTACACGCCCATTTCCATGGGCGCCATCGCGGGCGAGGCGCGGGGCGACATCTTCCAGCCCATCCGCAAGACCCCGATGCACGACTGGCACGCGGCAAACGGCGCCGATTGGGAGCCGGTGGGCCACTGGCGCCGGCCCTATTGCTTCCAGCGCGATGGCGAATCCATCGAAGGCGCGGTTCACCGCGAGGTCCGCGCGACCCGCGATAGCCTCGGGCTCCTGGACGCCTCGACGCTGGGAAAGATCCTGGTGAAGGGCCCGGACGCGGCAAAGTTCCTCGACATGCTCTACACCAACATGATGAGCAGCCTGAAACCGGGCAAATGCCGCTATGGGCTGATGTGCAGCGAAAACGGCTTTCTGACCGACGATGGCGTGGTGGCGCGGATCGACGACGAAACGTTCCTTTGCCACACCACCACCGGCGGCGCTGACCGCATCCATGCCCATATGGAGGAATGGCTGCAGACCGAATGGTGGGACTGGAAGGTCTACACCGCCAACCTGACCGAGCAATTCGCGCAGATCGCCGTGGTCGGCCCCAACGCCCGCAAGCTTCTGGAAAAGCTGGGCGGCATGGACGTGTCGGCCGAGGCGCTGCCCTTCATGGGCTGGGCGGACGGTACGCTGGGCGGGTTCCCTTGCCGGGTCTACCGGATCTCGTTCTCGGGCGAGCTCAGCTATGAAATCGCCGTGCCCGCCAACACCGGCCGTGCCTTCTGGGACCGGCTGCTGGCCGACGGGGCCGAGTGGGGCGCGACCCCCTACGGCACCGAGGCGCTGCATATCATGCGGGCCGAGAAGGGCTTTATCATGATCGGCGACGAGACCGACGGCACGATCATTCCGCAGGATCTGGGCCTTGACTGGGCGATCTCGAAGAAGAAAGAGGATTACCTGGGCAAACGCGCGCAGCAGCGCAGCCACATGACCGATCCCGCCCGCTGGAAGTTGGTGGGGCTCGAGACGACCGATGGTTCGGTCCTGCCCGACGGCGCTTATGCGGTGGCCGAAGGCCACAACGCCAACGGCCAGCTCAACACCCAAGGCCGCGTCACCTCGACCTATTTCTCGCCGACCCTGGGCAAGGGCATCGCCATGGGGCTGGTGCTGAACGGCCCCGACCGCATGGGCGAGGTGATCGAGTTCGCCAGGACCGACGGCGGGCGCGTCAAGGCCAAGATCGTCAGCCCCGTCTTTTTCGACCCCAACGGAGACAAGCAAAATGTCTGAGGCGACAAGCGTTCTGAACAAGGCGCGTTTCGACGGGCTGGTCACGGTCGAAGAGGCGGGCCTGCAAGGCATGATCACCCTGCGCGGCGATCTGTCGTCGTCCGCGCTTGCCGGGGCGGTCAAGGCCGCCACGGGCTGCGCGCTGCCCGACCGGCGGCGCATCGTGCACGGGGCCGAAGGCGCTGTCGGCTGGATGTCGCCGGACGAGCTGCTGTTGCTCTGCCCTTACGGCGAGGCGGCCGCAAAGGCGGCGGCGCTGGCGGACGCACTCTCGGGCGAGCACGCGCTGGCGGTCAACGTTTCGGACGCGCGGGCGTTCTTCCGCCTTTCGGGCGGCGCGGTGCGCGAGGTCATCGCCAAGCTTGCGCCGGTCGACATGGCGCCGGGCGTCTTCGCGGTGGGTGAGCTGCGCCGCTCGCGGCTGGCGCAGGTGGCCGGGGCCTTCTGGCTGACCGACGAGACGACCGCCCAGCTGGTCTGCTTCCGCTCGGTGGCGGGATATGTGAACGATCTGCTCTGCACCGCCGCCGATCCCAAGGCCCGCGTCGGCTTTTTCTAGGTCCCGCATCCGGGCCCCGCATCCAGGACCTGCATCGCCGGTTCCTGTTGCGGAATTCGCCGCGCCGCCGCATCTTGGGCGTCGATCACGCCCGGGAGGTAGCAGTGCGGCATATCATCTGTCTTCTGATCGCACTCGCGGCCGCTGGCGACGCCCGCGCGGCGACGATCTATGAATGTCTGCTGACCCCCAGCGCCGAAAACCGCTGGCTGGCGGATTTCGTATTCATCGGCCACGACGCGGCGGCGGATCGGGTGGTGGTGTCGGATATCCTCATCCTGTCGTTCAACGACCGCGCCCCTGTCGAGGGGCGCATCGTGACCGACAACGCCCGGCGCATCACATTCGCATGGGAGCTTTTCGTGCGTGGGGCGGGGGGGCAATCGGCCCGGATGAGCTATCGTCTGACCTATCAGCGCGGCGATGGCAGCGCCATGGCGACCGCCCGCCCGCTGGGGTACGACAGGCTCTTTCAGGCCGCTGGCCAGTGCGAGGTGAAACAGCGGAATTGACCCGCCCCGCACCGACCAAGCCTTGACGCGGGGCCGCCGAACGCTCAGTTAGTGCCCAGACACTCATTTCACAACGAGGGGGCCTGACATGGCATTCGAACTTCCCGATCTTCCCTACGCACACGACGCGCTTGCCTCCAAGGGCATGTCGAAGGAAACGCTGGAGTATCACCACGACATCCACCACAAGGCCTATGCCGACAACGGCGCCAAGCTGGTCGCGGGCACCGAGTGGGAGGGCAAGCCGCTCGAAGAGATCGTCAAGGGCACCTACCAGGCCGGCGCCGTGGCGCAGTCGGGCATCTTCAACAACGCCTCGCAGCTGTGGAACCACAACCAGTTCTGGGAAATGATGGGCCCCGACGCCAGCACCATGCCGGGCGAGCTGGAAAGCCGTCTTGTCGACGCCTTCGGCAGCGTCGAGAAGTTCAAGGAAGACTTCTCGGCCGCGGGCGCCGGGCAGTTCGGCTCGGGCTGGGCCTGGCTGGTGGTCGACACCGACGGCACGCTGAAGGTGACCAAGACCGAAAACGGCGTGAACCCGCTGTGCTTCAACCAGACCGCGCTCTTGGGCTGCGACGTGTGGGAGCATTCCTACTACATCGACTTCCGCAACAAGCGGCCGGCCTACCTGGCCAACTTCCTGGACAACCTGGTGAACTGGGAAAACGTGGCCGAGCGTCTTTCCAACGCCTGATCCTGATCAATGCACGATGGGGCGCCCCGGATGATGCTGTCATCCGGGGCGCTTTGCGTTTGCGGGTCGGATTCGGCGGCGCGTGCGGTTCCCCAAGAGCGTCAATCGGGCCGCCGGGTGCCTATGCATCCGGGGCCCGTTGGCGGGAACGACACGCAGGAGGGAAAAGGATGACGACGCTCACCCAAGGCACATGGGTTCTGGTGGCCGATGGCGAAAAGGCGCTGTTTCTGCGCAACGATCTGGATGCCGAAACCCCCGATCTCAACGTGGTGCGGCTGCAATCGCAGGACAATCCGTCAAATCGCGACCAATCCACCGGGCCTCAGGGCCGCCGGGCGGATGGCGGATCAGGGCAAAGATCGGCAATGGAAGAGACCGACTGGCATCAGCTTGCCAAGGAACGGTTCGCCCACGATCTGGCCGAAGTCCTGTACCGGCAGGTGCACAAGGGGGCCTTTGACCGGCTGGTCGTGGTCGCGCCGCCGCATGTGCTGGGCGATCTGCGCGACGCGATGCACAAGGAGGTGGCCGACCGCATTGTCGCCGAGCTTCCCAAGACCCTCACCAACCATCCCATCGACAAGATCGAGGCGCTCTTGCGCGCGGAACTGGGCTGAGCGGGGGCGCGCCGCTTGCATGGGGCGGCGCAGCTGTCTAAGTGCGGAGCATCAGCCGTCGGGACCCATCCATGCAGCATCCATATACCGGCCTTCTGGCCCTGATCGGGGCCTGCACGATCTGGGGGCTGTCGCCGGTCTTTTACAAGCTCCTGGTGCATGTCCCGCCGTCCGAGCTTTTGGCGCATCGGACCGTCTGGTCGCTGGTGATCTTCACCGCGCTTCTGGCGCTGCAGGGCCGGCTGGGCGCGCTGCGGGCGGCGCTGTCGCGGGCGACGGTCGGGCGCATCCTGACGGCGGCGCTGCTGGTGTCGTGCAACTGGTTCCTGTTCATCTACGCCATCCAGATCGACCGCACGACCGAGGCCAGCCTGGGCTATTACATCTTTCCGCTGGTATCGGTGATGCTGGGCGTGCTGGTGCTGGGCGAGCGGCTGTCGCGGCCGCAGATCCTCGCGGTGGGGCTGGCGGCGCTGGCGGTGCTGATCCTGTCGGTGGGGCTGGGCGCGCCGCCCTGGATTTCGCTGATCCTGGCCACGACCTTCGGGCTTTACGGGCTGATCAAGAAGCGGCTGCCGGTGGGGCCGGTGGTGTCGGTGACCGCCGAGGTGACGATGCTCAGCCCGATCGCGCTGGCCTGGCTGGTCTGGCTGCATCATGCCGGGGGGGCGGGGGGTGTCTTTGGCGCGGGCGACCCGGCCACCTCGGCGCTGCTGATCCTGTCGGGGCTGCTGACCGCGCTGCCGCTGATCCTTTTCTCATACGCCTCGCAGCGGGCGTCGATGGCGACCGTCGGGCTGGTGCAATACCTCAATCCGACGCTGCAATTCTTCTGCGCGGTCGTTCTTTTCGGCGAGCCGTTCGGGCTGCTGCACGCCGTCACCTTCGGGTTGATCTGGACGGCGCTGGCGATCTATTCCGCCGCGCATCTGGGTCATGACAGGGCGCGGCGCAGGGCGGCCAAGGCGTCTTCGACGCTGCCCACCGAGGTGACGAAGCCCAAAAGCGAAGCATCGGCAAAGCCCTGATCCACCACATGCTGCAACAGCGTCTCGAGCGGGTCCCAATAGCCGTTCACGTTCAAGAGCAGAATGGGCTTTTCGTGCAGCCCCAGCTGCCGCCAGGTGAGCACCTCGAAGAACTCGTCCAGCGACCCGGCCCCGCCGGGCAGCACGACCACCGCATCGGCATTCATCAGCATGACCTTTTTGCGCTCGTGCATGGTCTCGGTCACGATAAAGCGCGTCAGATCGGTCTTGCCCACCTCCCAGTCCAGCAGATGCTTGGGGATGACGCCGAAAGTGTCGGCCCCGGCGGCCTGCGCGGCGCGCGCGGTCTCGCCCATCAGACCCACGTCGCCCGCGCCGTAGACCAGCCGCCAGCGCTCGGACGCAAGCCCCGCGCCAAGCGCGTGTGCAGCTTCGGCATAGGCCGGATCCGCGCCGAGGCGCGATCCGCAATAGACGCAGATGGATTTTTGGGACATGGGCGCGGCCTTGTTGGGGAAATGGCGTTTTGACCGGTGATAACGCGCTTGCTATACACGCTCAACCGCGCATCGGGGGATCGGCACAGATCGTGCCGGCGGCGTGCGGATAGCAAGGAATGAGAATGAAAAAAGTTGCGTTCGGTGCCGGCTGGGGCGGCCTTGGACTGGCGGCGGTCGCGATCGGCGGCCTGATCGCCGTGCTCTACGCAACCGGGGTCCTCGGGCCTCGCACGGCCGTGGCGCCCGAAACGGCTGTGTCGACCCCCGCGCCCGAACCGGCGGCCCCCGAAAGCGCCGCCCCCGAGAGCGCCACCGACACCGCCGCCGCGCCGCAGGCCGCGCCGGCCGCGGATGAACCAACCGCCCCGCAGCCCCCGCGATTCGACACCGTGCGGGTCGAAGCCGACGGGCTGACGCTGATCGCGGGGCAGGGCGTGGCGCGCTCCAGCATCGCGCTGCTGGTCAACGGGCAAGAGGCGTCGCGGATCGACACCGACGGCACGGGCCGCTTCGCCGCCTTCCTCGACCTGCCGCCCAGCGATGCGCCGCGCACCCTGACCATGGTCATGGACCCCGAAGGCGAGGCCGTCGCCTCTGAGGAAGAGGTCATCATAGCACCCACCCCGGTGGCCGTGGCCGCCGCACCCTCTGGCACCGGGGCCGGTGACGATGCGCAGGCTGCCGACGCCGGGGCGTCTGCCCCTGCCGCTGGCGAACCCGCGGATACGGCGGCCCCCGTCGGGGACGCCACCCAAGAGGACGCGCCGGATACCGCTATCGCCGAAACCGAGGTTGAGGGAACCCCGGCCCCCGGCGCGCCAGCGCCGCGCGTCGCGGAAACCGGCGGGCAGGGCGGTTCCGCGCTAGAGGAAGAGGCGATTGCCGCGCTCGAGCCTCCCGCCCCGGAGACGCCGGGAGCGGGCACCGACACGGTCACGGCGTCTGCGTCCAGCTCGGAGACGACCGCAGCGCCCGCCCCGACGGCCAGCAACGAAACGACCGCCGCACCTGAACCTTCGGCCAGTACCGAAACAGCCGCCGCACCGCCGGCCGGCCCGGGCACGACCGCCGCGCCCTCCGCGACGACCGGCTCGGAAACGGCGCAGGCACCCGCTCCGGCGGAAGGCACGGAAACTGCCCCGGCGGCGGGTACGGAAGCGGCGCAGGCACCCGCTCCGGCGACCTCAACGGAAACCGCCGCCGACGATGCCGCCGACACTCCGGCAACCGCGGCGCCCGAGGTTGCGCAAAACGCTCCGGTGCCGAGCCCGTCAGAGACCGTCGCCGCCGCGCCTTCGGCCCCGGCGACCGCCTCCGATCCCGGCCCCGCGCCCGCGCCGACGGTGATCGTGTCGCGCCCGGGCGGCGTCGATGTCCTGCAAGCGCCGCAGGGGCCCGGCGGCCAGCCTGTCGCGCAAAGCCAGCTGAACATCGGGGCGATCACCTATGACGCGGATGGCGAGGTGGCGCTCTCAGGTCGCGGCGGCGGTACGGATTTCGTCCGCGTCTACCTCGACAACCGCCCCGTCGCCACCGTCCGGATCGGGCGCGACGGGACATGGCGCACCGAATTGCCCGAGGTCGATACCGGCACCTACACGCTGAGGGTCGACCAGGTCGACGCCAGCGGGACGGTGGTCGCCCGCGCGGAAAGCCCGTTCCTGCGCGAATCGCCCGAGGCGCTGGCCGAGGCGGCGGGTGCCGTCGCCGGGCCTCTGACCGCCGTGACGGTGCAGCCGGGCAATACGCTCTGGGCCATCGCCCGCGACCGCTACGGCGAGGGGATCGCGTATGTGCGCGTCTTCGAGGCCAACCGCGACTCGATCCGCGACCCCGATCTGATCTATCCCGGCCAGATCTTCACTCTACCCGACGAGTGACCGGCCACCTCTCCCGCGCCACACCGTCCCGGGCGCGCCCCGGGACTTCGCGGTCAGACAAGGCGCGCGGCGCGGGGGCAAATACCGGCGGGGGCTGGCCAATCGGGGCGGCCCGTCTTACATGACGCATCCCAAGCCGAGGACCGCCGCCCATGCCCGCTGACGCCGCAACCGCCAACGCCACCGCCGCCGAGATCGCCGCCGCCGAGCGCCGCTCGGGCGCGCGCACGATCCGCCGGGTGGTGCCCTATCTTTGGCCCGACGACAAACCCTGGGTGCGCAACCGTGTGGTGATCGCGCTGGCGATGCTGGTTCTGGCCAAGGTCATCGCCGTGGCCACACCGCTGCTTTACAAGGCGGCGGTCGACACGCTGGGGGGCGACGCCTCGGACCTGCTGCTGGGGGCGGTGGGGCTGACCGTCGCCTACGGCGTGGCGCGGCTGATGACGGTGGGCTTCCAGCAATTGCGCGACGCGGTCTTCGCCAAGGTGGGCCAGCGGGCCCTGCGGACCCTCGCGCTTGAGACCTTTACCCATATCCACCGCCTGTCGATGCGTTATCACATCACCCGCAAGACCGGCGGGCTGAGCCGCATCATCGAGCGGGGCGTCAAGGGCGTGGATTTCCTGCTGCGCTTCATGCTGTTCAGCGTGGGGCCGCTGATCCTCGAACTGACGCTGGTCGCGGCGGTGCTCTTTTTCCTCTTCGATGTCTGGTATCTGGCCGTCGTCGTCATCACCATCGCGCTTTACGTCTGGTTCACCTTCAAGGTCACCGAATGGCGCGTGAAGCTGCGGCGCGAGATGAACGACCAGGACACCGACGCCAATCAAAAGGCGATCGACAGCCTGCTGAACTTTGAAACCGTCAAGTATTTCGGCGCCGAGACGCGCGAGGCCGACCGCTACGACGCCGCCATGCGCAACTATGAAAGTGCGGCGATCAAGACCGCCACGTCGCTGGCGTTTCTGAACTTCGGCCAGTCCTTGCTGATCACCGGCGGGCTTGTCATCGTGATGATCCTGGCCGCGCTCGGCGTGCAGAACGGCGACCTGACGGTGGGCGATTTCGTAATGGTCAACGCCTACATGATCCAGATCACCATGCCGCTGAACTTCCTCGGCACCGTCTACCGCGAGATCCGGCAGGCGCTGGTGGACATGGGCGAGATGTTCGACCTCTTGGAACAGCCGCGCGAGGTGGCCGACAAGCCCGGCGCGCCTGACCTCGCGGTCAACGGCGGGGTGGTCCGGTTTGACAACGTGGCCTTCGGCTATGACCCGGCCCGGCCCATCCTGAAGGGCGTCAGCCTGAACGTGGGCGCGGGCGAGAACGTGGCGCTGGTGGGCCCCTCGGGGTCCGGCAAGTCGACCATCGGGCGGCTGCTTTTCCGGTTCTACGACGTGCAGGGCGGCGCGCTGAGCATCGACGGGCAGGATGTGCGCGATGTCACCCAGGACAGCCTGCACGACGCCATTGGCGTGGTGCCGCAGGACACGGTGCTTTTCAACGACACGATCCGCTACAACATCGCCTATGGCCGCGCCGGCGCCAGTGAGGAGGAAATCGTCGCCGCCGCGCGCGCTGCCCAGATCCACGACTTCATCGCGGCGCTGCCCGAGGGCTACGACACCGCCGTGGGTGAGCGGGGACTGAAGCTTTCGGGTGGGGAGAAACAGCGCGTGGGCATCGCGCGCACGCTGCTCAAGGACCCGCCGATCCTGCTGCTGGACGAGGCGACGAGCGCGCTCGACACCGAGACAGAGGCCTCGATCCAGACCGCGCTGAAACGCGCGGGCGAGGGGCGCACGGTGATCACCATCGCGCACCGGCTTTCGACCATCGCCGATGCCGACCGCATCGTCGTGCTGGAAAACGGCGAGGTGGTCGAGGAGGGCACGCATGACGATCTGCTGGCCCGGCGCGGGCGTTATGCCGCGCTCTGGCAGCGCCAGCAGGCCGAGGACGTCGCCGCCTGAGCTATGCCGCCAAGCAGCCCGCGGGCTGGCGCATCATCGCGGCCAGAAGCCGCGCCGACGGATTGTCGAGTATCTTTCGCGCCGGCGTCATGTCGGCGTCGGCAAACACCGCGGGCGCACCGGCGGAGGGCTCTTGGGTCCAGGGGGCGGTGCGGTCCGAGACGAGCATAGTCTCGCTGCTCAGGTCCTCGGCCCAGATCACCTCGTGCCGGCGGGTGGCGATGTGAAAGTAGTCGACCCCCAGCCGCGGCTGGATCTGATCCACGCCGTCGAGGGATTCGAGCGTGTGGCAGGCCACCAGCACCTCGGACGCACCAAAGGTGCGGGCGATGGCGCTGCCCGACAGGCGACAGGATCAGATCGCGGCAGGGCACGCCCGGGCGAATGGCGTCCGCCCGGATGCGGTAGGGCCGCAGGTTCGGCGCGGCGGCCAGTTGGGGGCCGGTGATGTGGCGCTGTCCCACCCACATGACACGCTGCGCGCCGTGATCCAGCGTCATCACCCGCGCGCCGGGCTTCAACTGCTCGACCGCGCGCCAGCCGCGCGGCGTCAGGATCCGCGTCCCGCGCGCGAAACAGGCCACGCCGGTCTGGGAAAAGCTGGTGTAGGGCGTGGAATTCTGCGTGGTGACGCTGGTCACCGTATAGGTGGTGTTCAGATCCGGGGCGGGTTCTTCGAAGATGTAATAATAGGAATCCGAGGCCGCGACATAGACGCGGTACATCACGTAGGTGTTGGTGCCGTCGTCCAGAACGATCCGCTCGCGCGGCTGCACCTGGCCGCTGGTCTCGACCGCGCCGGTCTCGTCGTAGACGGTGACCTGCTGATCGAGATCCTCGTCGTCGAGCGTGCTGAGCCCGTCCTCGAGGAAGGCGTCGTCATCGGTGAAGACCAGCTGGTGATCGGCGGGCGAGGTGAAGGTGATCGTCCCGCCCTCGGTCGGCGTGCCGCCGTCACCGAAGAGCTGATTGTCATCGTATCCAAGGAAACTGTAGGTCGGCATCGTCCGGGGGTTCCATCTCGCGGGTCCAATGAATGTCAGCGAATGCGGCGGAAATCGTGGCAATCGGGCGGCGATTTCTGGTTAATTTTCCCTTAAGGCGTGTACTGGCCGGGAGTGGCGCGGCCCAGGCTCGCGTCAAATTGGGAAATTGGTAAGTAAAACGACCGTCTCCTGTTGCCTATCGGAAACGCCTTTTCTAGATAGTGGACCATTGCATACAAACGGCGAGGGGAACGACATGGCCAACCGCGTAGAGCGTCACGGACTGCAGATCGACCGGATCCTGTTCGACTTCATCGAAAGCCGCGCGCTGCCCGGCACGGGCGTGGACGCGGATGTTTTCTGGAAAGGCCTGTCGGACCTTGCCCATGATTTCGGTCCGCGCAACCGCGCGCTGCTCGAGACGCGCGAAACGATCCAGCGCCAGATCGACGAATGGCACATCAAGCGCCGCAACCAGCCGCACGACCACGAGGCCTACAAGGCCTTCCTGACCGAGATCGGCTATCTGCTGCCCGAGGGCGACGATTTCGAGATCGACACCGCCAACACCGACCCCGAGATCGCCTCGGTCCCCGGCCCGCAGCTGGTGGTGCCGATCACCAACGCGCGCTATGCGCTGAACGCCGCCAACGCGCGGTGGGGCAGCCTTTACGACGGGTTCTACGGCACCGACGCCATGGGCGGCCCGGCGCCCAAGGGCGGATACGACAAGGGCCGCGGGTCGCGGGTGGTGGCGCGCGCGCGGGTGTTCCTCGACGAGGCCTTTCCGATCGACGGCACCAGCCACGCGGACGCCGAACGCTATCACATCCGCAAGGGCGCGCTGCTGGTCGATGACATGCCGCTGGCCGATCCGTCGAAATTCATCGGCTACCGGGGTCACCCGATGGCGCCCGAGGCGATCCTGCTGCGCAACAACGGGCTGCATGTGGAGCTGGTCTTCGACCGCACCCATCCCATCGGCAGCCGCGATCAATGCGGGCTGGCGGATGTGCGTCTGGAATCGGCGATCTCGGCGATCATGGATTGCGAGGACAGCGTCGCCTGCGTCGACGCCGAGGACAAGGCGCAGGCCTATGGCAACTGGCTGGGCCTGATGCAGGGCAATCTGACCGAGACCTTCGAGAAGGGCGGCAAGACGCTGACCCGCGCGCTCAACCCCGACCTGACCTATGCCGCGCCGGGTGGCGGCGAGGTGACGGTGAAGGGCCGCGCGCTGATGCTGGTGCGCAATGTGGGCCACCTGATGACCAACCCCGCGATCCTCACCCGCGACGGCGAGGAGATCTATGAAGGGCTGATGGACGCCATGGTGACCACCCTGATCGCCATGCACGATCTGCAAAAGACCGAAGGCGCGCGCAATTCCCATTGCGGGTCGGTCTATGTGGTCAAGCCCAAGATGCACGGCCCCGAAGAGGTGACGTTCGCCGACGAGACCTTTACCTTTGTGGAAAAGGTGCTGGGCCTGCCGCAATACACCGTCAAGCTGGGCATCATGGACGAAGAGCGCCGCACATCGGTGAACCTCAAGCAATGCATCCGTGCCGCCCGTCACCGGGTGGCGTTCATCAACACCGGGTTCCTCGACCGTACCGGCGACGAGATCCACACCTCGATGGAGGCCGGGCCCTTCAGCCGCAAGGATTTCATCAAGCGCAAGGCGTGGATCGGCGGCTATGAGAACCGCAATGTCGATATCGGTCTTGAATGCGGGCTGTCGGGCAAGGCGCAGATCGGCAAGGGCATGTGGGCCATGCCCGACATGATGGCGGCGATGCTGGAGCAGAAGATCGAGCATCCCAAGGCGGGCGCGAATTGCGCCTGGGTGCCGTCGCCCACGGCGGCCACGCTGCACGCGCTGCATTACCACAAGGTCGATGTCTTCGCCGTGCAGGACAAGCTGCGCAAGGGCGGACGGCGCGCGCATGTGGACACGATCCTCGACATTCCGCTGGCCGCCTTCCGCAAGTGGAGCCGCGAGCAGATCATGCGCGAGGTGGAGAACAACGCGCAGGGCATCCTGGGCTATGTGGTGCGTTGGATCGACCAGGGGGTCGGCTGTTCCAAGGTGCCCGATATCAACGATGTCGGCCTGATGGAGGACCGCGCGACCTGCCGCATCTCGGCGCAGCATATCGCCAACTGGCTGCACCACGGCGTGGTTAGCCGCGAGGACGTGACCGAGATCATGCGCCGTATGGCCGAGGTGGTGGATGGCCAGAACGCCGGCGATCCGGCCTATCGCCCCATGGCGCCCGGCTTTGACGGTATCGCCTATCAGGCGGCCTGCGAGCTGGTCTTCGAGGGACGCACCCAGCCCTCGGGCTATACCGAGCCGGTGCTGCACCGCCGCCGGCTGCAGCTGAAAGCGGCCTGAGCTGCCTTCGCCGCGCTGAAGCGCGGCGATCCGGGGGGGGGGGGGGGGGGGGGGGGGGGGGGGGGGGGGGGGGGGTGGGTTGGTGGGGGGGGGGGGGGGGGGGGGGGGGGGGCCCGGGGCGCGGCGCGGGGGGGGCGGGGGGGGGGGGGGGGGGGGGGGGCGGCCCCCCCCCCCCCCCCCCCCCCCCCCCCCCCCCGGGCGGGGGGGGGGGGGGGGGGGGGCC
>NZ_JAWHTD010000024.1:0-61107 GCF_032586235.1 Aestuariicoccus sp. MJ-SS9
CCCCCCCCCCCCCCCCCCCCCCCCCCCCCCCCCCCCCCCCCCCCCCCCCCCCCCCCCCCCCCCCCCCCCCCGGTCGGCGCAGCGTAGCGCGCCGAAATTCAGGGCCACCAAAGGCCGCCGCAGCCGGGGAACGCTTACCGCGACAGCCCGCCGTGCAGCGTTGGCACGTCCAGCGCGGCAAAACCGTAGTGGCGCAGCCAGCGCAGGTCTGAATCAAAGAAGGCGCGCAGGTCGGGGATGCCGTATTTCAGCATGGCGATCCGGTCGATCCCCATGCCGAAGGCAAAGCCCTGCCACTGGTCCGGGTCCACCCCGGCAGCCGACAACACCTTGGGATGCACCATGCCAGAGCCCAGCACCTCCAGCCAGCCGTCGCCTTCACCCACTTTCAACTGCCCGTCGACCCAGGAACACTGGATATCGACCTCGGCCGAAGGTTCGGTGAACGGGAAATGCGAAGCGCGGAAGCGGGTCTTCACGCCCTCGACCTCGAAGAAGGCGGCAAAGAATTCCTCCAACACCCATTTCAGGTTGGCCATACTGATGTCACGGTCGATGGCCAGGCCCTCGACCTGGTGGAACATCGGCGTGTGGGTCTGGTCGTAATCGGCGCGGTAGACGCGGCCCGGCGCGATGATCCGGCAGGGCGCGCCGTGCTTTTCCATGTGCCGGATCTGCACCGGCGAGGTGTGCGTGCGCAGCACGTGGGGCGGGCGATCGTCGCCCTCGTCGCGGTGCATGTAGAACGTGTCCATCTCGGCCCGCGCGGGGTGGTGGCCCGGGATGTTGAGGGCGTCGAAATTGTACCAGTCGGTGTCGATCTGCGGCCCTTCGGCCACCGCAAAGCCCATGTCGGCAAAGATCGCCGTCACCTCTTCGCTGACCTGGCTGACCGGATGAATCGTTCCGGCGCGGCGCGCACGGCCCGGCAAGGTCACGTCGAGCCATTCGCCGCGCAGCCGTTCGTCGAGCGCCGCATCCGCCAGCGCCGCCTTCTTAGCGGCCAGCGCCGAATTGATCTCGTCCTTGAGCGCGTTCAGCGCAGGGCCCGCGACCTGGCGTTCCTCGGGCGTCATCTTGCCCAGCTCGCGCATCTTCAGGCTGATTTCACCCTTCTTGCCGACTGCTTGCACGCGCAGCTCTTCCAGCGCGGCCTCGTCGGCGGCACTGGCGATCAGGTCGATATATTTCTGGCGCAGATCTTCCATCGCTCGGGCTCCAAATTCGTTGCGCGCATCCCTAGCGGCATGGGTCAACGGGTGCAAGCGCGGGGCTCAGTAGGCCCGTGCGGCGGCGGCAAGCTTTTCCAGTTCCGGATCGACGATGCCCAGCTCGGCGAAATGCCCGCAAAGGTTCTCGACATATTCCAGCGAGGTGCCCAGGAACCCCTGCCCGGTCGCACAATAGCGCACCTGTTCCTCGAAGCTGAGATCGGCCTCGATCGAGGCGGCGGCGTGGTTGGCGACGAACCCCAACGCGTCGATCTTGCCGTGGTCGGTATCGAGCTGGATCAGCCTGGCGTGATAGGCTGGGGCAATCTGTTCGCGAAACCAGATGCGGCGGGTTTCCCGCGACACGTCCTTGGCCGCGATGCGGAAGGCGAGCCCGTGGCAACCCTGCCCTTCGTCGAGCGCGGCCATTAGCCCCGGGGCATCGGCCGTCCCGCGCGCGCCCTTGGTGTCCTTCAGGATGAACCGGCGCTCGTGCAGAGGCGCACGGGCCCGGCGGATTTCGACAAAGTCGAAGGCCGGGTCCCACATTAGCGAGCCATAGGCAAAGACCCAGAGATCGCCACCTGGATGGCGCGCCAGGAACCGGGCGCGCAGGGCCTCGATCTCGTCGACCGAATAGAGATCGTCGGTGGGGGCCCCGGCCTCGGTCAGGCGGGCGTGGAGCCGGTCTGGGTGGGTGTCGCGGAAATACGATTCGACCGGCGGCTTGATCTTGCCGCGCAGGCCCGGGTGGTGCCGGAAAGGATCGTCGGGATCGGACATTGCCGCAGGCTAGCAGGATCTTCCGGCCGCGCCAGCGTGAACCGCAAACAAAAAGGCCCCCGCCGGGCGGCGGGGGCCTTTCGTGAAGCGTTGGTATGGCGCTCAGGCGGCCAGGGCGCCTTTGGCCTGATCCACGATGGCATTGAACGCATCGGGCTCGTGCACGGCGAGATCGGCCAGTACCTTGCGGTCCACCTCGATGCCCGCCAGCGTCAGGCCGTTGATGAAGCGCGAATAGGTCAGCGATTCGTCATGGGCGCGGACGGCTGCGTTGATCCGCTGGATCCACAGGGCGCGGAAATTACGCTTGCGGTTCTTGCGGTCGCGCGTGGCATACTGGTTGGCCTTGTCCACAGCCTGCGCCGCCACCTTGAAGGTGTTCTTGCGGCGGCCATAATAGCCTTTTGCGGCCTTGATGACCTTCTTGTGGCGTGCGTGAGTGACGGTTCCGCCTTTGACTCGGGACATTCTCTAATCCTCCTGCTTCAGCGGTCGTAGGGCATGAAGCCCTTGATGATCTTGGCATCGGGCTCGGACAGGGTGGTCGTCCCGCGTGCATCACGGATGAATTTCTTGGTGCGCTTGATCATGCCGTGGCGCTTGCCGGCCTGAGCGCTGATCACCTTGCCGGTGGCGCTCACCTTAAAGCGCTTCTTGGCGCTGGATTTCGTCTTCATCTTTGGCATTTCGCTCTCCTTCAGGGTCGTTCACGCGCGACTCGGCATGCCGTTCCGGCCGGCCACGCGGATCAGACGCGCCGTATAGGCGCTCGCTATTTGCGATGCAAGGGCGTTTGTCGACGCTCAGCCGGTGAATTTGGCGATCACGCGGTAGATCGCCGTGGGCACCTCGTCGATCCGGTAGCCACCCTCCCGGGCCTGGACCGCATAGACCATCAGCCCACCGCCGAGGATCAGCGCCACGGCGGCGGCACGCGGAGAGCGTCCGTCGGACATGGCCGAGACCATGGCGGGCACCGACAGCACGGCGATCGCCAGGCCCATGACCAGGCTCGTATCGGGGTCCATGACGGTCAACCTCGGGTCGCAGTTGACGACAATCCGAAATTACCCCGGATCGGTGCTGTAGATCAAACGCTCGTCACAGGGCGCCACGCGCAGGATGTTCGTCGTGCCGGCCGTGTTGAACGGCACACCTGCGGTGACGACGATCTGGTCGTCCTTGCCGGCGTATTCCAGTTCCGTCGCCGCGCGGGCGGCGACGACCACGGCCTCCTTGAAACGATGCAATTCGGTGGTGATCACGCAGGTCGTCCCCCAGGTCAGGGCAAGACGCCGCGCCGCGCTTTGTTGCGACGACAGCGCCAGGATCGGCACCCGCGGGCGTTCGCGCGCCACCAAAAGCGCGGTGGTTCCCGACTGGGTGTAGCAGCAGATCGCCTTGATATCGGTGGTCTCGGCAATCTCGCGGGCCGCCGCGACGATGCCGTCGGCGATGGTTTCGCGCTTGGCGGCGCGGCTGGCCTCGATGACTTCGGTGTAGGTCGGGTCGCTTTCGACCTCGACGGCGACGTTGTTCATGGTGGTCACGGCCTCGACCGGATAGTCGCCCGCCGCCGATTCCGCCGAGAGCATGATCGCGTCGGTGCCCTCGTAGATCGCCGTGGCCACGTCCGACACCTCGGCGCGGGTCGGCATGGGCGAATCGATCATCGATTCGAGCATCTGCGTCGCCACGATCACCGGCTTGGCGGCGGCGCGGCATTTGCGGATCAGACGCTTCTGGATCGGCGGCACGTTCTGGACCGGCAGTTCCACACCCAGATCGCCGCGCGCCACCATGATGCCGTCACTGACCGCCAGGATCTCGTCGAAGGCCTTCACCCCCGCGGGCTTTTCGATCTTCGACAGAATGGCCGCGCGTTTGCCCGCCAGTTCCCGCGCCTCTTCGACGTCGGCGGCGCGCTGCACGAAGGACAGCGCCAGCCAGTCGACGCCCAGTTCACAGACGAATTCGAGGTCCTTTCGGTCCTTGTCGGACAACGCCGCCAGCGGCAGCACCACATCGGGCACGTTCACGCCCTTGCGGTTAGAGATCGTGCCGCCGGTGATCACCGTGCAATCGGCGAAGTCGGCGCCGCAGCTTTCCACCCGCAGCCGGATCTTGCCGTCGTTGACCAGCAGATGCGCGCCCGCCTCAAGAGCTTTGAAGATCTCGGGGTGCGGCAGGTTCACGCGATTGGCGTCACCCTCCGCCGGATCGAGGTCCATGCGGAAGGACGCGCCTTCGACCAGTTCTTCCTCGCCCCTGGCGAAGACACCGACCCGCAGCTTCGGCCCCTGCAAATCCGCGAGGATGCCGATGGTGCTGTCGAGGTCTTGTTCGACCTTGCGGATGATGGCGTGTCTTTCGCGGATTTCGTCGTGGCTGCCGTGGCTCATGTTCAGGCGGAACACGTCGGCCCCGGCCTCGTGCAGCTTGCGGATCATGTCATAGTCCGAACTGGCCGGGCCAAGCGTGGCCACGATTTTCACATTGCGCAAACGTCTCATATGATCGGATCCCAAATTTCGGTTCAAAGCGGTTGGCGGAGCCCTGTTACCGCTAACGCATCCCCGGCGTTATTGTCCATTCCCAATCCCCGCGCAACTGACTATGTCATGCGCGAGAGGTACGACAGGTCTATGATATACCAACCATTCCACATCGAGGGGCAAGACCGCCACTCGCGGTTTCTGATCACCTGCGACCATGCGTCTAACGTCGTGCCACCGGATCTGGGCGGAACTCTGGGGCTGCCCGATGCCGATATGGCACGCCATATCGCCTATGACGTCGGCGCGGCGGGCGTGTCGCGGGCGCTGGGACGGGCGCTGGGTGCGCCGGTGCTCTTGTCGAATTTCTCGCGCCTGGTGATCGACCCGAACCGGGGCGAGGACGACCCCACCCTGCTGATGAAGATCTATGACGGGTCGGTCATCCCGGGCAACCGTGACGCCGATGCGGTGGAACGCGAACGGCGGCTGAACGCCTACTACCGCCCCTATCATCAGGCGTATGAAGAGCTTGCCGCGCGGCGCGACGACATCGCCATAATCGCCGTGCATTCCTTTACCCGACGGCTGCGCGCCCGGCCGTCGCGGCCCTGGCATGTGGGGATCCTGCACGCCTGGGACGCGCGGCTGTCCGATCCGCTGATCGAACTGCTTCAGGCCGAGCCGGACCTGACCGTGGGGCGCAACGAGCCCTATCCGGGCCATCTGCCCGGCGACGCCATCGACCGGCACGGCCTGCGGCATGGCCGCATCAACACGCTGATCGAACTGCGCAACGACCTGATCGAAACCGATGCCGCGCAGGCCCATTGGGGCGCGCGGCTCGCCCCGCTGCTCGAGGCGGCGCTGGCGCAGGTTGCCGACTGACAGAACAAGGAGACCCCCATGGACGACCAGACCCGCATCGAGATCGAGGCCGCCGCCTTTCGCCGTTTGCGCCAGCATCTGATGCAAGACCGCACGGATGTGCAGAACATCGATATGATGAACCTCACCGGGTTCTGCCGGAATTGCCTGAGCCGCTGGTATCAGGAGGCCGCCAACGAACGCGGCATCGAGATGTCCAAGGACGAGGGCCGCGAGGTGTTCTACGGGATGACGATGGCCGAATGGAAGGCCAACTACCAGACCGACGCCGGCGCCGACAAGCAGCAGGCCTTCGAGAAGGCCTTCAAGGAAAACGTCACCGACAAGGGGTAACGGAGCGCCCTGTGCCGGGTTTCGCCGCGCGTTGCGCGGCGACCGGGGGGGGGGGGGGGGGGGGGGGGGGGGGGCGCGGGGGGGGGGGGGGGGGGGGGGGGGGGCCCCCCCCCCCCGGCCGGGGGGCGCTGCCCCCCGGACCCCCGGGGATATTTTTGGATCGATGAAGACGGGTGCGGGTACCTCAGATCGCCTGTTTGCGCGATTCGTCGAGGTAGATTTCGCGCAGGCGCAGCGCGCGGGCGCCCGGTGTGCCGTCGCCCAGCGCGACGCCGTCGATCTCGACCACCGGCATCACGAAGGTGCTGGCGGAGGTGATGAAGGCCTCGTCCGCCGCCTGCGCTTCGTCGATCGAGAAATTCCGCTCTTCGACCTCCATCTGCGCCTCGCGGGCGAAGCGCAGCACGGCGGCGCGGGTGATCCCGTGCAGGATGTCGTTGGACAGGGCGCGGGTGACGATCTTGTTGCCCTTGATGATATAGGCGTTGTTGCTGGTCCCCTCGGTCACGAAGCCGTCCTCGACCATCCAGGCGTCGTCGGCCCCGGCCTTTTTGGCCATCATCTTGCCCATGGACGGATAGAGCAGCTGCACCGTCTTGATGTCGCGGCGGCCCCAGCGCTGGTCCTCGATGCTGATGATCTTCATGCCCTTTTTCGCGGCAGGGCTGTGGGCCAGACCAGGCTTGTTCTGCGTAAAAAGCACGATGGTGGGCTCGGTCGTTTCCGGGTCGGGGAAGACGAAATCGCGGTCGGCGGGCGCACCGCGGGTGATCTGCAGATAGACCAGCCCCTCGTCGATGCCGTTGCGGCGGACCAGTTCGCGGTGCACCTCGAGCAGGGCATCCTTGCCGATGGGCGCGCGCATGTCCAGCTCGTCCAGCGACCGCTGAAGCCGCACGGCGTGGCCGTCGAAGTCGATCAGCTTGCCGTCCAGAACGCTGGTCACCTCGTAGACGCCGTCGGCCATCAGGAAGGCGCGGTCGAAGATCGACACCTTGGCTTCGGTTTCGGGCAGGTAGTCACCGTTGAGATAGACGATACGGGTCATGATGTCGGTCTTTCGGGCTGGGTTGCGGAAGGGTCGCTTACTGCCCTGCTTTAGCGGCCCGACCGGCGTATCTTCAAGCCGATTCGGTCCGGGGTCGGCAAGGCTTTGTACGGCGCCAGAACAATCTGCTACGCTGGGACGGATTGAAACCAGGGGTATTCCAATGGCAGTAACGCCGGAGCTTTCGGACTATGTGCAGGCCGCTCTCAGGCGCGGCGACACGCCCGACGCCATTCGCGCCACCCTGGACAAGGCCGGCTGGACGCGGACCGAGATCGACGCCGCCCTTGCCGGATGGATGGTGCAGGAGGGCGCGGCGGTGCCCCGCCCGATGCGGTCGAGCGCGGCGCGGGATGCATTGTTCTACGCGCTGCTCTTCGTCGTCTTCGGCATGGTGGCGGGCAATGTGCTGACGCTCTTCCTGGGGCAGATCGACTATTGGATGCCCGAGCCGGGCGAGAGCGGCAGCTATTACCGGCTGGCCGGGCTGCGCTGGTCGATGGCGGCGCTGATCGTCTTCACCCCGGCGTTCTTCTTTCTCGACCGATCCGACGGGCGCGCCACCACCGCCGATCCGTCGCGCAGGCATGGCAAGATACGCCGTTGGCTGTCGGCGCTGGCCATGCTGATCGCCGTGATCACCCTGCTGGGGGATGCGCTGTTCCTGATCTACACGTGGCTCGACGGCCAGGTGACCGCGCGGTTCCTCGTGAAGTCGCTGACCGTGGCCCTGCTGGCCACCGTCGTGCTGATCTATTTCCGCGAGGACCGTGGCCTGCGGCTCGCCGCGCTGCCGGTACCCGCCAATGCGGTGCTGGTCGGGATGGCGGCGCTCGCCCTCGGCCTGTCGCTCTGGATCATCGGCGGCCCGGGCCAGGGCCAGATGGAACAGCGCGACCGCTGGCGGATCGACGACCTGCGCACTCTGGCCCGCGATGTGGCCGTCTGCGACGTGATCGACCGAACGACCCTGCCCGAAACGCTCGACCCCATGACCTGCGCGCGCAATCCGTCCAACCTGACCGGATACGCCAGCGACGTCACCTACCGGCGGATCAGCGCGACGGAATACGAGCTCTGCATCGAGGTCGAGTTTCCACCGGCCCTTTCGGGCTACGATCTGCGTGTCGATGGCAACAGGGTCTGCGTCTGGCGCGAAGCGGAATAAACCGGGTCAGCCCCAAAGCGCCGCTTCGGGCGGATGCACCCCGTCGGCGTCGTAGCGCAGCGGCGGATCGCGGTCCTCGGCCAACAACAGAGGCCCGTCCAGATCGGTCACCATGGCGCCCTGCGCGACAAGCACCGCCGGCGCCATGGCCAGGCTCGATCCGACCATGCAGCCCACCATGATCCCGTAGCCCTCGGAACGGGCCGCGTCCCGCAGCGCCAGCGCCTCGGTCAGCCCGCCGGTCTTGTCGAGCTTGATGTTCACAACATCGTACTTGCCCTTGAGCCCGGGCAGGCTGGCGCGGTCGTGACAGCTTTCGTCGGCGCAGACTGGCACTGGCCGGTCGAGCCCGACCAGCGCGTCGTCCTCTCCCGCAGGCAAGGGCTGTTCCACCAGCGCCACGCCCAGCCGCTGAAGATGCGGCGCGAGATCGGCATAGACGGGCGCGCTCCAGCCCTCGTTGGCATCCACGATGATCTGTGCCTCGGGCGCACCGCGCCGCACCGCCTCGAGCCGGGGCATGTCGTCGGGCGTGCCCAGCTTGATCTTCAGCAGCGGGCGGTGGGCATGGGTGCGCGCGGCGGCTTCCATCCGCTCGGGCGTATCGAGCGACAGCGTATAGGCGCTGACCTCGGGCCCGGGTGCAGCCAGCCCGGCCAGGTCCCACGCCCGGCGCCCGGCCCGCTTGGCCTCCAGATCCCACAGGGCGCAATCCACCGCGTTGCGGGCCGCCCCGGCGGGCAAGAGCCCGGCAAGGTCGTCGCGGGTGAAAGACCCCGGCAGACCGGCGATCTGCGCCTCGACGCTGTCCAGCGTCTCGTCATAGCGCGCATAGGGCACGCATTCGCCGCGCCCCCGCCAAGGCCCGTCGCTTATATGCACGGTCAGCACCTTCGCCTCGGTCCGCGACCCGCGGCTGATCGTGAAAGCCTGCGCCAGGCGGAATACGTCGCGCGTTACCTCAAGCTGCAAAATCCATCTCCCTTTCCTGTCCCCGAACACCCGGCGCCCCAAAGCGCAAATCACGAAACCAAAGCGCCCCGCGGGATGGCGGGTGGGGCGTCGTGCCTTGGCACGCGCGCCTCCCGTCAGACCGCGGCCAGAGCCTCGGCCAGCCTCCCGGCGCCCTGGCGGAACGGATCGACCGTCGGCAGGCCCATCTGCGCCTCGATCTCCGCCAGATAGGCCTCGGCCTCGGCCGCGCCCATGTGCTGGGTGTTGACCGAGATGCCCACCACCTGGCACGCCGGGTTCGCCACCCGCGCCAACCCCAGCGCGGTATCGCGCAGCACTTCGAGGCTCGGCAGGGCATAGCCCGGCAAACCGCGCATATGGGTGCGCGTCGGCTCGTGACTCAGGATCAGCGCATCCGGCTGCCCCCCGTGCACCAGCGCCATGGTCACACCCGAGAACGACACGTGAAAGAGGCTCCCCTGCCCCTCGATGATATCCCAGTGATCGTCGTCGTTGTCCGGCGTCAGCCACTCCACCGCACCGGCCATGAAATCCGCCACCACCGCGTCCAGCGGCACGCCGTCGCCGGTGATCAGAATGCCCGTCTGCCCGGTGGCGCGGAAGGTGCTCTTCATCCCGCGCTCACGCATGGCGGCGTCCAGCGCCAGCGCCGTGTACATCTTGCCGACCGAGCAATCCGTGCCCACGGCCAGCACCCGCTTGCCCCGGCGCTTGACCCCGTCGGCGATGGGATAATCGACCTCGGGCACCCGCACGTCATGCAGCGCCCGGCCCGTCGCCGCGGCCACCGCCGCCAGATCGGGTTCGTTGCGCAGAAGGTTGTGCAGGCCAGAGGCCAGATCAAAGCCTTCCTCCAGCGCATTCACCAGCACCTTCTTCCATGCCGGGCTGATCTTTCCGCCACGGTTGGCCACGCCCACCACCAGCGTCTTCGCACCGGCGGCCTTGGCCTCGGCCAGGGTCATATCGGTCAGCTTCATGTCGGCCTTGCAGCCGTCCATCCGGAACTGGCCCACGCAATTCTCCGGCCGCCAGTCCTTGATCCCCTGCGCCACCTTTGCGGACAGGGCATCGGGCGCATCGCCGAGGAACAAAAGATAGGGTGTCTGGATCATGGCGGTCTCCTTGGGTAATCGCCTCATCATTGCCCATCGCCCATGCAAAGCGATTGCATCCCGCATCCGATTGGCAGGAATTCCGCAAAATTCTTCGGACAAATCGGTTTTTTGCACAAGGTTTTACACCCTATGCCAGCAAACCCGCCACCAAACGGATGATGGTTGTCATACTATTGACCAGTACCGATTCTTCGGGCGCGGCCAGCTCGACAACAAACGTGACCGCCGGGAACAGGGTCGCGAACGAAAATATGCCGCGCACCGCCGGGCGCAGAGGTACGCTATGCAGAGCGGTGATCTTTTGCGTGGTTTCCGTGATGCCCTCACAGGCTTCGATCGCATCGACAGCATCTTCCCAGCTGCTGGCCTCGCGGTATTTGCTGCGCAACCCTTCCAGCGACCCATCGGTCATACGATGCCAGGTTTGCAAAATCTCGGCTTTGCACGCGCGGTAGTGCGCCGTAAAGATCAGCAGCGGCCGTAGAAACCCGAACCAGCTGATCAGGCTCGCCAGGGCGAACAGCGCCAGATGCATGAAAATCCAATTTCCATAAACGCTTCCGATGGCGTCATAGTGCCATTCGACCACCAACCAAAAGGTCAGCCAAGCGATGGGGATCGACACCAGAATGCCTTGAAAGGCCATGAATTCACCAATACGCCGCGCGCCGCCCGCCCCATCGGCATGGCCAACGATCAGCGCCACCTGTCGTTGGGCGTTGTTGAGCCGTTGCGCCACCAGCCCATATGCCGCGCAGGACCCAAGCCGGTGACCGGCCAAACCGCCCAACAACATCGCGGAAAGCATGAATTCCCAGTCATCACGTTCTGACGGGAAACCGCGGAAATGGCTGAACACCATGCCGCAGAATACGATCACAACCACCGTCCAGGCTGTCACCCAGGCAAACCGAAAACGCCGGTCCTCGATGTTCTGGTCGTCACTGTCCGTCCAGGGGACAATGCCTTCGGTGCGCAACTGGCCGGACATGCCGCGATAAAGCCCGTCCAGCCACATCGACAGCCACAATCCGCTGAACACCGCGATGTAACCGCTGGCCATCATCGGATCGGCCAATTTACCCAGTTCGATGTCGCGGGGTTCCAGGCATTGGGGGGACGGAGGGCTGCAGGTGACCGAAGGGATCATTCCCAGAATGCCGTTCGGATTACGGGTCAGAAACGCGTCCAACGGATAAGGATGCCAGAGCCGGTCCGCCGCCACGACTGTCTCAAAGATCACATCCAACCGGGTCAGCCCGTAGAGTGTGCAGAACACCAGCAAAAAGCCTACCAGTGCGGTGTCGTATCGTTGAATATTCTTCATTCCATTCAATCTTAAAGTGAATGCAGCGACGCTAGCATGGAAACTGGCTGTCACAACACCCTCGCAGAAATGCCGCGGCGCAGAATTTCGCTTGCGCGGACTCGCGCAATTTAATAACCCGGCGACCAGCACCTGCGAAATATCCTTACCAAGAGGCCCCGCCATGTCCTTCCGCATCCAGCCCGCAGCACCCGCCCGCCCGAACCGCTGCCAGCTCTTCGGCCCCGGCTCGCGCCCGGCGATCTTCGAAAAGATGGCGGCCTCGGCGGCGGATGTGATCAACCTCGATCTCGAGGACAGCGTCGCGCCCTCCGACAAGGACAGCGCGCGCGCCAATATCATCCAGGCCATCGGCGACATCGACTGGGGCAACAAGACGCTCTCTGTGCGGATCAACGGTCTGGACACGCCATTTTGGTACCGCGACGTGGTCGATCTTTTGGAACAGGCGCCCGAGCGGCTCGACCAGATCATGATCCCCAAGGTGGGCTGCGGTGCCGATCTCTATGCCGTCGACGCGCTGGTCACCGCGATCGAGACCGCCAAGGGCCGCGGCAAGCGCCTCGGCTTCGAGGTCATCATCGAATCCGCCGCCGGCATCGCCCATGTCGAAGAGATCGCCGCCGCCTCGCCGCGCCTGCAGGCCATGAGCCTCGGGGCGGCCGATTTCGCCGCCTCCATGGGCATGTCCACCACCGGCATCGGCGGCACGCAGGAAAATTACTACATGCTGCACGAGGGGCAAAAGCATTGGTCCGACCCCTGGCACTGGGCGCAGACCGCCATCGTCGCCGCCTGCCGCACCCATGGCGTGCTGCCGGTCGACGGGCCTTTCGGCGATTTCAGCGACGACGAAGGCTTCCGCGCCCAGGCGCTGCGCTCGGCGACGCTGGGCATGGTCGGCAAATGGGCGATCCACCCCAAACAGGTGGCGCTGGCCAATGAGGTCTTCACCCCGTCCGAAAAGGCCGTGACCGAGGCGCGCGAGATCCTCGCCGCGATGGAAGAGGCCAAGGCCAAGGGCGAAGGCGCGACCGTCTACAAGGGCCGGCTGGTGGACATCGCCAGCATCAAGCAGGCCGAGGTGATCGTGAAACAATCCGAGATGATCGCCGCCGGCTGATCCGGCACCGGGTCAGGCGCGCTCGTCCTTGGGCGACCCCATGACGACGTAGGTCTGCAGCGTGTTGACCTGCGGCAGCGCGCCCAGAACCTCGGTATGGAAATGCTTGTAGGTGGGCAGATCGGCCGCCTCGACCCGCAGAAGGTACTCTACACCGCCGGTGATGTTGTGGCATTCGCGCACTTCGGGCGCGCGCGCTATGGCGCTTTCAAAGGCCTTCTGGCTGGCCTTGGTATGCAGGTTGAGCCCGACGGTGACATAAGCGACAAAGCCGACGCCGGTCTTTTCGGGGCTGAGCACGGCGCGGTAGCCCTTGATCACGCCCGCCCTCTCCAGCGCCGCGGTCCGGCGCAGGCAGGCCGACGGTGACAGACCGACCCTTTCGGCCAGCGCCAGATTGCTGATGTGGCCATCGCGCGTCAGTTCGCGCAATATTCTGGTGTCTGTGGCGTTCAAATCGGTCATCAATTGCATTTATTCCTCCCGGGCGCCGTGAATTGCAACCACTGACCGGGAAATCCGGTGAAACTGACACGCATGACACCTGAATTGTACACCGCCCTCGCCACCTTTGCCTTCGTGACCGTCATCACGCCGGGGCCGAACAACCTCATGCTGATGGCGTCGGGGGCGAATTTCGGCTTCCGCCGCTCGATGCCGCATATCCTCGGCGTCGGGCTGGGCTTTCCGATGATGATCGTGCTGGTGGGGCTCGGCGCGATGCAGCTCTTCGACCTCGTGCCGCAAAGCTACACGTTGCTCAAGGTCGTGTCGGTGGCCTACATGCTGTGGCTGGCCTGGAAAATCGCCAACGCGGCCCCGCCGAAAGAGGCGCAGGCCGAGGGCCGGCCGCTGACCTTTCTGCAGGCGGCGGCGTTTCAATGGGTCAACCCCAAGGCCTGGTCGATGGCGCTGGGGGCGATCACGCTCTATGCGGCCAGTCGGGATCTGACGGCGATCCTCTGGGTGGCGGGGACCTATGTGATGATGGGTTGCATGTCGACGACCAGCTGGACGGTGTTGGGAACGGCGGTACGGCGGCTGCTGGCGAAACCGTCCTGGCTGCGGATGTTCAACTGGGCGATGGCGGCGCTGCTGGTCGCGTCGCTGCTGCCCGTGCTAATGCCCTAGGCGCCTCCGCGTTGTGCCGCCGGGCGTTGCAAAGCCGCGCCACCCGCGTCATATGACGGGGGACACCCAGGATGCCGCGACATGACCCATTACCTCGACTTTGAAAAACCGCTGGCCGAAATCGAAGGCAAGGCCGAAGAACTGCGCGCCATGGCGCGGGGCAATGCCGAAATGGATATCGAGTCGGAGGCTGCGGCGCTCGACCGCAAGGCCGAGGATCTGCTGAAAGAGCTTTACGTCAAGCTCTCGCCCTGGCGCAAATGCCAGGTGGCGCGGCACCCCGACCGGCCGCATTGCCGCGATTACATCGAGGCGCTCTTCACCGAATACACGCCGCTGGCCGGCGACCGCAACTTTGCCGACGATCACGCGGTGATGGGCGGGCTGGCGCGGTTCAACGACCTGCCGGTGATGGTGATCGGCCACGAAAAGGGCAACGACACCCAGAGCCGCATCGCGCGCAACTTCGGCATGGCCCGTCCCGAGGGCTATCGCAAGGCCATCCGCCTGATGGAGATGGCCGATACGTTCGGCCTGCCGGTGATCACCCTCATCGACACCCCCGGCGCCTATCCCGGCAAGGGCGCCGAAGAGCGCGGCCAGTCCGAGGCCATCGCGCGGTCGACCGAAAAGTGCCTGCAGATTGGCGTCCCGCTGGTGTCGGTCATCATCGGCGAGGGCGGATCAGGCGGCGCGGTGGCCTTTGCCACCGCCAACCGCGTCGCGATGCTGGAACATTCGGTCTATTCGGTCATCAGCCCCGAGGGCTGCGCCTCGATCCTGTGGAAGAACGCCGACAAGATGCGCGAGGCCGCCGAGGCGCTGCGCCTGACCGCGCAGGATCTGCTGCGGCTGGGCGTGGCCGACCGGGTGATTCCCGAACCTTTGGGCGGTGCGCATCGCGACCGCGACAGCACCATCGCCGCAGTCGGGGCCACCATCGCCGCCATGCTGGGCGAATTCGAGGACAGCGCTCCGGCCGATCTGATCGCCGGACGACGGCGCAAATACCTGAGCATGGGCGCCAAGGGGCTGGCCGCCTGACCCCCTCCCGACCTTGACACCCTTTGCGCGCCCCCGCATGTAGCGCCTGACCAAGCGACGAGAGGCAGGGCATATGGCATCGAACTCCAAGACCGGCGGCGGTTTTCTGGAAACCGTGAAAACGGTCATCTATGCGCTGGCCATCGCGGGCGTGTTCCGCACCCTCTTCTTTCAGCCCTTCTGGATCCCCTCGGGGTCGATGAAGGACACCCTGCTGATCGGCGACTTCCTTTTCGTCAACAAGATGGCCTACGGCTATTCCTACGCCTCGTGCCCGTCGCTCTACCTGCCCGCCGTGGGCATCGACATCGACGCCGCCGACATCTGCGGCTTTCTGGACGGCGACAACACGCGCATCCTGGCTGGCGAACCCGAACGCGGCGACGTGGTGGTGTTCCGCCACCCGGTGTCGGGGCGCGACTTCATCAAGCGCCTGGTCGGCATGCCCGGCGAGACCGTGCAGGTGATCGAGGGCGTTCTGCACATCAACGGCGCGCCGGTCACGCTCCAGCCCAACGGCACCTTCGACGAGACCGCCGAACCGCAGGGCCCGCAGCGCCTGCGCCCGCGCTGCGAGAACGGCCCCGTCGGCGAGGGCGGTCTCTGCACCAAGACCCGCCTGACCGAGACCCTGCCCAACGGCGTCAGCCACGACATCCTGAACATCGCGATGCAGGGTTCGGACAACACGCCGGTCTACACCGTGCCCGAGGGGCATTACTTTTTCATGGGCGACAATCGCGACAATTCCGCCGACAGCCGGGTGCCGTCTGCCGTGGGCGGCGTCGGATTCGTGCCGTTCGAAAACCTCGTCGGCCGCGCCGACCGGGTGATGTTCTCTTCGGCGGGCTCCAGCATGCTGTTCTTCTGGACCTGGCGCGGCGACCGCTTCTTCGAGAAGATCGAGTGAAGCTGAGCGCCGAGCTTCAGGCCCTCGCGGCCCGTCTCGGGCACCAGTTTGAACGGCCCGAACTGCTCTTGCGCGCGGTGACTCACGCCTCGATGTCCGGCCCCGGCCGCGACGACAACCAGCGGCTGGAATTCCTCGGCGACCGGGTGCTAGGCCTTGTTCTGGCGCAGGCGCTTCTGGAACACGACCGCAAGGCGACCGAGGGCCAGCTCGCCCCGCGCTACAACGCCTTGGTGCGCAAGGAAACCTGCGCCGACGTCGCCCGCCAGATCGACCTCGGCGCGGCGCTGAAACTCGGCCGTTCCGAGATGCTGTCGGGCGGACGCCGCAAGCAGGCGCTGCTCGGCGACGCGATGGAAGCGGTGATCGCGGCGGTTTATCTCGACGCCGGGTTCGAGGCCGCGCAAGAGATGATCCTGCGGCTCTGGGGCCAGCGGATCGCCACGGTCGACGCCGACAGCAAGGACGCCAAGACCGCGCTGCAGGAATGGGCGCAGGCGCGCGGCCTGCAGCCGCCCGCCTATGTCGAGGTCGCCCGCGACGGCCCCGACCACGCCCCGGTCTTCACCATCGAGGCGCGGCTGTCCTCTGGCCAGACGGCCTTGGCCACGGCGGGCAACAAGCGACAGGCTGAACAGCAGGCCGCCAAGACCCTGCTCGACCGCCTGAGGTAGGGCCTCGCTTCGGCTCAGCGCAGGACAGGCCCGCGCATAAGCACGGCCAGCCCCTCAGACCCGGTCCTCTGCCAGCATCTCGACCAGCGCGGTCAACTGCCGCCCGGCCTCTCCGCCATCCAGCGCCTTTTGCGTCAGATCGCGCATCAGTCGCGGGAAGGCGTCCGATGTGCCGGTCGCCTTGAAGGTCGCCATGACGTCGTCCAGCGCGCGCAGGTACACCTCCATCGTCGCCTCGGCATTGTCGTAATCGCGGCCCGGCACGGTCCGCGCGAACAACTTGCCGTAATTGCCCGCCACACCGTGCGTCACCGGGATCTGCGCGGCAAAGGACTCCATCGGCAGCCCCGCCTTGCGGCACAGCGCACCGCCGTAGATCAGGCCGAACATGAACCCCTGCCGTGCTGTAAACATCGCCGCGAACAGCGCCGGCACCGCCGATGGCTCTGTCCCCACATGCGCCGACGCCCCGCCCAGCGCCCGGATCGCCGGCCCCCAGTCCCGCCAGACCTCCTCCGGCCCGGCGCAGAGGATCGCCGTCTCGTCCTGACCGATGCCCGAGGGATAGGCGTTGATCATGCCGATCTGCCAGGTGGCGCCCGCGCCGGTCAGCATCGCCACCAGCGCTTCGGCCTCTTCCGCGCCGCCGGTCGACAGATCGAGGACCACCTTGCCCGCCAGCGCCGGGCCCAGCGGCGCCAAAAGATCGTGCGTCGTCTCATGCGTCTGAAGACAGGTCAGCGTCGCCGGGCTGGCCCCGACCGCGTCCTCCACGCTGGCGGCCAGCGTCGCCCCCCGCGCCACCAGATCCGCCGCCTTGTCGGGCGACCGGTTCCAGACCGTCACACTTCGCCCGCTCTTCAACAACGTCGCCGCCAGCGCGGCGCCCATGTTGCCCAGCCCGATCACCGAAATATCCGTCATGTCGAAATCCTTTCTGAAAAAGTGGTCTCGTCATATCAGAAACGGCCTCGAACGGATATTCCCGGCCCCACGCCCGACAGGACTGGCCCCCAGGCGCCAGATCGGCTAGACCCGGGCGTCGCAGAACAGGATCGCCCACATGACCACACGCGCCGGCTTCGTCGCCCTGATCGGAGAGCCCAACGCAGGCAAATCCACGCTGACCAACCGCATGGTCGGCGCCAAGGTCAGCATCGTGACGCACAAGGTCCAGACCACCCGCGCCCGCATCCGCGGCGTCGCCATCGAAGGCGAGACCCAGATCGTCTTCGTTGACACGCCCGGGCTCTTCCGGCCCAAACGCAGGCTCGACCGCGCCATGGTGGCGGCGGCCTGGAGCGGTGCGGCGGATGCCGATGTGGTGGTGCTTCTGGTCGAGGCGCATCGCGGCCTGACCGAGGGCGTGCAGCGCATCCTCGAAGGGCTGGCCGAGATCGGCAAGGGCCGCAAGGTGGCGCTGGCCATCAACAAGATCGACCGCGTCAAGGCCGAGGCGCTGCTGGCCCTCTCGGCCAAGCTCAACGAGGCCTACCCGTTCGAGCGCTCCTTCATGATCTCCGCCGAAAAGGGCCACGGCGTGGACGCCCTGCGCCAATGGCTCGCCGGTGAATTGCCCGAAGGCCCCTGGCTCTACCCCGAAGACCAGATCGCCGATCTGCCGATGCGCATGATCGCCGCCGAGATGACCCGCGAAAAGCTGACCCTGCGGCTGCACCAGGAACTGCCCTACCAGCTGACCGTCGAGACCGAGAACTGGGAAGAACGCCCCGACGGCTCCGCCCGCGTGGACCAGATAGTCTACGTCGCCCGCGACGGCCACAAGGGCATCGTGCTGGGCAAGAAAGGCGAAACGATCAAGGCCGTCTCCAAGGCCGCCCGCGAAGAGCTCGAGGAATTTCTCGGCCGCCGCATCCATCTTTTCCTCCAGGTCAAGGTCCGCGAGAACTGGCAGGACGAGGCCGAGCGCTATTCGGAAATGGGTCTCAACTTCCGCGATGGCAATGGCTGAGCCCCGGCTCGCGACGGACTTCTGGGTCAAGGCCTACCTGCGCCGCCTGTCGCTTCATGACATCCCGGCCTACGTCACCGCCCATGGCGACGACACGGCAGGCGCGGTGCTGGTGAAATGCGCCACGCTCGACGGGGACGCCCGCGCCTTCAGCCGCAGCTACGACCTGATGACCGGCGCGCTGCACTGGGCCGAACTGGCCGCCGGGCCGGAACCCGAGATCGACGCCCTCATCGCCCGCCAGCGCAAGACCGACCCCGACCTCTGGGTGATCGAGGTGGAAAGCCGCTCGGGCACCCACCTGCTCGACCAGGACGGCCTCTGACCCCTTCTTCTTGGCAAAAATACTCCGGGGAGCTCGAGGGGCTGGCCCCTCGAGCCCGAGGTCCCGCCAACGGCGGGTCCGAGATATCCAGCGCGCGCCGCAGGCGCGCTCCGCCGGATCAAGGCTTGCGCCGGGCGCGCGGGCGGCCCACGGTCACGGCATGGAATGGCGTGACACAGGTATCCTGCTCAGCTCCCGGCCGCACGGCGAAACTTCGGTCATCCTCGAGGTGTTCACGCCATCGCACGGCCGCCATGCCGGCGTGCTGCGCGGCGGCGCCTCGCGCCGCGTCGCACCGATGCTGCAACCCGGCGCGCAGCTCGACCTGACCTGGCGCGCCCGGCTCGAGGATCACCTGGGCGCCTTCACCGCCGAGCCGTTGCGCTCGCGCGCCGCCGCCGCCATGGGCGACCGGCTGTCGCTGGCGGGCCTGAACGCGGTGGTGGCGCTCTTGTCCTTCTGCCTGCCCGAACGCGAGGCCCACGGCGCGCTCTACGATCGCACCGAAGCGCTGCTCGACCTGCTGGGCCAGACCGAGGTCTGGCCGCTGGCCTACCTGCGCTGGGAACTGGCGCTGCTCGACGAGATGGGCTTCGGGCTCGACCTGACCCGCTGTGCCGCGACCGGCGCGACCGAGGCGCTGGCCTATGTCTCGCCCCGCACCGGGCGGGCGGTGTCGGCTGTGGGCGCGGGCGACTGGGCCGACCGGCTGCTGCCGCTGCCGCCGGTGCTGCGCGGCGAAGGGCCAGGCGACGACGCCGAGGTGCTGACCGCGCTGAAAACCACCGGGTATTTCCTGGAAAACCGGCTCGCCCCGGACCTGCGCGACCGGCCCTTACCGGCGGCGCGCGGCGCCTTCGTCGACCGGTTCAGCCGCCGGGTACGCGGGTAAAGACCATCTCGGCCCCCTCCGGGTTCGACAGGATCAGCAGATCGCCCGCGACCTCGGCCAGCGTCATCGCCTGCAACGCCGCAACGAGCCGCGCCTCGGCCGCCAGCTCGGGACAGGCGCGCCGCGTCATGGCCGGCCCGGTCAGGTCGAACCACGGGTAGGGGGCCGTCTGAGCCCCGGTGAACCGGTTGCACGGCCCCTGCCCCGTCACCCGCCCCGGCGCGGGAAACTGCAAGGATAGCGGCCCGTCGGCATCCAGCCCATCGACCTCGGCCAACCGCCAGGACCCGCCCGCCGCACCATATCCGTGCAGCGTTTCATCCCCCGCGCAGCCCGCCAGAAACAGGCCCAGCCCAATGATGGCGCGTCGCATGTGACCTCCTCTTGGCGATACCCGTTCCGGGTATCTTCCTTATGTCCCGAATCCAAGTTAGGAGTAAGGCGATGCGCTGGACCTTGCCCAATATCCTGACCGTGCTTCGCCTGCTCGCCGCCCCCGGCGTGGCGGTCATGTTCCTGTATTTCCATCGGCCCTTCGCGGATTGGTGCGCGCTTTTGCTGTTTATCGCCGCCGCCGTGACCGACTGGTTCGACGGCTATCTGGCGCGCTCTTGGAAACAGGAGACCAAGCTGGGCGCGATGCTCGACCCCATCGCTGACAAGGCGATGGTGGTGATCGCGCTGATGGTGATCGTGGGCTATTCGTCGATGTCGCCCTGGCTGGTGCTGCCCGCGACCTTCATCCTCTTCCGTGAGGTGTTCGTGTCGGGGCTGCGGGAATATCTCGGCGACACGGCGGGCACGCTGAAGGTGACGCCGCTGGCCAAGTGGAAGACCACGACCCAGATGATCGCCATCTCGGTGCTGTTCGCCCAAGGCGTCTTTGAACATTACCTCGGGATGAGCGCCTGGGGCATGGACCAGGCGCTCTTCGAGCAGATCATGGCGGGTCAGGTCGAGGATCTGCAGGGGCTGCGCTGGAAACACGCGGGCATGGTCTGGTCCGGGCATATCGGGCTGACGCTGCTCTGGGTCGCCGCGGCGCTGACGCTGGTCACCGGCTGGGATTACCTGCAAAAGGCGGTGCCGCATCTGAGAGAGGAACGCTGATGGATGTGCTCTATTTCGCCTGGGTGCGCGAACGCATCGGGCTACCGAAGGAACGGGTGGACAGCGAGGCCGCGACGGTGGCCGATCTGGTGGCCGAACTGAGCGCCCGCGAGGACCGTTATGCGGCGGCCTTCGCCGACCTCAGCGCGCTGCGGGTGGCCCTGGACCAGGAACTGGTGGATTTCGACGCGCCTCTTGCCGGTGCGCGCGAGGTGGCGTTCTTTCCGCCGATGACCGGGGGCTGAGCGGATGCGCGTGGTCGTGCAGCAAGAGCCCTTCGATTTCGGCGCCGAGGCGGCGCGCTTTGCCGACGGGCGCCACGACATGGGCGCGGTCGTGACCTTTACGGGCATCGTGCGGGATCTGGCCGGTGGCGATCTCGACGCGATGGAGATCGAGCATTACCCCGGCATGACCGAAAAGGCGCTGACCGCCATCGCCGAAGAGGCCGTGGCGCGCTGGAGCCTTGGCGACGCGCTGGTCATCCACCGCTATGGCCGCATGGCGCCGGGCGAGCGGATCATGATGGTGGCCACCGCCGCGCCGCACCGCAAGGACGCGTTCGCGGCGGCGGAGTTCCTGATGGACTATCTGAAATCCCGCGCGCCGTTCTGGAAAAAGGAACACGGCCGCGCCGGTGCGGGCTGGGTGGCCGCCAAGGACGAAGACGAAGCAGCGTTGACCCGCTGGTAGCGGCGCGGCGCGCGATGGCAGCTTGCCAGCTTGCAGGTCTGGTCATATGATCTGACCAATTTCCTTTATTTGGTCGCGCTCATGCCCTTTCGCCCCGTTCAATCCGAAAAGCTGTCGAGCGCGGTGGTGCGCCAGATCGAGCAGTTGATTCTGCGCGGCGTCCTGCGCCCCGGCGAACGCCTGCCCTCGGAACGCGAGCTGTCGGACCGGCTGGGCGTGTCGCGGCCCAGCTTGCGCGAGGCGGTCGCCGAATTGCACGAACGCGGGCTTTTGACCAGCCGCGCGGGGGCGGGGATTTTTGTGGCGGATGTGCTTGGCTCGGCGTTTTCGGACGCGCTGGTCAAGCTCTTTTCGGACCATGACGAGGCGGTCTTCGACTACCTGTCGTTCCGCCGCGACATGGAGGGGCTGGCAGCCGAACGCGCGGCGTCGCTGGGCACCGAGACCGATCTGAAGGTGATCCAGTCGCTTTTTGACAAGATGGAAGCCGCCCATGCCAAGCGCAATCCGGCGGACGAGGCGCGGCTGGACGCGGATTTCCATCTCGCGATCATCGAGGCCAGCCATAACGTGATCATGCTGCACATGATGCGGTCGATGTATCAGCTGCTGCGCGAGGGCGTGTTCTACAACCGCCAGATCATGTTCAAGCAGCGCACGACGCGCAGCACGCTGCTGGACCAGCACCGCGCCATCAACGACGCGCTGCAGGCCCGCGATCCGAAAGCGGCGCGGGCCGCGGTCGAGGCGCATCTGAGCTTTGTCGAGGATGCGCTGCGCAAGGACCGCATCAACGAAAAGAACGAGGACATCGCGCGCCAGCGCTACGAACGGGTGCAGAACCGGGCGTGACGCGAGGGGGCGGTGCGCCGTGAAGGCGCACCCTACGGTGTCGCGAGAATTTTCAGAACATCACGCAGTCGGCGGCGGGCGGCAGCGGGTCGGACCCGGGCGGCAGGGTCGGCGTGTAATCGAAGGCGGCGATCCGCGCGCCGCTGTCGAACGCCACGAAAAGCTGGTTCGAGCCGGGACGGATCGCCACCCCCTCGGGATCGGTGCCGTATTCCAGCAGCGACGCGGTGGCCAGCAGCGTGCCCTCGGCGTCGAATTCGTAAAGGCTGTTGCTGCCTTCCCAATCGTCGACGATCAGCAGGTGGCCGGTGCGCGGGTCGCGGGCGATGCCCTGCGCCTCGGTCAGAGGCGGATCGAGCGTCAGCGTGTTGATCCGGCGCAGCAGCTGCCCATCCGGGGTGAACCAGCTGAGCCGCTCGGGGTCGTCCTCGACCGTGATGACGCTGCCGTCGGCGTCGATGGCGATGCCCTCGGTGTCGGCCCAGCCGTCTGAGACGCGGAACGGCTCGCCGAGCGCCTCGCCGTTCTTGGTCAGGCGCTGGAACGCACCCATGCCGTCGGCCACCAGCAGGTCGTTGCCCTCGAGCGAGATCGCCTTGATGCGGCGCAGATCAGACGAGATGCGCCGCAGTTCGAGGCCATCGAGCGTCACGAGAACCGCCTCGGGTCCCTCGTTGGCGATCCAGAGGCCGCAGAAGGCCGGATCGTAGTCGAGACTGGCCGGCCGGTTGAGCGCGTAGGTATTGGTCAGCCGCAGGTCCAGGGCGGCGGCCGGTGCCGCGAGAAGAAGGGCGATCAGGCAGGTTGTGCGCATGAGGGAAATCTAGCACGGCGCCAGCGCGCGGCCAGAGGGGAAATGCGCAGCGCCCCGGGGCGGACAACAAAAAACCCGGGCGCGAACGCCCGGGCAGTTGGTCACAAGACTGACTGGAAGGGAGGATGTCAGCCTTTGGAGAATTCGGGATAGGCCTCCATGCCCAGCTCGGACATGTCGAGACCGTTGATCTCTTCCTCTTCGCCGACACGGATGCCCATGGTGGACTTGAGGATGAACCACACGATCGCGGAGGCGACGATGGTAAAGATGCCCACGACCATGATCGAGTAGAGCTGAACCATCAGCGACGCGTCACCATTGGTCAGAACAACCGCGATGGTGCCCCAGATACCGGCGAAGAGGTGCACCGGGATCGCGCCGACGACGTCGTCGATCTTGAGCTTGTCGAGGAACGGCACTGCGAAGACCACGATCACACCGCCCACGGCACCGATCAGCGTGGCTGCGCCCAGCGACGGGGTCAGCGGCTCGGCGGTGATGGACACCAGACCGGCCAGTGCGCCGTTCAGCACCATTGTGAGGTCGGGCTTCTTGTACATCATCTGCGACAGGATCAGCGCGGCGATGGCACCACCGGCGGCAGCCGTGTTGGTGTTGGCGAAGATACGGCTTACGTCCGCAACGTCACCCACCGTGCCCATGGCCAGCTGCGAGCCGCCGTTGAAGCCGAACCAGCCGAGCCACAGGATGAACGTGCCCAGGGTTGCCAGCGCCAGGTTGGAGCCCGGGATCGGCACGGTGCGGCCTTCCTTGGAGTACTTGCCGATACGCGGCCCAAGGATAATGGCGCCGACCAGAGCGGCCCAGCCACCGACCGAGTGCACGACGGTCGAACCGGCGAAGTCGAGGAAGCCCATCTCGTCGAGGAAACCGCCGCCCCACTTCCAGCTGGCCTGCAGCGGGTAGATGATCGCGGTCAGCACGATGACGAAGATCAGGAAGGGCCACAGCTTGATGCGCTCGGCCAGGGTGCCCGACACGATCGAGGCGGTGGTCGCACAGAACATCAGCTGGAAGAAGAAGTCCGACCCGGTGGAGGCATAGCCGTAATCGTCGGCCGCATCCGCGGTCACGCCTACGGCTTCCAGAACGCCGGGGCCCCAGACGCCCGACAGGATGCCGTCGACGGACCAGGTGCCCAACGGATACATCAGGTTGTAGCCGATCAGGTAGTAGAAGATCGCGGCCAGCGAGAACAGCGAGATGTTCTTGGTCAGCTGCATGGTCACGTTCTTGGAACGCACCAGGCCGGCCTCGAGCATGGCAAAGCCCGCCGCCATCCAGAACACCAGGAAACCGCCGATCAGGAACAGCAGCGAGTTGAAGATGAAGACGCTGTCGGTCGAAGCGTTCACGCCGGGGACCGGGCCTTCGTCCTGCGCCAGACCCAGCGTCGGCAGCGCGATCAGCGCGGCAGCCGGGGCAAGTGTCTTAAGAAGTTTCATTTGTCCGTTTTCCCTTATGTCGCGCCGTTAGAGGGCGTCTGCATTGGTTTCGCCGGTACGCACACGCACGGCCTGTTCCACGTCGAGAACAAAGATCTTGCCATCGCCGATCTTGCCGGTCTGCGCTGTCTTGGTGATCGTCCCGACCACCTGGTCGGTCATCGATTCCGCCACGACGATTTCGAGTTTGATCTTGGGCACGAAGTTCACCGCGTATTCTGCACCGCGATAGATTTCCGTGTGGCCCGACTGCGAGCCGAAGCCCTTGATTTCAGTCACCATCATGCCGCGCACGCCAATGTCGGTCAGTGCTTCGCGCACCTCTTCGAGCTTGAACGGCTTGATCGTTGCAATGATCAGTTTCACCTTGGTCCCTTTCGACTGAGCAGGGACGCGCCCTGCGGTATGGGGGCAGAAAGAGCGCTTGGGACGCGGTTTGAAAGTCCGGCGGCCCGAAATTCACACTTCCGCCGGGGTTGTATGCATATTTTTTAAGCGATATATTTTTTTAGCGTAAAATTTGTGCAGCAATAATATCGTATCCGGGCGGCGCGGGCTGTCTACAACCGCCGCAAATCGGGCTATCGTGGCGAAAAGAGCAGTGTGCCGGGCAAAAAGAGCATGAGTGATTCACGTCCGCGAAAGGGCCGGCTTGTGGCCGACCGACGCTACCCCAAAAAGCCCGCGCCCCCCAAGGCGAAGGCGAAACCGAAGCGGCGCAAGACCGCGCGCCGGACCGCGCCGAAACGGCGGGGACTGATCGGCTATGTCACCGGTTTCTTCGGCTGGATTTTTCGCCTGATCTTTCGGCTGACCGCCTATGCCGCGACGGTTGTCGCGCTGATCGTGGCCGGGGCCGTGGCCTATTCCTATGCCGGTCTGCCCGAGTTCTCGGCCGTGCTGGACGGGCGCGCGAAAGGCTCGGTCACGCTTTTGGACCGCACCGGCGAGGTCTTTGCCCGGCGTGGCGACCAGTTCGGCGGCGCGGTGACCACCGACACGGTCTCGCCGCATCTGGTGGATGCGATCGTGGCGACCGAGGACAAGCGGTTCTATCGCCATCTCGGCGTCAGCCCGCGCGGCATCGCCTCGGCCATCCGGATCAACCTTGCCGAAGGGCGCGGGCCGCTGTCGGGCCATGGCGGGTCAACCATCACGCAACAGACCGCCAAGCTGTTGTGCCTGGGCGTGCAATACGACCCCGCCGAATGGGAGAACGAGGCCGCCTATGTCGCCGATTGCAGGCGCGGATCGCTGCGGCGCAAGATGGAGGAAGCCATCTATGCCCTTGCGATGGAGGCGAAATATTCCAAGGACGAAATCCTCTCGATCTACCTCAACCGCGCTTATATGGGCGGCGGCGCCTACGGGGCCGAGGCCGCCGCGCAGCGCTATTTCTCGAAACCCGCGGCGGCGCTGAATCCGGCCGAGGCGGCGATGCTGGCCGGGCTTCTGACCGCGCCGTCGTCGCTGGCGCCCACGGCGAACCTCAAGCGCAGCCAGGACCGTGCGGCGACGGTGCTGCGGCTGATGAACGAACAGGGCTACCTGTCGGACGCGGAAACCGCGCAATATCAGGCCGATCCGGCCACGCTCAGCCGCGCGGCGCAGGACAATTCGGGCGGCTATTTCGCAGATTGGGTGATCCGCTCGCTGCTGGGCCAGGGGGCCGAGGACGGCGCGACCGCCGAGGACGACAACCGCACCAGCTTTGCCGACGACATCCTGCGCGCGCTGGAAGAGGCCGAGCGCGACAAGGTGGTGCAGACCACGCTCGACCCCAGGATACAGACGATCGCCGAGGACGTGATGGAAGAGACCATCGCCGAGCTCAAGGAAGGGTCCAAGGCGCAGGCCGCCATCGTGGTGATGAGCGCCGACGGCGCGGTGCGCGCCATGGTCGGCGGGCGCGACGCCAAGGCGGCGGGCGGGTTCAACCGCGCCACCCAGGCGGTGCGGCAGACCGGATCGGCCTTCAAGCCCTTCATCTATGCCGCAGCACTCGACGTCGGGATGAGCCCGTTCGACATCGTCGTGGACGAACCCTTCTGCATGACGATCCCCGGGTCCGGGCAATGGTGCCCGGAAAACTACACCCGCGAATATGCCGGGCGGGTGACTCTGGCCGAGGCGCTGAAACGGTCGCTGAACATCCCGGCGGTCAAGATCAGCGAACGGGTCGGGCGGCCCACGGTGCAGGCCGTGGCCAGCCAGTTCGGCGTCGAAAGCACGCTGATCGACACACCGTCGCTGGCGCTTGGCGCGTCCGAGGCGTCTTTGCTGGAAATGACCGCCGCCTACGCCGGTTTCCTGGCCGAGGGCCATCGGGTGGAACCCTACGGCATCGCCGGCGATGCCGAGGCCGGGGTGCGCGAGCTGGTGGTGCGGCCCGAAACAGCGGGACAGCTGATCTGGATGCTGGAAAAGGTCGTGTCCGAGGGCACCGGGCGCCGCGCCGCGCTGGACGGCTGGCAGGCGGCGGGCAAGACCGGCACCAGCAACGAGCAGCGCGACGCCTGGTTCGTCGGCTTTACCGCCGACTACGTGGCAGGTGTGTGGATGGGCTATGACGACAACACGCCGCTTTCGGGCGTGACCGGCGGCGGCCTGCCGGCCAGCATGTGGCAGAAGGTGATGACCCGGGTGCACGAGGGCCTGTCGCCCCGTCCGCTGCCGATGATCCAGCCCATCCAACCGGTGCGCACGCCCGAGCCCCGGCAAGAGCGCCGCGAGCCCAGGCGCAACATCATCGACCAGATCCTGACCGACATCTTCGGGCCGCCGCGCAACTGATCCGGCGGGGCGCGGAACGCGGCGCTCTCAGCCCGCCTTTTTCAGATCCGCGATCATCGCGTCGATATCGCCACGATTGCGATCCAGCATCGCGCCGATCTCTTCCCGCTCGGTCAGCAGCATGTTGATCCCTTCGATATACATGTTGAAGAAGAGATCCTTGCCGGTCCGGTCCGACACGAAGAAGGTCACGTCGAACGGCGCTTCGCCCTTGAGATAGGCGATGGTCGTCACCTCGTAATGCCGCTTGACCTGCTTGACGTCCGCCACTTCCAGCCGCCCGCCGATGAATTCGCGGAACCGCTTGCCGTATTTGCGGGCGACGTAGGCGTTGAACGCTTTCGAAAAGGCGCGTTTCTGCGCGGCGGTGGCGCGGCGGCCATCGACACCCATTGCATAGGCCGCGACATAGGAGGTGTCGGAATACTGGCGGAAGATGCTTTCGAATTCGCGGATCATCCCGGCCTCGGACTTGCCGCTGTCGATCACAGCGTTGATCTCGGCCACCAGCCGGTCGACCATGGCGCGTGCCTGGCCTTCGGTCAGGGCGAACGACGGCAAGGGCGCCGCAGCGGCGACGGCAAGCGTCGCGCCACACGCCACAAAATTACGTCTGGTCAAAGAGTTCCGCATCAAAATCCCTCCGTATCCAGCGCGAAGGGGTCCTCGTCCTCGGCCGACATGGCCGTGTCGTCCCCCAGTTCGAACCGGCGGTTCTGCAAATAAATCAGCCGCAGCTGGGAATAGCTGTCGGCGCTCTCGTACAGGATGGAATCGACCGTCCCGGCAAAGCGGCCGCGTTCGGTCAGCGTGTCGCCGACCTTGGCGACCGTGTAGACATAGCGTTCGGGCGCGGGAACGATCGCGCCGAAGGGGTTGAGGAACAGATCCACCACCTCGCCCGCGGCGTCGCGTTCCGTCGAGGGGCCGAGCAGCGGCAGTTCCAGATACGCCCCCTCGGGCAGACCCCAGACAAAAAGCGTTTCGCCGAAATCGCTCTTATCCCGCGGCAGGCCCATGTCAGAGGCGACATCGGCCAGACCGGCGAAACCCAGCGTGGCGTTGATGGCAAAGCGGACCGTGTTGCGCGTGGCGTCGCCCAGCCGCCCCTGAAGCACCTGGTTGACCACGGTCTTGGGCAGCGATGCGGTGTCGGCAAGGTTGCTGACGTTGGTCTGAACGCCCTCAGTCACGGCGTCGACATAGGCCATCGCCACGGGCCGCAGGAACCGCGTGTCGGACCGCTTGCCGCGTTCGTGGCGGGCGCGGTTGGCGTCCTCGTAAGGGTCGAAAATGCCGTTCTCGACATCGCCCGGGCCGGGCACGGTACATGCCGATACAGCCACAAGCGCCAGCACGACTGCCCCGCGCGCCACATAACGATGAAAAAGCCCCCGCCTGCCCATTGGAAATCCTTCCCGGTCCTGTAAAACGGCTATGTAGTTGCTTTTAGTCAAAGGCCCAACCGGGAACCCAGTATAGACGCCGGCTGTGGCCTAACGGCGACATGATTTATCACACGGTCCACGGCTGCCAAGTATACCGCCGCAGGACCCGGGCAAGGAGAGCGGATCCACGCTCATGAGCACGCAAAACTTTGACAAGGGTCGCGAAGAACTGAAGGCGGCGCGGCGCGAAAGCCGCCCCTACTACTGGTTCGTCGGGATCTTCAGCTTTTTCGTCAACCTTCTGATGCTGACCGGCCCGCTTTACATGCTGCAGGTCTATGACCGGGTGCTGGGGTCGCGGTCGGTGGCGACGCTGATCGCGCTGTCGGTGCTGGTGGTGTTTCTTTACGGCATGATGGGCCTTCTGGACTATGTCCGGGGCCGGGTGATGGGACGGGTCGCGGCGCGCTTTCAGTCAAAGCTGGACACGCGGGTGTTCGACGCGGTGGTGCGCCGGTCGGCGGTGCAGCCAGACGAGCTGGCGGCGACGGGCCTGCGCGATCTGGAATCGGTGCAGCGGCTGATGTCGTCGCCGGTGCTGATGGCGATCTTCGACATTCCCTGGACGCCGGTCTTTCTTTTCGGGATCGCGCTCTTTCATCCGTGGCTGGGCTATCTGGCGATCGCTGGCGGGTCGGTTCTGATCTTCGTGACGATCATCAACCAGTGGGTCACGCGCAATCCGACGCTGAAGTCGAACATCGCGGTGTTCCAGTCCGAAAAGATCTCGGACCAGATTCGCAACGAATCCGAGATGGTGCAGGCGATGGGAATGCGCGGCGCGGCGTTTCAGCGCTGGTCGGGGGCGCGCGATGCCTCGCTGAAAGGGCAGATCGCTGCGGCGGACCTTCTGGGGACGTTCACCACCACCACGCGGACCTTCCGGCTGCTGCTGCAATCGGCGATGCTGGGGCTGGGGGCCTATCTGGTGCTGCAGAACGAACTGACGCCCGGCGCGATGATCGCGGGGTCGATCCTGATGGGCCGGGCGCTGGCGCCGATCGAACTGGCCATCGGCCAGTGGCAGATGGTGCAGCGCGCGCGCAAGGGCTGGGATAACCTCGCCCAACTGCTGTCCGAGGTGCCGCCGGAACCGCCGCGCACCCCGCTGCCGCGCCCGCAGGCCAAGCTGGACGTGCAGCAGTTGACCGTGGTGCCGCCGGGCGAGCAACAGGCGGCGCTGCGCATCGTGTCGTTCAACGTGCTGCCGGGGCAGGCCGTGGGCGTGATCGGCCCATCGGGCGCGGGCAAGTCGACACTGGCACGCACGCTGACCGGCGTCTGGCGTCCGGCGGGCGGCAAGGTCCGGCTGGATGGCGCGTCGCTCGATCAATACGGGCCGGACGTGCTGGGCCAGCACATCGGCTATCTGCCGCAGCGGGTGACGCTCTTTGACGGGACCATCGCCGAGAACATCGCCCGCCTGTCGCCGCAGCCCGATGCCGAGGCCGTCGTCGCGGCGGCCAAGAAGGCCGCGGCTCATGACATGATCCTCAAGCTGCCCGATGGCTACGACACCAAGGTCACCGCCGCGGGCGGGCGGCTGTCGGGCGGGCAGATGCAGCGCATCGGCCTGGCGCGGGCGCTTTACGGCGATCCGGTGCTTTTGGTGCTGGACGAGCCCAATTCGAACCTCGACAACGAAGGCTCGGAAGCGGTGAACAAGGCCATTCGCGGCATGAAGGAGCAGGGCAAATCCGTGCTGATCATGGCCCACCGCCCCGCCGCCATCAAGGAATGCGACATGCTGCTGATGCTCGAGGGCGGCAGCCGCGCCGCCTTTGGGCCGAAGGACGAAGTGCTGGCCAAGATGGTCAAGAACCACCAGCAGATCCAGCAGGCGGTGACGCCGGGGGGCGTGCGATGAGCAGCAAAAGCGACTTTCCGATCAAGGCCCCGATGACTGTGGGGATCCTCGCGCTCAGCATTCTGGTGGGCGGCTTTGGGTATTGGGCGGCGACCACCAATATCTCGGGGGCGATCATCGCTTCGGGGCAGATCGAGGTGGATCAGAACCGCCAGATCGTGCAGCATCCCGATGGCGGGGTCGTGGCCGAGATTCTGGTCGACGAAGGTGACGCCGTGGAGGCCGGGCAACCGCTGATCCGGCTCGACCCCAACCTGGTGCAATCCGAGCTGACCATCACCGAAGGGCAGTATTTCGAGCTCATGGCCCGCCGCGCGCGGCTTCAGGCGGAACGCGACGACGCCGAAGAGATCGTCTTTCCCGAAGAGCTTCTGGCCCGCGCCGACACCGACGCCGAGGTGGCCGAACTGATTGAAGGCCAGCGCAACCTGTTTCTGGCGCGGCTCGATACACTGCGGCGCGAGACCGAGCAGCTGAGCAAGCGGCGCGACCAGATCGGCGACCAAGTGCGCGGGATCGAGGCGCAACAGGCCGCGCTGGTGACCCAGCTCGAGCTGATCGAGAAAGAGCTGACCGACCAGCAATCCCTGCTGGATCGCGGGCTGGCGCAGGCCAGCCGGGTGCTGGGCCTGCAGCGCGAAGAGGCGCGGCTTTCGGGCACCGTGGGCGAGCTGACGGCGCAGAAGGCGCAGGCCGAAGGCCGCATGACCGAGATCGACATCGAGATCCTCAAGCTGGACACACGGCGGCGCGAAGAGGCGATCACCACCCTGCGCGACCTGCAGTTCCGCGAACGCGAACTGGCCGAACAGCGCCGCGCGTTGAAAGAGCGGCTGACGCGCATGGACATCACCGCGCCGGTGTCGGGCGTGGTCTACGGCCTGACGGTGTTCACGCCGCGCTCGGTCATCCGGCCGGCCGACCCGGTGATGTACCTGGTCCCCCAGGACCGCCCGCTGGTCATCGCCGCGCAGGTGCTGCCGATCCACATCGACCAGCTGTTCCTGGATCAGGAGGTGTCGCTGCGGTTCTCGGCGCTGGATCAGCGCCAGACGCCGGAATTGTTCGGGCAAGTGGTGCAGATCTCGGCCGATGCGTTCCAGGACGAAAGCACCCGTGTGAGCTATTACCGCGCCGAGATCGTGCTTTCGGAAGGCGAGATCGACCGTCTGCCCGAAGGCACCACGCTGATCCCCGGGATGCCGGTCGAGGCGTTCATCCGCACCCAGGACCGCACCCCGCTGGCCTATCTGGTGAAACCTTTCACCGACTATTTCGCCAAGGCGTTCCGCGAAAGCTGAGGCTGATCCGAAGGGGCGCTTGCGCGCACAGGATTTGGCGGAACCCGCCTTTGGCCGGTTCCGCCGGCGGGTGCGAATGGCCGACGGACGAAACCTGTTCGAATGGGCTTTTCATTTGGCAGGCCCATGGCTAGCGTCGGCGCGAAACCGTGGAAGGATGCGACATGACGAACGCCATTGAAACCCGCCTGACAGAGCTTGGCCTGACCCTGCCCGACGCCCCCGCGCCGGCGGCGAATTACGTGCCTTATGTGCGCTCGGGCGATCTTTTGTTCGTGTCCGGGCAGGTCAGCATGAAAGACGGCGCCTTTGTCACCGGCAAGCTGGGCGGCGATCTGAGCGTCGAGGAGGGGGCAGCGGCCGCGAAAGGCTGCGCGCTGAGTCTGCTGGCACAGGTGCGTGCGGCCTGCGAGGGCGATCTGATGCGGCTCAAGCGGGTGGTCAAGCTGACGGGCTTCGTCAATTCCGTGCCCGATTTCACCGATCAGCCCAAGGTGATCAACGGCGCCTCGGACGTACTGGTCGAGATCCTCGGCGATGCCGGGCGGCATTCGCGGTCGGCGGTGTCGGCGGGCGCGCTGCCCTTCAACGTCGCCGTCGAGATCGAGGGTATTTTCGAGATCCAATGAGGGTTCCGCTGCCGCAGCCGTTTCTGGACCGGCCCATCGCGCATCGGGGCTATCATGGCCCGCATGCGCCGGAAAACTCGCGCGCGGCCTTTCGGCGTGCGATCGAGGCGGGCTATCCGATCGAGATGGATTTGCAGCTAAGCGCCGACGGCCATGCCAAGGTGTTCCACGATTACCATCTGGACCGCCTGACCAGCGCCTCGGGCGCGGTCCGCCAGCGCGCGGCGGCGGAACTGGCCGCCATCCCGCTGGTGGGCGGCAGCGAGGGCATCCCGCCGTTCAAAGAGGTGCTGGATCTGGTCGCGGGCCAGGTGCCGCTGCTGATCGAGCTCAAGGATCAGGACGGCGCGATGGGCCCGGATGTCGGCCCGCTGGAGACCGCGGTGGCGGCGGCGCTGGCGGGCTATGAGGGACCGGTTGCGCTAATGTCGTTCAACCCGCATTCGGTGGCCGAATGCGCACGGTTGCTGCCGGAGGTGCCGCGCGGGCTGGTGACCGATGCTTTCACCGCGACAAGCTGGCCGAACGTACCCGAACCCGTGCGCGACCGGCTGCGCGGCATTCCCGATGCGGACCGGGTCGAGGCCTCGTTCATCAGCCACGACGCGCGCGATCTGGGCCGCCCCCGGGTGGCCGAGCTCAAGGCGCGGGGGCTGACGATTCTGTGCTGGACCATCCGGTCGCCCGAGGCCGAGGCGCAGGCCCGGCGGGTGGCGCAGAATGTGACATTCGAGGGCTACGCCGCTTGAAGCGGCGCGGGACGGGCCCACATAGCACGGGGCAAGGGGGCGCGCATGACCGACCAGAGCCCGGACAAGACCATCGCCATCAACGTGTTATCCTCTCTCGACCAGGTGACGGCCGAGGATTGGGATGCTTGCGCCTGTCCCGAGGCGGCGGGTGGCGGGCGGCCGCATGACCCCTTCACGACGCACCGCTTTCTCAAGGCGCTTGAAGACTCGCGGTCGGTCGGCACCGGCACCGGCTGGGATCCGCGCTATCTGGTGGCCGAGATGGACGGCAAGGTCATCGCCGTCGCGCCGATGTACGGCAAGAGCCACAGTCAGGGCGAATATATCTTCGATCACAACTGGGCCCATGCCTATGAGCGCGCGGGCGGGCGGTATTACCCCAAGCTGCAGATCGCCGTGCCCTTTACCCCGGCCACCGGGCGGCGCTTTCTGACCCGTCCGGGGTTTGAGGCGACGGGCATGTCGGCGCTGATCCAGGGCGCGGTGCAGGTCGCCGCCGAGGCGCGGCTGTCATCGCTGCACGCCACCTTCTGCACCGAGGCCGAGGCCATCGCGGGCGCCGAGATGGGGCTGATGCGGCGCGTCACTCAGCAATTCCACTGGATCAACCGCGATTACGCGGATTTCGACGCCTTCCTGGCGTCGCTGTCCTCGCGCAAGCGCAAGAACATCCGCAAGGAACGCGCCCGCGCGCAGGATTTCGGCGGCACCATCCGCACCCTGACCGGCGATGAGATCAAGCCAGAGCACTGGGATGCGTTCTGGGTCTTTTATCAGGACACCGGGGCGCGGAAATGGGGCTCTCCGTACCTGACCCGCTGGTTCTTTGACATCGCGCAAGAGGTGTTGCGCGACGACATGGCGCTGGTGATGGCCGAGCGCGATGGGCAATACGTGGCCGGGGCGCTGAACTTTATCGGGCGGGATGTGCTTTATGGCCGCTATTGGGGCTGTATCGAGGATCACCCCTGCCTGCATTTCGAAGCGTGCTATTATCAGGCCATCGACTTTGCCATCGCCGAGGGGCTGGCGCGGGTCGAGGCCGGGGCGCAGGGCGAACACAAACTTGCGCGCGGCTATCTGCCGGTGCAGACCCATTCGCTGCACTGGGTCGCCGATCCAGGCTTTGCCGACGCCATCGCGCGCTATCTCGAGGCCGAGCGCGACGCGGTGGACCAGGATATCGAGATCCTGACGCAATACGGCCCCTTCCGAAAGGAAACCAGAGAGGAACAGCAATGACCGAGAAACTGTCAGACACCGCGCGCAAGACCATGCTGGAGCCGCTGTTCGCCAACGGCTGGGCCATGACCGAGGGGCGCGACGCGATCAACAAGACCTACGTCTTCGGCGACTTCACCGAGGCGTTCGCCTGGATGACCCGCGCCGCGTTTTACGCTGAAAAGTGGAACCACCATCCGGAATGGTCGAATGTCTACAAGACCGTCGAGGTGACGCTGACCACGCATGACGTGGGCGGGCTGTCGGCGCTCGACGCCAAGCTGGCGCGGAAGATGGATACGCTCTGAGCCGCGCGGTTATTTCGTCATCCGCCCGCCCGGCACCAGCGACGGGTCGGCGACGCCCAACGTCGCGAACGGCTCTTTCTGCAATCCGATGCGGGCGCAGACCGCCTCGGACGGCGCATTGCCCGGCTCCACCCCTGTAAAGAAGGTGGTGAAGCCGTGCCGTGCCCGCATCTCTAGCAACGCCTCGGCCCCCAGCCGCAAGGACAGCCGGTGCCCGCGCCAGCGCTCTGCCGTGGCGAGCATGCCCCACCAGCATTCCGTCGCGCCGTGCGGGTGGCCGGGGTGCAGATAGGCCGCTGCCGCGGCGCAAGAAGCGACGCTGCCGTCCTCCGCCACCGCGATACGGGTCAGCCCCGGGCGCAGGCAACCGGTCAGAACCTCCAGGCTGGGCGGCAGCACCGCACAGGACAGAGCGGTCTCGGCGAAAGCGTCGAGCACCGGGCGGGGCGTTTCCGGGGTTAGCCACATCGCAGTCAGGCCCGGCGGCAGGGATGTCTCTTCGACGATCCGCCGCGCGGCGCGGATCGCGTCTTCGGCCCCGACCCAGCGCGCATAGACAGCCGGTGTCAGCTCCGCCGCCTCGGTCGCCGCGACAAGCTCGGGCAGGATGTCGTCGGGCAGACGGCTGATGTTGGAATTGCCCTGCAGCCGTGCCAGCGCCGCCAGCCGCGCGATACCGCCATCGCCGGGCGTGGCCAGACCGACCGTGCGCCCGTAATAGGTATAGCCCGGCTCGTCCTTGAGAATTTCGAACAAGGCGCGGCCCCGGCGCAGCAGGGCGCGCTGTTCGGGCGATCCGAAATAGGGGTCATCCGTCCGATCCGTCATGACAAAGGATCGCATGACACGGACGTGCGGGCCAAGAAAAAAGGCAAGACCGCATCGGCGGCCCCGCCTTTGGTCTGGCCGGGTGTTCCCAATTACATGGCGGCCAGCAGCGCCTCTCCGGCGGTGGCTTCGCAGACGCCGCGCCCCAGCTCTTCGTGGAACAGCACGACCTTGCCGTCCTCGACCAGCATCGCATAGCGCTGAGAGCGGCCGTGCAAACCAGCCGGCGGGGCGTCGAAATCCATGCCGATCGCCTTGGTGAAGGCGCTTCCCGGATCGGCCAGCATGGTGATGCCCGCGTCGGTGGCGCCGGTGGTTTCGCCCCAGACCTTCATCACGAAGGGATCGTTGACCGACAGGCAGATGATCTCGTCCACGCCTTTGGCGTCGAACTGATCCTTGGTGCGGATGAAGCTCGGCACATGGGCCGAATCGCAGGTCGGCGTAAACGCGCCCGGAACGGCGAAAAGCACCACCTTGCGGCCTGCAAGGCGCGGCGCAAGCGACACCTCCTTGGGGCCGTTTTCACCGATCTGCAACAAGGTGGCGTCGGGCAAGGTGTCGCCAGCGGAAATGGCCATATGATGTCGCTCCCTTTTCATATTCAGCACTTCAGGCCATATAGGCTGGCGGTGACGAAGACCAATGGCAAACGGGACAAACGACATGCGACAGGTGGTTGTGATCGGCGCGGGACAGGCGGGTGCGTCTCTGGTCACGCGTCTGCGGACCAAGGGGTTCGACGGCGGCATCACCCTGATCGGCGAAGAACCGGTGCCACCCTACCAGCGCCCGCCCCTGTCCAAGGCCTATCTTCTGGGCGAGATGGAGGAAGCGCGGCTCTACCTGCGGCCCGAAGCGTTTTACGCCGAGCACGACATCGCCCTGCGCATGGGCCGGCCCGTCACCGGCATCGACCGCGCCGCGCGGCAGGTGATGCTGGACGGCGAAACGCTCCCCTATGACGAGCTGGTCCTGACCACCGGCTCGCGCCCGCGCGCCCTGCCCGCCGCGATCGGCGGCGATCTGGAGGGCGTCTTTGTCGTGCGCACGCTGGCCGATGTCGACGCCATGGCCCCGCGCTTTACCGCAGGCGCGCGCGCGCTGATCGTCGGCGGCGGCTATATCGGACTCGAGGCCGCGGCGGTGGCCGCCAAGCTGGGCCTGCAGGTCACGCTGATCGAAATGGCCGACCGTATCCTTCAGCGGGTCGCAGCGCCCGAGACCTCGGATTACTTCCGCGAACTGCACCGCGCCCGCGGCGTGGACATCCGCGAGGGCGTGGGCCTGACACGGCTCACCGGCGACGGCGCGGTGACTGCGGCCGAACTCAGCGATGGCAGCACCCTGCCGGTGGATTTCGTCATCGCCGGTGTCGGCATCCAGCCCGACACCGCGCTGGCCGAGGCGGCGGGGCTTAAGATCGAGAACGGCATCAAGACCGACGCGCGGGGCCGCACCTCGGACCCGCATATCTGGGCGGCGGGCGATTGCGCCTCGTTCCCATGGCGAGATGGCCGGATCCGGCTGGAATCGGTGGGCAACGCCATCGACCAGGCCGAATGCGTGGCCGACAACATCATGGGCGCGGACCAACCCTACGTGGCCAAGCCCTGGTTCTGGTCCGATCAATACGACACCAAACTGCAGATCGCCGGTCTGAACACCGGCTACGACCGCATCGTCGTGCGCCAAGACGGGGCGGCGCTGTCGCATTGGTACTACGCGGGCGACACCCTGCTGGCGCTCGATGCGATGAACGATTCGCGCGCCTACATGGTCGGCAAGCGCCTGATCGAGATGGGCAAATCCCCCGCGCCCGAGGCGGTCGCCGATCCGGCCACCAACCTCAAGGCGCTGCTCAAGGCGTGAGGATCGTCGCCGGGCAATTCCGGGGCCGCGCGCTGGCCTCTGTCGGTAAGGGCGACCCGCGCGCCCATCTGCGCCCCACGACCGACCGCGTCCGCGAGGCGCTTTTCAACATGCTGGCAGGCGGGCGCTTTGGCGACCCGTTCGACGGGGCCCGCGTGCTCGATCTCTTCGCCGGCACCGGCGCACTGGGGCTCGAATCGCTGTCGCGCGGGGCGGCCTCAGTCACATTCGTGGACGACGGGCGCGCCGCGCAGCGGCTCCTGCGCGACAACATCCGCCTGCTGGACGTGGCCGACCGGACGCGCGTCCTCGCCCGCGACGCCACTCGCCTGCTTCCCTCCGCCGACACGCCCTGCGACCTGATCTTCCTTGACCCGCCCTATGGCCGGCACCTCGGCGAAAAGGCCCTGGCCAAGGCGCTTGAGGGCGGCTGGATCGCCCCCGGCGCGCTGATCGTGTGGGAGGAAAACGCCCCTCAAAGCGCGCCCGAGGGGTTCGAGACGCTGGAAACCCGGCGCTATGGCGACACCTGGGTCACGGTCCTCCGCGCCGGTTGATCAGATTGCCTTTGGCATCGCCCGGTTCTGTGGCAGACTTCCCATATGACCAGCTTCGCCGCACCCTTCCTGACGCTCTTTCAAGCCGCTCCGCCGCAGGCGTCGGAACGCGCCAAGCCCAAGGGCCCGCCCACCGGCCCTGTCTTCATCCACGATTGCAGCACCGGGGCCGACCACGCGACGCTGCTGCTGGCCCAGTGGCGGCTTTGGGACGAGTCGCGCGGCGACAGCTGACGTCAAAGGGCTTGGTCTTTCGACCCGCACGCCTTATCGTCTTATTCGAATTCCTGAATGAGACGAGGTGATCCCATGACGCTCCGCCCCACACGCCGCGACCTGATGAAACTGGCCGCCGCTATGCCCGCGCTGACCCTGCCGGCGCTCGCCCGCGCCGATCTGGGCGGCCCGCATATGGAAAACCCAACGCATTTCAGCTTTACCCTGGGCGAGGCGAAACTGACCGTGATCTCGGACGGCTCGCTGCAATTGCCCACCAGCGGGCTGGGGGTGAACGCGGATCCGGCCGAGGTTCAGGCCTTCCTGACCCGGCACTTCCTGTCACCCGAAACCAGCTATTCGCACACCAACCACCTGCTGATCGAACTGGGCGAGGCCAAGGTGCTGGTCGACGTTGGCTCGGGCAACCGGTTCCTCGACACCGCCGGGCGTCTGATGGACAATCTCGACAGCGCCGGGATCGACGCGGGCGGCATCACCCATGTGGTGATCACCCACGCACATCCGGATCACATCTGGGGCGTGCGCGACGATTTCGATGAGGCGATCCTGCCCGACGCCGCCTATTTCGTCGGCGAGGAGGAGCGCGCATTCTGGCTGCAGGATGGGCTGGTCAACCAGGTGTCGGCCGAGATGCAGCAATTCGTCGTCGGCGCGGTCAATTCCCTTGGGGTCGAGGGCGCCGACTGGACCTCGCTCGGCGACGGCGACGAGGTTGCACCGGGGATCCGGGTCCTCGCCTCGCCGGGTCACACCCCCGGCCACCTGAGCGTGGTGGTCGAAAGCGGCGGCGAACAGCTGATCGCCCTCGGCGACGCGCTCACCCACGCCTGGACGAACTTCGCGCATCCGGAATGGTACAATGGCACCGACATCGACGGCGCGCAGACCGTAACGACCCGCAAACGTCTGCTCGACATGGCCGCCGCCGACCGAATGGCGGTTCTGGGCTACCACTTCCCGTTCCCCGGCGTCGGGCATGTGATGCGCGACGGTGACGCCTACCGCTTCGTACCCGCGCTCTGGCGGTGGGACTAACGGTCGCCCTCTACGCTCAGGTGTCGGATCGCTAAAGCGATCCGACCGATGCGAGGGGTGCTACCCCTCGCGCTCCCCGGAGTATTTTCACCAAGAAGAAGCCAAGAGCGCCCTTTTCCCCTTCTTCTTGGTTCAAATACTCCGGGGGGTCTGGGGGGCAGCGCCCCCCAGCCGGGGGGGGGCCCCCCCCCCCCCCCCACCCCCCCCCCCACACCCCCCCCCCCCCCCCCCCCCCCCCCCCCCCCCCCCCCCGGTCGCCGCGCATCGCGCGGCGAAAGCAGACATTGCAGAAGAACAAAGGTTAGCCGTAGGTCGGGTGGAACTTGCCCACGGGCGAGAGCGTAAAGATATCCGCCCCGTCGGAGGTCACCCCAACCGAATGCTCGAACTGCGCCGACAGGGACTTGTCCCGCGTCACCGCCGTCCATTCGTCGGCCAGCACCTTGGTGTCGGCCCGGCCCAGGTTCACCATCGGCTCTATGGTGAAGAACATGCCTTCCTCCAGCACCGGCCCGGTGCCCGGGCGGCCGTAATGCAGGACGTTCGGCGGCGCGTGGAACACACGACCAAGACCGTGACCGCAGAAATCCCGCACCACGGACATGCGCTGCGCCTCGACATAGGTCTGGATCGCATGGCCGATGTCGCCAAACGTATTGCCCGGCTTGACCGCCTCGATCCCAAGCATCAGCGCATCGTGGGTGACCTGGATCAGCCGCTCGGCCTTACGCGACAGCTTGCCCGCCACATACATCCGCGAAGTGTCGCCGAACCAGCCGTCGACGATCACCGTGACGTCGATGTTCAGGATATCGCCGTCCTTCAGCTTCTTGTCGCCGGGGATGCCGTGGCACACCACGTGGTTCACGCTGATGCAGCTGGCGTGCTGATAGCCCTTGTAGCCAATGGTGGCGCTGGTGGCGCCGGCGTCTTCGACCCGGCGGCGGATGAAATCGTCGAGCGCGGCCGTGGTCTGGCCGACCTCGACCAGATCGGCCACCTCATCGAGAATCTGCGCGGCGAGCGCGCCCGCACGGTGCATGCCGGCGAAATCCGAGGGCTGGTAGATGCGGATGCCGTCCTTGGTCAGACGGCCGCCAGTATCGTGGTTCACGGCGTTCGGGCCTCTTTGTCTAATGTCCGTTATCTAGACCTCTTTGCCGCGCAATGCCAGAGGGGCCGCCCACCGCGGGGCACTGGCCGGATCCGCGAAACGATCACCTCCTGACCGGCACCCGGAAACGCGCAACCAGGCGAGGCGGTCCAAGGACAGCATGGGCCTTGTGCGAGAAAATATGTGCGCCCCGACAAAGACCGCAGACCCGGGCCGCAAACCCTGCGTCGCTCACCCCTTCGGCCGCGTGAACGGCAAAAGCGTGCCCGGCTGGATGGACTCGGGCGTGATCCGTGTACCCAGCGCCAGCACCTCGACACCGGCCGCCATGGCCCGCGAGAAACCCGCCGCATAGGCCGGGTCGATATCCGCCGCCAGGGCCACGCGCGCGCAATCGGTGCGCTGCACCAGATAGAGCATCACGGCGCGATGCCCTTCCGCGACCATCGCCTCGAGCTCGGTCAGATGTTTCAGGCCGCGCGCCGTGACGCTGTCGGGAAATTCTGCCACGCCGGGCTGGCGCGACAGGGTGACGGATTTGACCTCGACATAGGTGTCCGGCCCGCCCGCGCCGGTCAGCAGAAAATCCACCCGGCTGGCGGCGCCGTATTTCACCTCGGCTTTCACAGTGTCGAACGTCTCCAGCCCCGGCACCGACCGCGCCTCGAGCGCCGCGCGCACCACGCGATTGGCCGCACCGGTGTCGACCCCGGTGAAATGCCCGTCCCGCTCGTGCAGGCGCCAGGCGTATTTCAGCTTTTTCCTTGGGTCGTCGTTGGGTTCCAGCCAGATGCGACTGCCGGGCTCGGCGAGCCCCAGCATCGAGCCGGGGTTGGCCACATGGGCCACCACCTCGCGCCCGTCCTCCAGCCGGCAATCGGCCAGAAAGCGTTTGTAGCGGCGCAGGAGCGTTGCGGGGATCAGGTCCGATTGATAGCGCATAATTTCGGTTGAGACGGAAACCGGGGCTCGGCCCCTAGTCCTTTCGCTTATACTTTTTCTCAACCTTTGCAATCAATCCAGACCAGGTCCTGGTGTTGACCCGCCCGGAATTCCGGTTCGCGGTTTTCGCCGCCAACTGCCTCAACGTGTCGGCGCGCTGGCGCGACCCCGGATGGCTGTTGAACACCGCCAGCGCAGAACGGTTGCTGCCCTCGACTTTCCGAAGCCGATCGAAAATCGCGGGCGCCGCGGCAGGTTGATACCCCGCCTTCCGGTAATAGTGAAAACCGATCCTGTCAGCCCGCGCCTCGCGGCCCTGGCTCGATGCTCCGACGACCGCTGCGGTGCCCAGATTTATCGCAAGGTCGATCCATTGGTTCCCGCTTTTCCCCTGTCTGCGCACCTCTTGACGCATGGCGACGACACCCGCCGCCAAGATCGCATCGTTCCGCTGGCGATTGACCGCGTCGCCTTCGGTCGAGTGCGCCATTTCATGAGCGAGAATGATCGCGATGTCGGCCTCGTTCCGGGTGTGTAGCAGTATCCCCTCATTCACGCAGATCACGCCGCCGCCGAGCGTCGATGCGTTCGCGGACCGGTCGCTCAACAGATAGACATCCCACGAAAAATCGTCGAGATCGTTGGCGCGGTCGATGCGGTCCACAATGCCTTGCAGATAGCGTTCCACATCCCGGAATTCGCTTCTTTTCTTGCCCCTCAGGACATCCGGCAACGCCGTCACCGCAACGTTTCTCTGCGTATCCGGGTCCGCGCTGGTCGTGATCAGAACTTTTGCGGCGTTGGCGGCGGCGTTTTGCTCTGGCGTTCCCTCACATGCGGCTTTGTTGCGCAAATGCGAAGGGGGATTCATCTCGTGAATCCAAGGTGGTAGCTGGTCTGCATGAGCAGACCAATCCCGCCGAGCTACAAAACCAAGAACAGGCCGGCCTATAACGAAGCGCTGAAGCGGCGTGGCTCCCGGACAATCTGGTTCGATCCGGACATGGCATGGGTGCCGCCAGCAACCGGCAGGCGCGGCAGGTAGCTGCAGCATAGAGATGCCACGATCCAGACCTGTCTGACGATGAAAGTTCTCTTTGGTATGGCACTACGGCAAACGACAGGGTTCGTGGAGAGCCTTCTGCAACTCGTCGGCCTCGATTGGACTTCAGCACGCTGAGCAGGCGTCAGAAGACCTTCGCCTTGACGATGCCCTACCGTGGCTCGCAGGGGCCGCTGAACCTTTTTATCGACAGCACTGGTATCAAGTCGGAAGGTGAAGGCGAATGGAATGCCCGCAAGCACGGTGGCGCAAAACGCCGTCTCTGGCGCAATTTCACATCGGCGTCGATGGACAGACGCTGGAGCTCCGGGCCATCGAGATCACCGGGAGCAGCGTCGGCGACGCGCCTATGCTACCGGAGCTGCTCAGCCAGATCCCCGCCGACGTGGAGACAGGCTCAGTCACCGCCGACGGGGCCGACGATACACGCAAGTGCCATGATGCGGTCGCCTGCCGTCGGGACCATGCCGTCATTCCGCCGCGCAAGAAAGCCAAACTGTGGAAGCCTTCGACTGCAGGCGCGATCGCACGGAACGAGGCGCTTTGCGCTTCAAAATATCTTGGCCGAGCGATCTGGCGAAAGTGGAGCGGATACCACCGCCGAAGCCGTGCCGAGACGAAGATGCATTGCGTGAAGCGGTTGGGCCGAAAACTCATGGCAGAATTCCGTCTGGGAAAGGGGGCATGCGGCCTTCATCCGTTTTGCGCAACAAAGCCCTTTGCCGCCGGTTTAAGCGTGGCCGCGGAATGCCAGCCCGGCGCGGTGATCGACGGGCTCTACAAAACCACCACTCTCTACGCCCTTGACGACGTGGCGGGCAAAGGACGCAAAACAACCGTGGGCGTTCGCGATTACGCCAAGATCCGAAAGTTCGGCTACGTGTGCGGCTGCGGGCGGGACTTCTTCACCGTTGCCTATGGCGAGAGCATCCTGAAAGGCCGCATTGCGGATTTTGATTTTGGCCCCCGGAAGGTTAATGGTGTAACGATCATCAAACCTTGTCCCAAATTGGGGACGGAAGGCTTCTGTTGAGGTCCTCCAAGCCGGAGCGCGCCATGCCCAGCCCTACTGCCGCCATGCTGGTGATCGGCGACGAGATCCTGTCCGGCCGGACGCGCGATGCGAACATGCACTTCCTCGCGGGCGAGTTTACCCGCCACGGCATCGACCTGACCGAGGTTCGCATCGTCAGCGACAAGCCCGAGGCGATCGTGTCGGCGCTGAACGCGCTGCGGGCCGGTCACGATTATGTCGTGACCAGCGGCGGCATCGGTCCGACGCATGACGACATCACCGCCGATTGCGTGGCCCAGGCCTTTGGCGTGGGGATCGACGTGCGTGACGACGCGCGCGCGCTCTTGCAGGCGCATTACGATCGGCAAGGGGCCGAGCTGAACGCGGCCCGGCTGCGCATGGCGCGCATTCCCGACGGGGCGCGCCTGATCGACAATCCGGTGTCTGTCGCGCCGGGCTTCAGCATCGGCAATGTGCATGTGATGGCGGGGGTGCCCGCGGTCTTTCAGGCCATGGTTGCCAGCGTTCTGCCGACACTGACCGGCGGCGCGCCGCTGCTCAGCCAGACCCTGCGCATTCAGCGCGGCGAGGGGGACATCGCCGGACCGCTGGCGGCGCTGGCGCAGGAATTCGACGATCTGCAATTCGGCAGCTACCCCTATCAGAAGGACGGCGTCTACGGCGCCAACGTGGTGGTGCGCGGCACCGACGGCGCCCGCGTCGACGCCGCCATGACCCGTCTGGCCGCACTGTTTCCGCCCGGCTGACGCGCTCAAAGGCCTTGGGAAGGCCCGAGGGGAGGAGCCCGGGGCCGCATGGTGTCGCCGGGCACGGCCTGGCCCCGGACCTGATCCGGGGCCTCCACCGTTTCGCCAGTGGATGGACAGGGCGCGCGAGGCCCGCCATAAAGCCTGTGTGACAGAGCAGAACGCCCCAGACACCGCCCGGCTCTATGCCGCGATCGAGGCCACTTGGCCGCCCGCCGCGACCCTCGCGGCCGGGCCATGGACCCTGCGCGAGGGCGCGGGCGGCGGTATGCGCGTCTCGGCCGCTTCGGCCCGGGACGCCTGGCGCGTCGACGACGTGCCCGCCGCCGAGGAAGCGATGCGCATGATGGGCCAGACGCCGCTTTTCATGATCCGGCAGGGCGACGAGGCGCTGGACGCGGCGCTGGAACAGCGCGGCTACCGGATCAAGGACCCGGTGAGGTTCTGGCTGACGCCCGTCACCGCCCTGACCGACCGGCCTCTGCCCCGGGTCACCGCCTTCGCCATCTGGGAACCTCTGGCCATCATGCGAGAGATCTGGGCCAGCGGCGGCATCGGCGCCGCGCGCCTTGCGGTGATGGACCGCGTCCAGGGTCCCAAGACCGGGATATTCGGCCGCACCGGCGATCAGCCCGCCGGCACGGGTTTCTGCGCCATCGACGGCGACATCGCCATGGTTCATGCGCTGGAAATCCTCGAACGGCATCGCGGCAAGGGGCTGGGAAAATGGATGATGCGCTGCGCGGGCCATTGGGCCGCCTGCAACGGCGCGCGCTGGATGGTCGTGCTCTGCACCCAGGAAAACCGGGCGGCCAATGCGCTCTACGCTTCCTTGGGCTTCCAAGACGTGGGAGAGTACCACTATCGCATCCTGCCCGAACCTGCCGAGGACTGACGTGACCAAAGACCTGCCCACCGCGCTCGACCTTCCCATGGCCGACCCTCTGCCCGACGACACGCGGAATTACTTCGATATCTGCCAGGACAAGCTCGGGATGGTGCCGAACGTGCTGCGCGCCTATGCCTTCGACATCGCCAAGCTCAACGCCTTCACTGCGATGTACAACGAGCTGATGCTGGCCGACAGCGGCCTCTCCAAGCTTGAACGCGAGATGATCGCGGTCGTGGTCAGCTCGGTGAACAAGTGCTTTTACTGCCTGACCGCGCATGGCGCGGCGGTGCGCCAGCTGTCGGGCGATCCCAAGCTGGGCGAGATGCTGGTGATGAACTGGCGCGTCGCGGACCTGCCGCACCGCCACCGCGCCATGCTGTCGTTTGCCGAGAAGATGACCAAATCCAGCGCCGAGATCGCCGAATACGACCGCGAGGCCTTGCGCGACGCGGGCTTCTCCGAGCGTGACATCTGGGACATCGCCAATGTCGCTGCCTTCTTCAACATGACGAACCGCGTGGCCAGCGCCACCGATATGCGTCCGAATGACGATTACCATTCACAGGCGCGCTAAACCCCTGGTGCTGTTGCTGGCCGCCGGTCCGGTCTGGGCCGCCGATCTGTCCTTGCCGCAGGGCGCGTTTCTGACGCAGGAGGAAAACCGCCCCTACGACAGCTATGACGTGCCGCTTGGCGCCTGGGCCGAAGAGACGGGTATTCCCTCCAGACGCGTCGAAGGCCGCATCGAACTCGAGGCCTGGCGCATCGACGGCGGGGCCGCGACCACGCTTCAGATCCTCGCCCCGCTGCGCGAGCAGTTGCAGGAGGCGGGCCATGAGATCCTCTTCGAATGCGCCAGCGCCGGTTGCGGCGGGTTCGACTTTCGGTTCGAGACGCCGGTCCTGCCGGGGCCAGAGATGTACGTCGATCTGACCGATTACCGCTTCCTGTCGGCGCAGGACCGCGAGGGGTCCTACGTCACGCTGCTGGTCAGCCGCAGCGAGGCCGCGAGCTATGTGCAGATCGTCCGCGCCGGCAAGGCCGCGCGCGCGGCCACCGCGGCCATCGTGCAAACCCGGACAAAGCCGCGCACGGCGACGGTTACGGAAAAGCCGCCCACAGACGGGTCGATCACGGAAAGGCTCGAGGCAAACGGCTTCGCCATCCTGACCGATCTGGAGTTTGCAAGCGGCGCGGCGTCGCTGGGCGACGACGCCGTCGCGTCGCTGGACGAGATCGCCGCCTATCTCAAGGCCAATCCGCGGCGGGACATCCTCTTCGTGGGCCACACCGACGCCACCGGCTCGCTACAGGCCAATATCGCGCTGTCGCGCCGCCGCGCGCAGGCGGCGGCCGACTACCTGCGGCAGCGGCATGACATCCCGCGCGACCAGATCGGCGCGGATGGCGTGGGGTATCTTTCGCCGGTCACGACCAACCTGACCGAAGCGGGACGCGAGGCCAACCGGCGGGTCGAGGCGGTGCTGATCTCGACCGAATGACCCGCGAAGACGCCCGCAAGGGCGGATGAGCTGCTCCTCCGCCCTTGCGGGCGTCCTCGCTACGTCAGTAGAAACTCTGCGGGTCGATGTCGATCGACATGCGCAGATCGCCCTTCAGCCGGAACTGCCCGGCCCATTCGGACAGCGCTGTCTGCAGAGCGACGCCCTTGGGCGCCTTGACCAGAAGCCGTACCCGGTGCCGGCCGCGCACCCGCGCGATGGGCGCAGGCGCAGGGCCGAAGACCTGCGCTCCGACCCGCCGCAGCGGCGCGTCCTGCCGCGCCATCGCGTTGCCCAGATCGAACACCGCCTGCACTTCCGGGGCCGAAAGGATCACCCCCGCCAGCCGGCCGTAGGGCGGCATCCCGGCGACGCGGCGTTCTTCGGCCTCGGCGCGCCAGAACGCCTCTTCATCGCCCGACAGGATCGCCCGGATCACCGGGTGTTCCGGCTGGAACGTCTGCATCATCGCGGTGCCGGGCTTGTCCGCCCGGCCCGCGCGCCCTGCCACCTGACGCATCAGTTGAAAGGTCCGTTCCGCGGCGCGCAGATCGGACCCTTGCAGGCCCAGATCGGCGTCGATCACCCCCACCAGCGTCAGCAGCGGAAAGTTGTGGCCCTTGGCCACCAGCTGGGTGCCGATGATGATGTCCGCGGCGCCCTCGGCGATCGCCTCGATCTCGGCCTTGAGCGCGCGGGCCGAACCGAACAAATCCGACGACAGCACCGCCACCCGCGCCTCGGGAAAGAGTCCCACCACCTCTTCGGCCAGCCGTTCGACACCGGGGCCGACGGCGGCCAGCCGGTCCTCGGCCTCGCACGAGGGGCAGGTGCTGGGGATCGGGGTCGTCTCGCCGCATTGGTGGCACATCAGCCGTTTGAGGAACCGGTGCTCGACCATGCGCGCGTCGCAATGCGGGCAGCCGATCTGGTTCCCGCAGGCCCGGCAGATCGTCACCGGCGCATAGCCGCGGCGATTGATGAACAAGAGCGCCTGCTCGCCCGCCTCGAGCCGCCGCGCCACTGCGGTCTTAAGCGTGGGCGACACCCAGCGGTTGCCCGGCAGATCCTCGGCCCGCATGTCGACCGTACGCATCTCGGGCATCACTGCCGCGCCGAAACGCGACGTCAGCTCCAGCCGCCTATATTTGCCCGCCTCGGCATTGGCCCAGCTTTCCAGGCTGGGCGTGGCCGAGGCCAGCACCACCTGCGCATCGCAGAGCGAGGCACGCAGCACGGCCATGTCGCGCGCGTTGTAGAGCACGCCGTCTTCCTGCTTGTACGAGGTGTCGTGTTCCTCATCCACGACGATCAGCCCAAGATCGCGGAACGGCAGGAAGAGCGACGACCGCGCCCCCACCACCAGCTGCGCGCCGCCCTCGCCGACCATGCGCCAGACGCGGCGGCGTTCGGTCATCGTGACGCCGGAATGCCATTCGGCGGGCCGCGCGCCGAAGCGCGCCTCGACCCGGGTCAGGAATTCCGCCGTCAGAGCGATTTCAGGCAGCAGAACCAGCGCCTGCCGGTTCTGGCGCAGGCACTCGGCCACGGCCTCGAGATAGACTTCGGTCTTGCCGGAGCCCGTGACGCCCTTGAGAAGCGTCGTGCCATAGCGCCCGGTCTGCTGCGCCGCGCGCAGCGCCGCGGCGCCTTCGGCCTGATCGGGGGTCAGCGCCTTGCCGCCGTACTCGGGATCGAGCCGGGCAAAGGCGGTGTCGCGGGGGCTGTCCTCTTCCTGCACCGCGCTTTGCTTGACGAGGCCCTTGACGACCGAGGACGTCACCCCCGCCGCTTCGGCCAGTTCCTTGAGCGTCAGCGACAGCCCTCCGAGATCGCGCAGCACCTCGAGCACCCGGCGGCGCGCGTCGGTCATCCGGTCGGGTTCCGCGTTGCCAAGGCGATAGACCTTGCGCATGGATGGCGGGTCGCCCAGCCCGGGCGCACGGGTCGCCAGACGCAGCATCGCCGAAAGCGGGGTCAGCGTATAATCGCCCGCGCGTTCCAGAAATCCGCGCAGCTCGTCTCGCATGGGTGCGGCGTCGAGCACCCGGATCACATGCCGGATCTTGGCAAGGTCGTAATCGCCCTGCCCCGGCCCCCAGACCACGCCCAGCACCTTGCGCGGCCCCAGCGGTACCTCGACGAATGCCCCCAGGAAACAGCCGCCCTCGGGCGCGCGGTAGTCCAGCACCCGGTCCAGCGGCTGGGCGGTCAGCACGCCCACCAGCGCGCCATGATCGAAGAAGGTCTGTTCCGGGCTTCCTTGCGGCATGTTCTTGGGGTAGACCCCTGTGCATCGAAGGCCAACCCACCAAAGGAGCGCGTCCATGAAATTCTTTGTCGACACCGCTGAAATCGATGCCATCGCCGAGCTCAACGCCCTGGGCATGGTTGACGGCGTCACCACCAACCCGTCGCTGATCATGAAATCCGGTCGCGACATCCTAGAGGTCACGAAAGAGATCTGCGACATGGTCTCGGGTCCGGTTTCGGCCGAAGTGGTGGCCCTGAAGGCCGAGGACATGATCGCCGAGGGCCGCAAGCTGGCCGAGATCGCACCCAACATCGCCGTCAAGGTGCCGCTGACCTGGGACGGGCTGAAGGCCTGCAAGGTGCTCACCGACGAAGGCAACATGGTCAACGTGACGCTCTGCTTCACGCCCAACCAGGCGCTGCTGGCGGCAAAGGCCGGCGCGACGTTCATCTCGCCCTTCATCGGCCGTCTGGACGATCTGAACACCGACGGTCTGGGCCTGATCGCCGAGATCCGGACGATCTATGACAATTTCGGGTTCGAGACGAACATCCTCGCCGCCTCGATCCGCACGCCCAACCATATGTCCGATTGCGCCAAGATCGGCGCCGACGTGGCCACCGCGCCGCCGAACGTGATCAAGGCGATGGCGAACCACGTGCTGACCGACAAGGGGCTCGATCAGTTCGTCAAGGACGCCGAGAAGGCGGGAATCAAGATCCTCTGACAGTGCTTTCTGGTTTCGGATCGGCTGCGCCGATCCGATCCATGCGAGGGGTTCTACCCCTCGCGCTCCCCGGAGTATTTTTGCCAAGAAGAAGCTGGAAGGTTTTCGCATTGGCAATGGGGCGTCATAACGCTCAGCCGTTTTCGTGGAAGAACGCGTAGATGCGTTCGGCCAGTGCGGCGCTGACGCCGTCCACCGCCTTGAGATCCGCGAGATTGGCGCGGCTGACCGCCTTGGCCGAGCCGAAATGCGCCAGAAGCGCGCGTTTGCGCGCAGCGCCAACGCCGGGCACCTCGTCGAGCGGGGTGGCGCCGACGGCCTTGGCGCGTTTCGCGCGGTGGGTGCCGATGGCGAAGCGATGCGCCTCGTCGCGCAGACGCTGGATGAAATAGAGCACCGGATCGTTGTGGCGCAGCGCCATGGGCCGCTGGCCGGTGCGGTGGAATTCCTCTTTGCCCGCGTCCCGGTCGAGCCCCTTGGCGACGCCGACCATCGGGATATCCCCGACGCCATGCTGGGCCATGATCGACCGCACCGCGCTGACCTGACCGGCGCCGCCGTCGATCAGCAGCAGATCGGGCCAGAGCCCCTTGTCGCGGTCGGGATCGTCCTTCAGCAGGCGTTTGAAGCGGCGGGTCAGAACCTCTTTCATCATGCCGAAATCGTCGCCGGGGACCAGATCGTCGCCCTTGATGTTGAACTTGCGGTACTGGCTTTTGAGGAAGCCCTCGGGCCCGGCGACAATCATCGCGCCGACCGCGTTGCTGCCCTGGATGTGGCTGTTGTCGTAGACCTCGATCCGCTGCGGCGGGGCGGGCAGGTCAAAGGCCTCGGCCAGGCCTTTCAGCAGTTTTCCCTGGGTCGCGGTTTCGGCCATCTTGCGGGCGAGCGATTCGCGGGCGTTGCGGGCCGCGCCCTCGACCAGTTCGGCCTTTTCGCCCCGCTGCGGCACGGCGATCTCGACCCGGCGGCCCAGCTTGTCGGACAGGGCCTCGCACATCAGGTCGGCGTTCTCGATCGGATGGCTGAGCAGGAGCAGGCGCGGCGGTTCCTTGGTGTCGTAGAACTGGCCCAGGAAGGCCTCGAGCACCTCGGCCTCGTCAACATCCTCGCCCACGCGGGGATAGAAATCGCGGTTGCCCCAGTTCTGGTTCGCGCGGATGAAGAAGACCTGCACGCAGGCCTGCCCCTTTTCCAGATGCAGCGCGATCACGTCGGCCTCGGCCACGCCGCGGGGGTTGATGCCCTGCGCGGTCTGCACCTGGGTCAGCGCGCGGATGCGGTCGCGCAGGGCGGCGGCGCGTTCGAATTCCATCTCTTCGGAGGCCTTGGCCATCTGCTTGCCCAGCGTTTCCTGGATCTGCGTCGACCGGCCCGACAGGAATCGCTGCGCATCGCGCACGGATTCGGCATAATCGGCCTCGGAGATCTTGCCGACGCAGGGTGCCGAGCAGCGCTTGATCTGGTAGAGCAGGCAGGGCCGTGTGCGGCTGTCGAACACCGCGTCGGTGCAATTGCGCAGCAGAAAGACCTTTTGCAGCTGGTTCAGCGTCCGGTTCACCGCGCCGACGCTGGCGAAGGGGCCGTAATAGCTGCCCTTCTCCTTCTTGGCGCCCCGGTGCTTCTTGATCATCGGGAAGGCGTGGTCGCTGACATGGATGTTGGGAAAGCTCTTGTCGTCGCGCAAGAGCACGTTGTAGCGCGGCTTGAGCTGCTTGATCAGGTTCTGTTCCAGCAGCAGCGCCTCGGTCTCGGTGCGCGTGGTCAGGAACATCATCTGCGCGGTCTCGCGGATCATCCGCGCGATGCGGCCTGAGTGCCCCGAGGGCCGGGCGTAATTCGACACCCGCGACCTGAGGTTGCGGGCCTTGCCGACATAGAGAACCCGCGCCTGCGCATCGAGCATGCGGTAAACACCGGGGCTGCTGTCCAGGGTTTTCAGATAACTCTGGATGCAGGCGTGGCCGGTCAGGTGCTCTGTGGATTGTTTGTCGTCGGTCATGGTCTTCGCGGTTTCGTCGGGTCCGGCCTCACAAACCCGTGATTCTCTGGTCTGGCTGCATTGCAAGCCATTTCAATGCAACCCTGAAAGCATCCACCCAACCTGTGGACAAGTCCGCGGACAAAATTCCGGGAACCGGAAATTTCCGTTGTTTTCGGCATGGTTCGTTAATTTGCTCATTTTTTACGCACCTTATTAACATATTGTTTTTCATAGATATTTTCTTGCGCAGTCGCCAAAATACTGAAATCATTAGGACTTTTGTAACGATTTGGTAACGCCACGGCCATCGGTGCACAACTTGTCGCAGTGGCTGCTATTCGACCCCGATGACGTCCGGCGTTTCCCATGCAAGGTGCTGTCCACCGTCTATGCACAAAAGCTGCCCGGTCACCGCCGGAGACGACAGAAAGTATCCCAGCGCCCCGGTGATGTCATCGGCATTCGCCCCCCGGCTGAGTACCGTCGCCGCGCGCTGCTTGGCGAAATGCGCCTCGGACTGGCGGCCACCGCGGAGCGTCGGGCCGGGGCCGATGGCATTGACCCGCACCTTTGGCGCCAGCGCCTGCGCGGCGGTCTGGGTAAAGGCCCACAGCCCCATCTTGGCGATGGTGTAGGTCATGAATTCGGGTGTCAGTTTGCGCACCCGCTGGTCGATCATGTTGACCACCAGCCCCTGCGGCACCGGTTCGCCCATGTCGTCGGTCAGTGGCTCGGGCACCTGCGCCGCCAGCGCCTGCGTCAGCACGAAGGGGGCGCGCAGGTTGCTTTCCAGATGGCGGTCCCAGCTGTCGCGTGTGGCAGTGCCGATATTGTCGTATTCGAAGATCGAGGCGTTGTTGATCAGCACCTGCAACGGCCCGCCCAGCGCCTCGACGGCGCGGGCGGTCAGCGCCTGGGTGTCATCCTCGTTCAGCAGGTCGCCCTGCACGGCGGCGGCCTTGCGGCCGCGCGCACGGATTTCGTCGGCGACGGCCTCGGCCTCGTCGGCGGAGGCGTTGTAATGCACCGCCACGTCGTGGCCGCGATCCGCCAGATAAAGCGCCATGGCGCGGCCCAGCCGTTTTCCCGCGCCGGTGACCAATGCTCGTGTCATGCGATGCCTCCTCAGCTTAGTACCACGGCCAGATAGCCCAGATACAGCACCGACAAGACCACACCCCAGCGGCGGCCCAGATCGCGGCCCAGAAAGACGAAGGGGATCAGGATCAGCGAGCTTGCCAGCATCACCCAAAGATCGAAGCGCAGGAATTCGGGATCGACGGGCATCGGCGCGATCAGCGAGGCGATGCCGATGATGGCCAGCAGGTTGAACATGTTCGACCCGATGACATTGCCCAGCGCCACGTCGGCCTGGCGGCGCAGCGCGGCCATGACGGTGGTCGCCAGCTCGGGCAACGACGTGCCCACCGCGACCAGCGTCAGGCCGATCACCGTGTCCGACACGCCAAAGCGCAAGGCGATCTCGGTCGCGCTGTCCACCAGCAGGTCGGCCCCCAGGGGCAGCCCGATCAGGCCCAGAGCCAGAAAGACCGCGATCTTCCACCACGGCATGTCGGGATCGGCGCCCTCGGGCTCTTCCAGATCCTCTTCGGCCGCGCCTGCGCGTTTGTGGTTCAGCGCGTCGCGGGTGGAATCGGCCAGGATCAGCGCCAATGCGACCAGCAGGATCAGCCCGGCGATCCAGTCGAACACGCCGCGGAACGCCAGCGCGATGAACAAAAGCGTGCCCATGACCATCAGCACATAGCTCTTGCGGGTGTCATGCGCGCTGGTGTGCATCGCCGCCAGCAGGGCCGGAATGCCAAGCACCATCAGCACATTGGCCGTATTCGACCCGACCACGTTGCCCAGCGCGATGCCCGGCACGCCCTCGAGCGCGGCCTTGATCGAGATCAGCAGCTCGGGGGCCGAGGTGCCGAAGGCCACGATGGTCAGGCTGACGATCAGCGCCGGGATGCCGACGCGCAGCGACAGGTTCACCGCGCCCTTGACCAGCGCGTCGCCGGCCAAAAGCAGGATGGCCAGCCCCAGAACCGCCATCATCCAGACCATGCTACGCGTTCCCCTTGCCGCAAGGGCACGGACCCTTGCCGATCCTGTAGCGTCCGCATTTCGGGCATTTGGCCGCGGCCAGACGCCGGGCCCCGGGCACACGAAGCTTGCCGAACATGGCCAGCACCCCCATGCCGATCAGAAACAGCGTCACGATCTTGATGATCATGCGGTCACAACCCGTAGCGCGCGAAACCCGCACGCTCTTCCAGACCGCCCAGCACGTCGCCCGCCATCTGCGCCCCCAGCCGCGACAAAAGCGGTCGGCGCATGTCGTAGCGGCGGAACTGCACCTTGTCGCCGAACTTGTCCTCCATGAAGGGCGCCAGATGCCCGATGCCATCCGCAAGCCCCACGTCGACCGCCGCCTGCCCCAGCCAGACCTCGCCGGTGAATAGATCGGGGTCTTCTTTCAGCTTGCCGCTGCGCCGCTCTTTGACCTGGGCGATGAAATTCTCGTGCAGTTGCAGCAGGATGCGGTTCAACCGCGCGACGTCTTCCTCGTTCTCGGGCTTGAAGGGGTCGAGCATGCTCTTGGATTTGCCCGCCGTATAGACCCGCCGCTCGATGCCCTGCCGCTGCAGGAACACATGCGCCCCGAAGCCCGCCGAGATGACCCCGATCGACCCCAGGATCGAGCTGGGATCGGCGATGATCTCGTCGGCGGCAGAGGCGATCCAGTAGCCGCCGCTCGCCGCCACGTCCTCGACGAAGGCATAGACCGGCACCTCGTTTTCGTCGGCCAGCCGCCGGATGCGCGCCCCGATCAGCGAGGATTGCACCGGCGAGCCGCCCGGCGAATTGATCTCAAGCGCGACGGCGTCGGGCTTGCCGCGCTTGAAGGCCTTTTCCAGCACATCGCGCAGGGCCTGATCGCTCATGCCGCCGCGTCCGGGCATGCCGATGGCGCCCTGCAACCGCACGACCGCCACCAGCGGGCCGGATTTCATGAATGGGATCCAACGCTTCATGTTCTGGGATGTAGATTGCCCGGCAAGGACAAACAAGGCAGCGCCACAAAAGAAGGTGCGGGCTGTGGCGCAGGGCCACACGGCCAAACGAAAAAGCCCCGGTCTTTCAAGACCGGGGCGTCAGTTGGCCTGGGATCAGGCGAGGGGAAAATCAGGACCAGTCGGTCGGGCCTTTCTCGGCGAAGGAGTGGACCAGGAAATCGATGAAGGCGCGCACCTTGGGCTGGGTGAACCGGCCCGGCGGATAGACCGCATAGATGCCCTGGGTCTCTTGCGGCAGCTCGGGGATCGCGTCCTCGACCAGCCCCTGCTCCATCGCGTCGGCGTAAAGGAACGAGGGCAGATAGGCGATGCCGAGACCGGCGATACAGGCGTTCAGCAGCGACTGGCCGTCATTGACCGACAGCCAGCCGGCGGTGCGCACCTGGCGCTTTTCGCCCGATGGCGCGGTCACTTTCCAGACATTGCCGCTGGCCTGGTTGGAATAATGCAAAAGCTTGTGTTCGTTCAGATCGTCGATGCGCTGCGGGCGGCCGAATTGCTGGAAATACTTCGGCGACGCGATCATGCGCTTGGTCGTCTCGGTCAGCTTGCGGGCACGCAGCGTGCTGTCCTCCAGCTCGCCGATGCGCACGGCCATGTCGAAGCCTTCGCTGATCAGCTCGACGTAGCGGTTGTTCAGCACCATGTTGACGGTGATATCCGGGAATTCCGCCAGGAAATCGCCCAGCACCGGCGACAGATGATTGACGCCGAAATCCGTCGCCACGCTGATCCGCAACAGCCCCGAGGGCGCCGATTGCATCGAGGTCACCAGCGCATCCGCCTCGCCCGCGTCGTTCAGAACACGCCGCGCGCGGTCGTAATAGGCCAGGCCGATCTCTGTCGGGCTGACACGCCGGGTCGTCCGGTTCAAAAGCCGCGCACCCAGCCGCGCCTCAAGCGACGAGACGTGTTTGGACACGGCGGATTTCGAAATGCCCATCTTCTTGGCGGCATCGGTGAATCCTCCCTGATCCACGACCGTGGCAAAGGCTTCCATTTCGGTCAGGCGATCCATCCGTGTCTCCTCTCGGGGTGTTGTTGCCGGACGGTATGCTGCCAGATTGGGGCGCAACTGCGGCGGCGCGCGGACAATACCGGGGAATTTGCGAGCAGTGTTTGGGGCGGGGAAACAGCGGCCACCCGGGCAAAGCGCGATATTCGCCCGTTCTCAGACCACGCCCAGCGTCCGTCCGAACGCCAGATAGCTGTCCATGCGCGGCAAGGGCGCGCCCTCGGGCCGGTCCGGATCGGGCAGCATCGGCGGCACGCCGGTGCCCTCGATCACCCGGTTCATCAGGTTGAACAAGGCGCAGGTCTGGATCGCATCGTAGAGCGCCTCTTCGGTCCAGCCGGCCGCGTAGACCGCCTGCGCATCCGCCTCGACCATCTTCGACGGCTCGCGGGTCAGCTTGGCGACATAGGCCAGAAGCGGGCGCAGCCTGCCGTCGATGTCGGCGCCCTCGGGGTCGTCCAGCAAAGCGGCGATCAGCGCGGGGTCGACGCCGTGCGCGCGGGCATAGACCTCGTGCCCGTCCATGCAGAACCGGCAGGCGTTCAGCCCCGACACGTAGGCTGCGATCAGCTCGCGCTCACCCACGGTCAGGGCGCTGTCGCGGCGCATGACGGCGTCGGTCAGCTCCAGCAAAGGCCGGACCGTGTCTGGGAAGCGCCGGAACACATCCGACAGCTTCGGCGCTTCGGGAAGCGAGGGGAAAAGCTGTTTCATACCGGTCTCCGCGGGCTGGGGCCTTTGCTCAGCCTAACGAATGACCGGTCCCCTGGATAGCTCCGCTGTCAGAGCGCCGCGGCCAGCCGCGTGCCCTGGTCGATGGCCCGCTTGGCGTCCAGCTCGGCCGCCACATCGGCCCCGCCGATCACATGGCAGGTCACCCCCCGCGCCTCCAGCGCGTCGGCGAGCGAGCGCTCGCTCACCTGCCCCGCGCAGAGCACAACCGTATCGGAGGCGATCACCTCGGGCCGCTCACGCGCCTCGCCGTAAGAGATGTGCAGCCCCTCGGCGTCGATGCCCTCGTAATTCACCCCCGCCTTCATCTGCACTTTCTTCATCTGCAGCGACATGCGGTGGATCCAGCCGGTGGTCTTACCCAGCCGCTTGCCGGGCTTTTCGGCCTTGCGCTGCAGCACCACCACCTCGCGCGCCGGCGGTTCGGGCTGCGGCCCCTCGGGCGCCAGGCCCGAGCGGACCTCCGCCGGGTCGGCCACACCCCATTCGCGCATCCATTCGGGCAGATGTTCGGTGGGGCTGTCGCCCTCGTGCACAAGATATTCCGCCACGTCGAAGCCGATGCCGCCCGCGCCTATGACGGCCACGCGCCGACCAACCTTAGCCTTGCCGCGCAGCACATCGATATAGCCCAGCACGTTCGGCCCGTCCTGCCCGGGGATGGCCGGGTCGCGCGGGGCCACGCCGGTCGCGACGATGACCTCGTCGAAACCCGCCAGATCCTCTGCCGTCGCCTCTGCGCCCAGCCGCAAGGTGACGCCATGCTTGGCCACCATGGTCCTGTACCAGTCGACGAGCCCCCAGAACTCCTCCTTGCCGGGCACCTGCTTGGCCATGTTGAGCTGACCACCGATCTCTTCGGCCCGGTCGAAGAGCGTGACGTCATGCCCCCGCTCCGCTGCCGTGACCGCCGCCGAAAGGCCCGCCGGGCCCGCGCCGACGATGGCGATGCGCTTGGCCTCTGCGGCGGGGGTCACGACCAGCTCGGTCTCGTAGCAGGCGCGCGGGTTCACCAGGCAGGAACTGATCTTACCCTGAAACGTATGATCGAGACAGGCCTGGTTGCAGGCGATGCAGGGCGCGATCTCGGCTGCCCGGCCCGCCATCGCCTTGGCCACGAAATCCGGATCCGCCAGGAACGGCCGCGCCATCGACACCATGTCGGCGCAGCCCTCGGCGAGCACCCGCTCGGCCACCTCGGGCGTGTTGATCCGGTTCGAGGTGATCACCGGGATGCCGACCTTGCCCATCAGCTTTTTCGTCACCCAAGCGAAGGCCGCGCGGGGGACCGAGGTGGCGATGGTCGGAATACGCGCCTCGTGCCAGCCGATCCCGGTGTTCAGGATGGTGGCCCCCGCCGCCTCGATCTCCTGTGCCAGCTGCACCACCTCGTCATGGGTCGAACCGTTGGGCACGAGGTCGATCATCGACAGCCGGTAGATCACGATGAACTCCGGCCCCACGGCGGCGCGCACCCGCTTCACCACCTCGATCGGCAGCCGCATACGGTTTTCGTAGGACCCGCCCCAGCGGTCGGTGCGCCGGTTGGTGTGGGTGACCAGGAACTGGTTGAGGAAATAGCCCTCCGACCCCATCACCTCGACCCCGTCATAGCCCGCCTCCTTCGCCCTGCGGGCGGCCTCGGCAATGTCGGCGATCTGCTTCTCGATGCCCGCCTCGTCCAACTCCTTCGGCGGAAACGGCGAAATCGGCGACTTGACCGGCGAGGCGCTGACGCAATCGGGCCCATAGGCATAACGGCCCGCATGCAGGATCTGCATCGCGATCTTGCCGCCCGCCGTGTGCACCCGCTCGGTGACCACCCGGTGATTTGCGATATCCTGCGCAGTGAACAGCCCCGCGGCCCCCGGAAACACCCCGCCCTCGCGGTTGGGCGCCATGCCCCCCGTCACCATCAGCGCCACACCGCCCCGCGCGCGCGCTGCATAGAACTCCGCCACCCGGTTCCAGTCACCGGTCTCTTCGAGGTTGGTATGCATCGACCCCATCAGCACACGGTTCTTCAGCGTGGTGAACCCCAGATCCAGCGGCGCCAGAAGATGCGGATACTCAGTCATGGCGAAACCCTCCCGTCCTTTTGCCTCACCACACACCAAGCGCCCCGCCCTGTCACCTCACAACGTCACGTCAAAGCCCACATTGCTTCTTCTTGGGATAAATACTCCGGGGGGCTGCGCAGCAGCGGGGGCAGCGCCCCCTCGCCCTCGACCGCCCTTGATCCCTCAGGCGTTTCAAGAAACACTGACCGTGCAGACAACCCCATCAGGAGGGATCCCATGACCACCCCCATCCGCGCGCCGCTGGCGGCACTTTTTCTGTCCGCCTCCGCGGCGATCGCGCAGCAGACCGATCTGACCGTCGGCCGCCAGCTCGAACCGCCGCATCTCGATCCCACCTCTGCTGCGGCCGCCGCGATCGACGAGGTCGTCTACAGCAACGTTTTCGAAGGGCTCACGCGGTTCATGTCCGACGGATCGGTTGTCCCCGGCCTCGCCGAAAGCTGGGAGATCAGCGACGACGGGCTGACCTATACTTTCACGCTGCGATCCGGCGTTACCTTCCACGATGGCACCACGATGGATGCCGAGGACGTGAAATTCACCCTCGACCGCGCCCGCGCCGAGGACAGCGCCAACGCGCAAAAGGCGCTCTTCGCCGATATCGCCGACGTCACCGTCGCCGATCCGCAGACCGTGCAGGTCACGCTGACCCAGCCCAACGGTAATTTCCTCTTCAACATGGCCTGGGGCGACGCGGTGATCGTGGCGCCCGAATCCATCGAGAACATCAAGCAGCAGCCCATCGGCACCGGCCCCTTCAAGTTCGACCAATGGGTGCAGGGCGACCGGATCGAGCTCAGCCGGTACGACGGCTATTGGGGCGAGAAACCGGCGCTCACGGCGGCGACGATCAAGTACATCTCCGACCCCACCGCCGCCTTCGCCGCGATGATGGCGCAGGACATCGACGCCTTCGCCAGCTTCCCCGCCCCCGAAAATCTACCGCAATTCGAGGCCGACCCCCGTTTCCAGGTGATCGTCGGCAGCACCGAGGGCGAGACCATCCTCAGCACCAACAACAAGATGCCGCCGCTCGACAACGTCAAGGTGCGCGAGGCCATCGCCCATGCCATCGACCGGCAGGCCATCATCGACGGCGCCATGTTCGGGCTGGGCACCCCCATCGGCACGCATTTCGCGCCGCACAACCCCGATTACGTCGACCTGACCGCGCAATCCGCCTATGACCCAGAGAAATCCAAGGCCCTGCTGGCCGAGGCGGGCTATCCCGACGGCTTCACCACGACGCTGAAACTGCCGCCGCCCTCCTACGCGCGGCGCGGCGGCGAGATCATCGCGGCCCAGCTGCGCGCGGTCGGCATCCAGACCGAGATCACCAATCTCGAATGGGCCCAATGGCTCGAGGAAGTGTTCCGCGGCAAGGATTTCGGCCTGACCATCGTGTCGCACACCGAGCCCTTCGACATCGGCATCTACGCCCGGCCGGATTACTATTTCCAGTACGACAATCCGGACTTCCAGCAGCTGATGACGGACCTCGGCGCCACCACCGACCCCGCCAAGCGGTCCGAGATGCTGGCCACGGCGCAAAAGATCATCGCCGACGATTACGTCAACGGCTACCTCTTCCAGCTGGCCTTCCCCACCGTGGCCGATGCCCGGATCGAAGGCCTCTGGCAGAACGCGCCCACCCAGGCCACCGACCTCACCGGCGTCCGCTGGACCGAATAGACCAGACAACCGCAAAGCCCGGCCCCCAAGGCCGGGCTTTCGCCCCCACCCGGCCACAGACAAACCCCGGCAAACGCAATCACGTTTCGCCGGGGTTTTTTGTCTGTCAAAAACCCTTGATATCAGGTTGATCGGTGCAGGCGGGAAAACGACTGTTTGTTATCGGAACGTTTTGGCAAATGGTTGAGGTGAGGAAGTTTAAAAGTTCGTTGCCTTTCAGGCTTAGGTTGACTAACAATAGATCATTGTTTGTTTCTATCAGTGTTTAAACCCGCAAAAAAACTCAGATTAATCGATGCGCAAGTCAACCTGAACGCGGTTAGCCTGCCTGAAACAGCCGATTGCTGTCGACTATCCAGAAGATGCTGCTTTCGCGCCGTTTAGAATGTAGAGGAAGAGATATTTCAATGACCGTTTCGCCAGATGTACAAGCTGAAACCCCGCAGATTCGTTATCACAGCCGTGTAGCGATATTCGAGAGCGGCGAGCATACTTTGCTCGGCGACTCCATCAAACTGCAGCTACCATCTGGCACCGTGTTGGCGGGCAAACATCCCATGATGATGGCTCCACCGTGGGAAACGGTAGATCAGCTCCCCATGACCTTCGGTCATATCGTTGCGCTCGCTGGTGATTTCTATGGAACTCCTGATCAACCCATCTGCACCGCGGCTGATCCGAAGGTTCAGTTCATAAAATGCTATGATACGCTCAGGAACTCTCCCAAAGTGGAGGTTAGCGAACTCCTTAAGTTCATCAATGATGAGGTCGCCGCTCTCAACAAGGCCCTGAAAGAGGGCAAACAGCCTTCGAGCATTTACGACGGCGGCGTGTGGGATACCTTTAAGACCACTAAAGAACTCGAGAGGATCACCAAAGGGCGATACCTGAAGTTGGCGCTGCACAATCTCGATCATTTCGGTCATGAGGCAGTCAAGGCTTATGCCGCCGGCCGGCTTTGCACAAATGCGGGTTTGAACGGACTGCCCCTTTCCCCGGACGGACTTATCCTACGGGCCCAGTGACGGGTATGCC
>NZ_JAWHTD010000025.1:0-60965 GCF_032586235.1 Aestuariicoccus sp. MJ-SS9
CACCTCCACATATGGTGAATCACAAAATCCGGCCCGTGGAAATCCCATCGATTCAGATTTCAAGGATGACGCTTTAGTCTGTCGTTTCGACGATCAGCAATTCCCGTTCGGACGCGCCACGCGCGTGGCTCAGCGCCTCTTGGTATTCGGGCGAGTGATAGCAGGCCTCGGCATCCTCGACCGAGGGGAATTGCGCCACCACGTTGCGCGGCCGTTCCTTGCCTTCCAGCTGCACAAAGCGCCCGCCGCGGGCGATGAACCGGCCGCCGTGCTTGGCGATGGCCGGCCCGGCCAGTTCGGCGTAGCGGCCATAGGCCTCGGCGTCGGTGACGGTCACATGGGCGATCCAGAGTGCGGGCATGTCTTATCCTCCAATCACGGCTTCGGCGGCCTTGATGGCGGCCTCGGCATTTTCGGCGCTGGCGCCGCCGCCCTGCGCCATGTCCGGACGGCCGCCGCCGCCCTTGCCGCCCAGTTCGGGCACCGCGGCCTTGACCAGATCGACCGCCGACACACGGCCGGTCAGATCCTCGGTCACGCCCGCCGCCACGGCGGCCTTGCCGCCGGTGTCGGCGATCAGCAGCACCGCGCCCGAGCCCAGCCGCGCCTTGTGCTCGTCGATGAGCGGCGGCAGATCCTTGCCCGACACGCCCTGCAGCACCTGCGCCACGAACTTGACGCCCGCGATTTCGCGCGCCTCCGCCCCGCCTTGCGCGGCGCCACCCGCCATGGCCAGATCGCGGCGCAGCTGCGCCACCTCGTTGGCCAGCGCGCGGCGTTCCTCCATCAGCGCGCGGACCCGTGCGGGCACGTCGGCGGCCTGGGTCTTCAACTCGAGCGCCAGATCGGTGATGCGGTGATCCTGCTCGCTGAGATACCGAAAGGCCTCGGCCCCGGTCAGCGCCTCGATCCGGCGGACGCCAGCGCTGCTGGCGCTGTCGCCCAGCGTGACAAAGACACCGATATCGCCGGTCTGGCGCACATGCGTGCCGCCGCACAGCTCGATCGAATAGGTCTGGCCATCCGCCCCCTTGCCCGAGCCGTGCTGAACGCCCATGCTGACCACCCGCACCTCGTCACCGTATTTCTCACCGAACAGCGCCTGCGCGCCGATGCCGCGCGCGTCATCCGGCGTCATGATCCGCGTCTCCACGGGCGCGTTCTGGCGGATGTAGCCGTTGACCTCTTCCTCGACCTGTTTCAGCTCTTCGAGGCTGAGCGCCTTGCCATGGCTGAAGTCGAACCGAAGCCGGTCGGGTGCGTTGAGCGAGCCGCGCTGCGCGACGTGATCGCCAAGCGCGCGCCGCAGCGCCTCGTGCAGCAGGTGTGTCGCCGAGTGGTTGGCCCGGATCGAGCCGCGCCGGGCATGGTCCACCTCCAGCTGCACCGCGTCGTTTCGGGCGAACGTGCCGCGTTCGACCGTCACCTGATGGGCAAAGACCTTGCCGCCGCCCATGCGCTGGGTGTCGGTCACGGTGGCGTAATCGTCCTCATCCTCCAGCCGCCGGATCCAGCCGTGATCGCCGACCTGGCCGCCGGATTCGCCATAGAACGGAGTCTGGTTCAGCACGATCCAGCCGTTTTCGCCCGCCTTAAGCGCGTCGACCGCCTTGCCGTCGCGCACCAGCGCCAGCATCTGGCCCTCGGCCACCTCGGTGTCGTAGCCCAGAAAATCAGTCGCGCCATGCTCTTCGGCGATGTCGAACCAGATTGCCAGATCCGCGGCCTCGCCCGATCCGGCCCAGGCCGCGCGGGCCTTGGCCTTCTGCTCGGCCATGGCGGCGTCGAAGCCATCTGTGTCGACGGTCCGGTTACGCTCGCGCAGCGCATCCTGCGTCAGGTCGAGCGGAAAACCGTATGTGTCGTAAAGCTTGAACGCCGTCTCGCCGGGCAGCGCGGCGCTGTCGGGCAGGTCCTTCAGCTCTTCGTCCAGCAGTTTCAGCCCGCGGTCCAGCGTCTGCTTGAACCGTGTCTCCTCCAGCCGCAGGGTTTCCTCGATCAGCGCCTGCGCGCGGCCAAGCTCGGGATAGGCCGCCCCCATCTGCCGCACCAGCGCGGGCACCAGCCGGTGCATCACCGGATCCTGCGCACCCAGCATATGCGCGTGCCGCATCGCGCGCCGCATGATCCGGCGCAGCACATAGCCGCGCCCGTCGTTCGACGGCATCACGCCGTCTGCGATCAGGAACGAGGTCGAGCGCAGATGATCGGCGATCACCCGGTGATGGGTCTTGCCCGGCCCATCGGGATCGGAGCTGGTGGCATCCGCGCTGGCCTCGATCAGGCTGCGGATTAGGTCGGTGCTGTAATTGTCGTTGGTCCCCTGCAACAGCGCCGCGACCCGCTCGATCCCCATGCCGGTGTCGATGCTCTGCGCCGCCAGCTCCTTGCGGGTGCCATCCTCGAACTGCTCGTATTGCATGAAGACGAGGTTCCAGATCTCGACAAAGCGGTCGCCGTCCTCTTCCGGGCTGCCCGGAGGGCCGCCCCAATATTGCTCGCCGTGATCAAAGAAAATCTCGGTACAGGGGCCGCAGGGGCCGGTCGGGCCCATCATCCAGAAATTGTCATCCGTGGCGATGCGGATGATCCGGTCCTCGGGCACGCCGGTCTTTTTCCAGATCTCCGCCGCCTCGTCGTCAGTGTGGTAGATCGTGACCAAAAGCCGGTCCTTGGGGATGTCGAGCTCTTTGGTGATCAGCTCCCACGCAAAGGGGATCGCCTCGGATTTGAAGTAATCGCCAAAGCTGAAATTCCCCAGCATTTCAAAGAAGGTATGATGCCGCGCGGTATAGCCGACATTATCCAGATCGTTGTGCTTGCCCCCGGCGCGCACGCATTTCTGCGCGGTGGTGGCGCGCTTGTAATCGCGATGCTCGACGCCGGTGAAGAGGTTCTTGAACTGAACCATGCCGGAATTGGCGAACATCAGTGTCGGGTCGTTGCGCGGCACCAGAGGGCTCGAGGCGACAACCTCGTGACCCTGTTTTTCAAAGTAGCCGAGAAAGGTGGATCGGATATCGTTCAGCGTGGGCATGAGAGTATCGCCTTTTGCGCGCGTCGTCGGGATTGGCGCAGGTGTAACGGCCTGATCTGGCACTGTCCATAAGCGCATGTACCGCAGGCCCGGCCCCGGCCCGGAACGAAAAAGGGCGCCCCGTCGGGCGCCCCTGTGACTTTGCCTGTCTCGGCTGGTCAGGCTTCGACGACGTCGCCGTCCTCGCCACCCTCGCCACCGCCTGCCATGTCGAAGTCCAGGCCGTGCGCTGCACGAATCTTGTCCTCGATCTCCAGCGCTGTGCCGGTGTTCTCGCGCAGGAAATTCTTGGCGTTCTCGCGCCCCTGCCCGATGCGTTCGTCGCCGTAGGAATACCAGGCGCCGGATTTTTCGACCACGCCGGCTTTGACGCCCAGATCCAGCAATTCGCCGGTCTTGGAAATCCCCTCGCCATACATGATGTCGAATTCGACCTGTTTGAACGGCGGCGCGACCTTGTTCTTGACCACCTTCACGCGGGTGGCGTTGCCCACAATCTCGTCGCGGTCCTTGACCGAACCGATGCGCCGGATGTCGAGTCGCACAGAGCTGTAGAATTTCAGCGCGTTGCCGCCGGTCGTCGTTTCGGGGCTGCCGAACATCACGCCGATCTTCATCCGGATCTGGTTAATGAAGATGACCATGCAATTGCTGCGCGCGATCGAGCCGGTGAGCTTGCGCATCGCCTGGCTCATCAGGCGGGCGTGCACGCCGACGCTCGAATCGCCCATATCGCCCTCAAGCTCGCTCTTGGGGGTCAGCGCGGCGACCGAGTCGACGACCACCATGCTGACCGCCCCCGATCGCACCAGCGTATCGGTAATCTCGAGCGCCTGTTCGCCGGTGTCGGGCTGCGAGATCAGCAGCTCGTCCAGATCGACGCCCAGCTTGCGCGCGTACTGCGGATCGAGCGCATGTTCGGCGTCGACAAAGGCGCAGACGCCGCCCTTTTTCTGTTCCTCGGCCACGCAATGCAACGTCAGCGTCGTCTTGCCCGACGATTCGGGCCCGTAGATTTCGATGATCCGCCCCTTGGGCAGCCCGCCGATCCCCAGCGCGATGTCCAGCCCCAGCGACCCGGTCGAGGTCGACTCGATATCCTTGATGGCGTTTTCGCCGCCCAGTTTCATGATCGAGCCCTTGCCGAACTGCCGTTCGATCTGGGCCAGCGCACTGTCGAGCGCCTTTTTCTTGTTCGCGTCGCGCTTGCTGTCCATCGTCAAAAGATCTGCCGTTGCCATGATTTGATTGTCCTTATTCCACACCCCGTCACGGGCGGCAATTGCTGCTTTCGTTCACCTCTTGTTCCGTTATGTATGAGATCAAAAAGAGAACATTTCAAGTCGTATTTTCTTTGCTCACTCTGGGGCCTCAGCGTTAAAGATTGGTTTACGACGATTGACCGACCGGTGAAGGAGCGCAGATGCTGGTTTTCTGGAAGCAAAGGCTGGTGGTGCTGGCGGTGCCCAAGACCGGCACTTCGGCCTTTGCCCGCGCGCTTGCGCCGCATGCGTCGATGAGCGTTCAGGACCCGCCCGAGCTCAAGCATGCGCCGCTTTACCGCTACAACCGCTTCTTCCGGCCGATGTTCGAAAAGATGGGCGCGGATCACATGGAGACGGTGGCGGTTCTGCGCGAGCCGGTCAGCTGGCTGGGCAGCTGGTATCGCTACCGGCAGCGGCCGTTTCTGGACGGCAAGCCCGTTTCGACGAAGTCCATGTCCTTCGACGCCTTCGTCGAGGCCTATACCCGCGGCGATCGCCCGCCCTTCGCCAATGTGGGCAGCCAGGCGAAATTCATCGAGCCGCGGCCCAACGGCACGGCGGTCACGCATCTATACAAGTACGAAAACCAGGCCGGGCTGATCGGGTTTCTGGAGGACCGGCTGGGGCTGAGCATCGACCTTCCGCGTGAAAACGTGTCGCCCCGGCGCGATCTGGCGTTGTCGGCGGACCTAGAGGCCAAGCTGCGGCGCAAATGCACGGCGGATTTCGCGGCGTGGGACTCGGCGCTCTGACGTCCGGGATCAGGCGAACTGTGCGTGCACGACGTCGGTCAGCTCGTTGAGCGAGAAGGGTTTGGGCAGAAAGACCGAATCGACCGGGCGGTCCTGGCCTTCGCCAAAGGCGTCCTCCGCATAGCCCGACATGAAGACCACGCGCACCTCGGGCCGTTTGACCAGCGCCTCGCGCACCCAGGTCGGGCCGTCCATCCCGGGCATCACCACATCGGTCACGAAGACATCGACCTCCAGCGTGCCGTCGTCTAACAGCGACAGCGCCTCTTCGGCGGATTCCGCCTCGATCACCGTGTAGCCACGCAGCCGCAGCGCCCGCGCGGCGAAGGCGCGCACCGGGGCCTCGTCCTCGACCAGCAGAACGACGCCTTCGCCGTTCCGCGTGATCGCGGGCGTCTCTTTCACCGGTTTGGCGGTCTCCTCCGGGGCGGCTTCCTCGAAGGCGGGGAACATCAGGGTGAAGCAGGTGCCCTTGCCGACGACGCTGTCGACGAAGATGAACCCGCCGGTCTGTTTGACGATCCCGTAGACCGTCGACAGGCCCAGCCCCGTACCCTCGCCGGTGGGCTTGGTGGTGAAGAACGGCTCGAACACCTTTTGCAGCTGGTCCTTGTGGATGCCCACGCCCTCGTCGGTGACCTTGACGGTCACATAGGTGCCGGGCGCCACGACCGCGCGGTCGCGCCGGAACGGTTCGCGCAGCACCGCGCGCTCGGTCTCGATCAGCACGCTGCCGCCGTTGGGCATGGCGTCGCGGGCGTTCACGACGAGGTTCATCATCACCTGTTCAAGCTGGCGCTTGTCGCCCCGGATCGCCGGCAGCACCGGTTCGTGGCTGAGCTTGAGCTTGACCCGCTCGCCGACCAGCCGGTTGAGCAGGTGGGTCAGATCCGCCAGCGTGTCACGTAGATCCAGAACCTCGGGGCGCAGGGTCTGCTTGCGCGAGAACGCCAGCAATTGTGACACAAGCGCGGCGGCGCGGTTGGCGTTCTGGTTGATCTGCACCAGGTCGCCGTAATCCGGATCGCCCTGATCGTGGCGCAGCAGCATCAGGTCGCAATGGCCGGAAATGGCGTTCAGCAGGTTGTTGAAATCATGCGCCACACCGCCCGCAAGCTGGCCGATGGCCTGCATTTTCTGGCTCTGGACGAACTGCGCCTCCAGCGTCTTGAGCTCGGTCGCGTCGTTCAGCACGGCCACCAGCAGGGGTTGGCCGTCCTCGATCACGCGGTTGAGCGTGACCTGAACGAACATCTCGCGGTCGGTGCGCGAGAGCCGCAGAAATTCCGAGCGGTTAAGGCCACGTCCCGCCGCCGCATCGGTCAGCCAGTCCGAAATCGACCTGCCCAGCCCCTCCATCAGATCGCCCATCGTCAGGCGCGGCGTGATTTCGGTATCCAGCAGCTGGCGCGCCTCGCGGTTGGCGCGCAGCACCTCGCCGGACGGGTTCACCTTGAGCAGCGGCACGGGAAGGCTGTCGAACTCGGTCTTGTCGGCGGGTTTCAGGGTCGCGTCGCCGACCGCCTCGAACAGCAATTCCTCGCGCCCGGCGCCGGCTTCGCCGACATGGATCAGATAGCGGCGCGTGCCGTCGGGTGTGTGCACGTTGTGGATGTCGCCCGGGGAGATGCGTTCCTCCTCTATCGCCTCGGCGATGTTGCGGGGCCGCTTGCCGAGCAGGTTGCGCGCCTGTTCGTTCATATAGAGCACCGCGCCCCGCCGCCCCAGCGTCAGGATCGGATGTTGTTTGCCCTTGTCCGGCCCCTGCCCGGCCTGGCCCGGCAGCGTCAGGCGCCAGACCACGGTTTCCCCGTCGAGCTGCTGCACACGGATGCAGGCGGTGCCACGCGGGCCCGCCACATCCTCGACCGCGATACCGTTTTCCGAGGCGCGCAGCTGCAGGCGGAACACGATTGCGGCCGGGCTGGCGAAATGTCCGTCGAGCGCGCTGGCCAGCGGCTCGCCGGTGCGCAGCGACAGGGCGTCACGCGCGGCAATATTGGCAAAGCGGATGCGGCCGTCGCAATCGGTCACGGCCGCCGGCGTCGCCTCGCCCTCCAGCAGCTGGGTGACCAGGGCGAAATCGGTCTTGCCCTGCGCCCGCGTCACCAGCGACCAGGCCGTCAGCCCGACCGCGACCGTTGCGATTGTCGCCGCCGCGGTCAGAAACCCCAGTTGCGCCGCCAGTCCCGGGGCCAGCATCGCAAGCCCAAGACACAACAGCGCCAGCGCAAAGAGCACGCCCTTGCGGCGCATCATCGATCTGGAGGCACGCGCCACCGGCGAAAAGCTCATCGTCGTATCGGCCAAGATGCCCACCGCTTACATGATTCCCTTCGGCATCATTGAAGCGTTCCGGGGTTAAACGTAAATTAACCGAAGATCCGAAATCTGGCAACAACTTAGAGTTGTTGTCCGTCACGCGTGCCGCAGCAGCGCCAGGAAAAAGCCATCGCCATCCTTGCCCGGCAGAAACCGGTTCTGCAGGACATTCGTCCAGCCGTCGCGCCGGGACAGGAAATGTGTCACTCGATTCGCGTTTTCCCCGTCCAGTACGGAACAGGTGACATAGGCCAGATACCCGCCATCGGCGACCAAAGCCGAGGCTTTCTCGAGGATCTGGTCCTGCGTGTGCATCAGGTCCTCCAGCCGCTCGGGCGTCAGCAGCCACTTGCCCTCGGGTGCGCGCCGCCACGAGCCAGACCCCGAACAGGGCGCGTCGCAGAGCACCAGATCGAAGGCCCCCTCCGGTGCATCGACAGGCGTGACGACCGCCCCCGCCCGCTGGGCGCGCACAGGCAGATCGCGCATGCGGCGCGGGTCGGCGTCATGGGCGATCACCTCGGCCCCGGTGCGCGCGGCCATGGCCAGCGCCTTGCCGCCGCCGCCGGCGCAATAATCCAGCACCCGCGCGCCCTCGGTCAGAGGCAAAAGATCGACGACCTTCTGGCTGGCGGCATCCTGCAGCTCGACCAGACCGTCGCGGTAGGGGGCGGAGTTCTGGATGCGGCGCGGGTTTTCGGTAACGCGCAGGGCGGTCGGCACGTCCGCGACGGGCTCGGTGCCCACGCCCTCGGCGGCCAGCGCAGCCTGCGCCGCGGCCACATCCGTCTTGCGCATGTTCACCCGCAGGAAGGTCGGCGCGCGGTGGCGCAGGGCCTCGGCGACCTCGGACGCCTGCTCTCCGAGCGATACGCGGAACGCGGCAAAAAGCCAGTCCGGCAGATCGGCGGCCTCTTGGGGCGTCGGCGCGCGGCCCCCGGCGCCTTCCTGCTCTGTCAGAGGCGACGGCCCGTGGCGCGACCCGTCGAAGAGCGTCTCGATCGCCAGCCCGCTCTGGCGCAGATGTCCGATCATCAGCGTGCGCCCACCCTCGCCGCCGCCACGCGCCGCCGCGCTGCGGCGGGTGCGCAGGATGTCGAAGACCAGATCGCGCACCGCCGCCCGGTCGCCGGACCCGGCATAGCGCGCGCCGCGCGCCCAGTTGGTCAGCGCCTTTTCGGCGGGCACCCCGTCGCCCATCCGGGCCAGCACCTCGATCGCGGCCTGAACGCGCGCGGCGGGGGTCATGCGGCGGGCTCAGGCAAGACGGTAGTTCGGGCTCTCGCGGGTGATCTGCACGTCGTGCACATGGCTCTCCTTGAGCCCCGCGCCGGTGATCTTGACGAACTGGCAGTTCGTGCGCATCTCTTCGATGGTGGCGCAGCCGGTATAGCCCATGGCAGCACGCAATCCGCCAACCAGCTGGTGCAGCACCGCGCCCGCGCCGCCCTTGTAGGGCACCTGCCCCTCGATCCCCTCGGGCACCAGCTTGTCGCTGGCGGCGTCCTTCTGGAAGTACCGGTCGGCCGAGCCGCGCGCCATCGCGGCGAGCGAGCCCATGCCGCGATAGGCCTTGAAGCTGCGGCCCTGGTACAGGATCACCTCGCCGGGCGACTCGTCGGTGCCCGCCAGCATGCTGCCCACCATCGCACAGGAGGCCCCCGCCGCGATGGCCTTGGCGAAATCGCCCGAGAACTTGATGCCGCCGTCGGCGATCACAGGCACGTCGCCCGCCGCCCTGGCGCAATCCATGACCGCGGTCATCTGCGGCACACCGACACCCGCGACCATCCGCGTGGTGCAGATGCTGCCCGGGCCGATGCCCACCTTGATCGCGTCCGCCCCGGCATCGATCAGCGCGCGGGTGGCCTCGGCGGTGGCGACGTTGCCGGCCACGATCTGCACCTCGTTCGACAGCGTCTTGGCCCGTTCGACGGCCTTGGCCACGCCCTCGGAATGGCCATGGGCGGTGTCGATCACGACCATGTCGACGCCCGCATCCACCAGCGCCTGCGTCCGTTCGAACCCCGCGTCGCCCACGGTCGAAGCCGCGGCGACCCGCAGCCGGCCAAGGCCGTCCTTGCAGGCGGTGGGGTTCAGAACGGCCTGTTCGGTATCCTTGAGCGTCAGCAGCCCGGTCAGCTTGCCGTTCGCGTCGGTCACCAGCAGCTTTTCGATGCGGCGACCCTTCATCAGGCTGATCGCCTCCTGCCGGTCGGCCGGTTCGCGCAGGATCGCGAGGTTTTCCGAGGTCATCATCACGCTGACCGGCGTGTCGTCGTGTTCGGCAAAGCGCATGTCGCGGTTGGTGACGATGCCGACGACCCGGCCCTCCGGGTCGACCACCGGGAAGCCGGTAAAGTTGTACCGTTCGATCAGCGCCTTGGCGTCGGCCAGCGTCTGATCGGCGCGCAGCGTTACCGGGCTGTAGACGATGCCGGATTCAAAGCGCTTGACCCGCCGCACCTCGCGCGCCTGCTCCTCGACGCTCAGGTTACGGTGAATGACCCCCATGCCGCCGGCCTGCGCCATGGTGATCGCCATACGTCCTTCGGTCACCGTGTCCATCGCAGAGCTCAAAAGCGGAATGTTGAGCGCGATGGCCTTGGTCACACGCGTGCGCGTGTCGGCCGTGCTGGGCAGCACGCTCGATGCCCCGGGCACCAGAAGAACGTCGTCGAAAGTGAGCGCCTCGCGAATCTCCATGGGTCTCTCCTTGGGAGGGGTCGGTTGGCAGTTGCCTATCGCATGGCATCCGCCCAAGGAAAACCCCAAAAGCATCGCTTTTGCATGTGCGGCATTACCCGCCACCGCGATAGGGACGGCAGCAAAGCCTCAAAGGACCGTGGTCACATCGGGCGCAGCAGTCTAGGCTGGCGGTCACGAGGTATGAACTTGGTCAAGGGGGCGGGATATGACGGACGGACACAAAGGCCGCTGCCTTTGCGGCGAGGTGGCCTACGATACGGGCGCCGCGCCGCTCTGGCTGACGATCTGCTATTGCCGGTTCTGCCAGCGCGCGACCGGTTCGGACCGCATGATCGAACCTATCTTCGAGCGCGCGCCCTTCGCCTTCACCCAAGGCCAGCCGACGGTCTACACTCTGCCGTCCGAGGGCAGCGGACAGGACGTCAACGTGCACTTCTGCGGCAAATGCGGAACCAAGCTGGCGCTGACGTTCGCGCGCTGGCCTGACCGGCTGGGCATCTATATCGGCACTCTCGACGACCCGGCGTCGATCGCCGCGACACCCGACAACAGCAAGCACATCTTCGTCTCGGAGGCCCGCCCCGGCACGATACTGCCTGCGGGCGTCAAGACCTTTGACCGCCACGCCACCGAAATCGACGGCACCCCGATCGAGCCGACCGTTCATGGCGTGCAGTTTTTTGTGGAGGGGTGACAGGGTGCTGCGTTTGGATCGAGACCCGGTTCGGCAACGATCCGGTTCAACCGCGAATTCGAACCGACGCCCGATTTTAGCTCAAGGCCGACATTCCGGTTAACGCCTATGCGGCTTGGAGCGGTTTCTGATGCAGCGGACGGTGAGCTGACGTTTGCTGCGGTATGCTCCAACGGCCGCTAGGTGTTTGATCCCAGGGTTTGATGGTGCGATCCATTCGTTGGAATGGAAGGACGCCTTATGGGACAGATACGCCACGGCTGGACACAGGCGTGGAACTCGGGCTCTTTAAGGATGTCTTCACACCGGAAAGGAGCCAGCATGGCACATGGCTATGACAGCGGGCGGCTTGATCTGCCGTTTACCGGCATCTGCACCTTCGCGCGCAAGCCTCATGTGGCGGATTGGTCCGCGCTGCAGGCCGATGTGGCTGTGCTGGGCGCGCCGTTCGACGCGGGCACCCAGTGGCGGCCGGGCGCGCGGTTCGGGCCGCGCGCGGTGCGCGAGGCCTCGACGCTTTTCAGCTTCGGCCATGCCGGGGCTTACGATCACGAGGACGACGCCATCTACCTCGGCCCCGAGGTGCGGATCGTCGACATGGGCGACGCCGATATCGTCCATACCGACACGCTGAAAAGCCACGCCAACATCCGCGCCGGCGTCGAGGCGGCGCTGAATGCGGGCGCGCTGCCGGTGGTGATCGGCGGCGATCATTCGGTCAACATTCCCTGCATCGAGGCGTTCGAGGGCCACGCGCCCTTCCATGTGCTGCAGATCGACGCGCATCTCGACTTTGTCGACGAACGCCACGGGGTAACACGCGGCCACGGCAACCCGATGCGGCGTGCGGCGGAAAAGACCCATGTCAGCGGGCTGACGCAGGTCGGCATCCGCAACGTCAGCTCGACCGCCAAGGAGGGCTATGACGACGCCCGCGCCATGGGCTCGGACATCCTGTCGGTGCGGCAGATGCGCAGGCTCGGCCCCGCCGCCACCGCCGCCCGAATCCCCGAGGGCAGCCCGGTCTATATCACCATCGACATCGACGCCTTCTGCCCCTCGATCGCGCCGGGCACCGGCACGCCCAGCCACGGCGGGTTTCTTTATTACGAGGTGCTCGAGCTTTTGCAGCAGGTCGCCCAAAGCCATGAAATCGTCGGCATCGACCTGGTCGAGGTGGCACCCGATTACGACCCCACGGGCAGCACCGCCATTCTTGCCGCGCAGTTGCTGATGAACCTGCTGGGCTTCGTGTTCCACGCGCGCGGCGCGTAGCCGCAGCGCCTCCGCCCGGAAAACGGGCGCGGGCAGGCTTATTCCCGCCACGCCGCGATCCATGACTTGCGGCGGCGGCGCGATCTGTCACAGATTGGGGAAAAACCACGCACAACCACAGGCAGCACACATGTCCCTACCCCTAGACGGATGCCTCGTTCTCGACCTCACCCATGTTCTGGCCGGCCCCTTCTCGTCGATGACCCTGCTCGATCTCGGGGCCAAGGTGATCAAGGTCGAACGCCCCGGCACCGGCGACGACACCCGCGCCTTTCCACCCTTCAAGGACGGCAAATCCGCCTATTTCGCGGCCATCAACCACGGCAAGAAGTCCATCGCGCTCGACCTCAAATCCGACGGCGACCGCGAGATTTTCGACCGGCTGCTGGCGCGCGCCGACATCCTGCTGGAAAACTACCGCCCCGGGGTGATGGAGCGGCTGGGCTATGGCTGGGGGACGCTGCACGAACGCTATCCGGCGCTGATCTATGGGGCGGTGTCGGGCTTTGGCCACACCGGGCCGGACGCCAAACGACCGGCCTACGACATGGTCGTGCAGGCGCGCGGCGGGGTGATGTCGATCACCGGCGAGAAAGACCGCGATCCGGTGCGCGTGGGCGCCTCGATCGGCGATATCGTGGCGGGCATGTACCTGACGCAGGGTCTGCTGGCCGCGCTTTACGACCGCACCCGCAGCGGCACCGGGCGCAAGGTGGATATCGCGATGCTCGACAGCCAGCTGGCCATTCTGGAACATGCCATCGCGCTGACCACCGTCACCGGCAAGGCCCCCGGCCCCTCGGGCGCGCGGCATCCCTCGATCACCCCGTTCGAGACGTTCCACGCCTCCGACGGGCTCTTCGTGATCGCGGCGGGCAACGACGTGCTATTCGAAAAGCTCTGCGTCGCGCTCAACCTGCCCATCGCCGACGATCCGCGCTTTGCCACCAACCCCGAGCGCTGCAAGCACGCACGCCTTCTGAAACGGCTGATCGAGGCGGTGACGCTGGATCACACCCGCGCGCACTGGATCGCCAAGCTGACGGCGGCGGGCATTCCCACCGGCCCGATCCAGACGGTGGACCAGGTGCTGAAGGATCCGCAGATCCTGGCGCGCAACATGGTGGTGGACGTGCTCGACAAACACGGGCGCGCCGCGTTCAAGGCCGCAGGCAACCCGATCAAGATGTCCGATACCGAGGACCGCACCACCCGCGCCCCCGCCCCCGATCTCGATGGCAACCGGGGCGAAATCCTGCGCTGGCTGGATTCCTGAGCCCGCCGGCGGCCGCCCCGCCCTCACGATGCCGTTTTCAGCCCCGGGCGCGCCGGAACCCGGCTTTCCATTCGCGCGCGCCGCGATATGGTGCGCGCACATCTTCCAGGAGCCGCCATGAGCACCGATCCCCTCGTCGTTTTCACCCCGTCCGGCAAGCGCGGCCGCTTTGCCAAGGGCACGCCGATCCTGACCGCCGCGCGGCAGCTGGGCGTCGATCTCGATTCGGTCTGCGGCGGGCGCGGGATTTGTTCGAAATGCCAGATCGCCCCGTCCTTCGGCGATTTCCCCAAGCACGGCATCACCGTGGCGCAGGATGCGCTGTCCAAGTGGAACGCGGTCGAGGAACGCTACCAGCAAAAGCGCGGGTTGAAGCCCGGGCGGCGGCTGGGTTGCCAGGCGACGGTGCAGGGCGACGTGGTGATCGACGTGCCCCCCGAAAGCCAGGTGCACCGCCAGGTCGTGCGCAAGGCCGCCGCCGTGCGGGCCATCGAAATGGACCCGGCCACGCGGCTTTTCTATGTCGAGGTCGAGGAACCCGACATGCACGAACCCACCGGCGATCTGGAGCGTGTGGCGCGCGCCTTGCAGGCACAATGGGGGATCGAGGAGATATCCACAGACTTTTCCACACTTCCCCTTTTGCAACCTATTCTGCGCAAAGGTCAGTGGAGAATCACCGTCGCCTTGCACAAACGCGATAAATCCGCTTTACCCAAGCTGATCGCCGCCTGGCCCGGCCTGCATGAGGCCGGCATCTTCGGTCTGGCCATCGATCTCGGCTCGACCACCATCGCCGCGCATCTGACCAACCTCGATACAGGCGAGGTCGTGGCCAGCGCGGGCATCATGAACCCGCAGATTCGCTTTGGCGAAGATCTGATGAGCCGGGTCAGCTATGCCATGATGAACCCCGGCGGCGCGGTCGAGATGACTCGCACCGTGCGCGAGGCCATCGACCAGCTGACCAACGACATCGCCGCCGAGGCCGGGATCGCGCCCGCGCTGATCCTCGAGACGGTCTTTGTCTGCAACCCGGTGATGCATCACCTGCTGTTGGGGATCGACCCGGTCGAGCTGGGCCAGGCGCCTTTTGCGCTGGCCACCTCGAACGCCATCGACATGACCGCGACCGAGCTCGGGCTGACCGCCCTGCCCGGTGCGGCGCAGATCTACCTCCTGCCCTGCATTGCAGGCCACGTCGGCGCCGACGCCGCTGCCGTTGCGCTGTCGGAACAGCCCGGCAAATCCGAGGATCTGGCGCTGATCGTCGACGTGGGCACCAATGCCGAGATCCTGCTGGGCAACACCACCCGCGTTCTGGCCTGCTCTTCCCCCACCGGCCCCGCCTTCGAGGGCGCGCAGATCAGCAGCGGCCAGCGCGCCGCCCCCGGCGCGATCGAGGCCATCCGCATCGACCCCATGACTAAGGAACCGCGTTTCCGCGTCATCGGCTGCGATCTGTGGTCGGACGAGGACGGCTTTTGGGACCGGACCGCTGCCACCGGCATCACCGGCATCTGCGGCTCGGGCATCATCGAGGCGGTGGCCGAATTGCGGCTGGCGGGGCTGATGGACGCATCGGGCCTGATCGGATCGGCCGAACAGACCGGCACCGCCCGCTGCCTGCCCGCCGGCCGCACCCACGAATACCTGATCCACGACGCCACCGCCGAGGGCGGGCCCCGCATCACCGTCACCCAGGGCGACATCCGCGCAATCCAGCTGGCGAAGTCGGCGCTCTATGCGGGTGCTCGGCTCTTGATGGACGAAATGGGCGTCGACAAGGTCGACCGTGTGGTGCTGGCCGGGGCTTTCGGCGCGCATATCTCGTCGATACACGCGATGGTGCTGGGGATGATCCCCGACGTGCCTCTGGACAAGGTCACCAGCGCCGGCAACGCCGCCGGCACCGGCGCGCGCATCGCGCTCTGCAACGTCGCCGCACGGCGCGAGATCGAACAGACCGTGCGCCGGATCACCAAGGTCGAGACCGCGATCGAGCCGAAATTCCAGGAACATTTCGTCGCCGCAAACGCGATCCCGCACAAGACCGACCCGTTCCCAGAACTGCTCAAGATCGTGACCCTGCCCCAGGTCAGCTTCAACACCGGCGGCGACAGCGAAGGCGGCGGCCGCCGCAGACGGCGGCGCGCGGGCTGAGATCGGTCGCGCGCCCCCTTGACCTGCCCCCGCCGCTTGCCTAATCAACGTCCAGAGCGCGGGTATGGTGAAAAGGTATCACGCGAGCTTCCCAAGCTTAAGTTACGGGTTCGATTCCCGTTACCCGCTCCAAATTATTGCATAAATCACTGATAAAATGAGAAAATTCAGGATCGGGTATGAATCTCCGCCTTTAAATCTGCCCGCAAAATTTCTGAAAGATCACGCGGTTTGCATCCTAATCCTAGATGATCTTTCCAAAGGCTCTGTATCGAACCTTGTTCGAATGGCACCAGCATAGTTCGAATGGCACCAGCATATCATCCGCCAAACCACCTTTAGCGGCAAGCTATCGGAACGAGCCCAGCTTTACCGCCTGACCGACTTTGGCCGTTTGGGGATGCTTAGGCTTGAAAGTAACCGGTTTGTCTTGGCGGGTACCTTCATGTCAGCATCTACTTACGCTTAATGATGACGTCGGCGACAAAATCCGAAAGAACCCAGATCGACTGGTCTGCCCACTGGGGTGCCAGTTCATCCCAAAGTTGGATGAACCGGGTCGCTGTGACCAAAAAATCATGCTCGGTTCGCGCGCCAGATTCCAGAACTACAGCACAGCGGGCCCATGAAGCTTGATTAGCGCACAATTTGGCTGCAAAATGGCATCGACGATGTTCCACTTCAGGGACATCGGTGTAAATAAATTATTGGGAAGCAGAAATGAATGGAACTATACTTCACATTGGCCATGACAGTGGTTAGGGGGCAATTAAGGGGCAAGATTGAAATAGATACAATTTTTTTGTCACACCATGTATCCACAGATATCCGCAAGCTCAGGCCCGGTTTGCGCGTTGATTTTGTTATAAACAATGGCCAGGCAGATGAGATATTGCCTGATATTGCATCTGGTCCAATTCCCGCGCATAAAAGCAAAATTGCCGCAGCGCTTTTGGCGCTTTTCCTAGGTGGCATTGGCATTCACAAATTCTATCTGGGAAAATCAACCGCAGGTATAATTACACTTGTAGCATCATTTACTGGAATATTTCTCCTGTTTATTCCAAACCTTTTAATTGCAATTATTTCACTGATTGAGGCGGTGATCTATTTGAATAAGTCAGAAGATGAGTTTTATGATAAGTATGTAATTGGAGATAAGGCTTGGTTTTAATATTATTGCTCAAGTTAGTGATGGTAATATTGGGTCCTGTCAAAAGCATTCCAGTAATTTCTTCTTTCGGTTGAGTGTTTCGGGATTTCCCTTTCGGGATGACCCCATGGGCCCGCAACGTCCCGTTGCCACGATCAGGATGCTGCCAACGTTTCATTGGCCGCCCGTGCCGAATATCTTGCTGCGCGCGCCTATCGGTTTCAGCGCGCGCCCGGCTTTACCCGTCAGACAAAAGGCTCCACCGATTTGCACGTTCACGCTAACCAAGAGAACCAGCGTCCGGTGCCCAACCGGATTTCGTCACAGGTCGAATTCCAGAACAGCGATTCCGTCCGATGTACCAAACGCACCACCAACGCGACGGGTGACATGAAAGATCGTACTACCCTTCGACCTTTACGAATCACGTTGCCCGCTCCACTTCTCCGTCAGACCTCTGCCATGAGCCGTGCGCGTAGCGTGTCGACGTCCGCGCGCAGGGTGTCGCGAATCGGCCCTTCCCTGGGCGTGTCGCGCAGGGTCGCGACCAGTTCCGGCCCCGGGCGGGCCTTACGGGTCCACGACAGCGCCGCGAGGATCGCGCGGGCCTCGGGCGGCAGGCGGTCGGGCACCTCGGCGCCGCTCAGTTCCGCCCATACGGAGGTCCAGCAGCGCGCCACGCTCCACGGGTTGTAGCCGCCGCCGCCCGACACGATCAGGCGCGGGCTGAGCGGGCGCAGGGCGCGCACCGCCGCCACATGCGCGCGGTTCGAGAGCGCCAGGCGCGACAGCGGATCCTCGGTCAGCGCATCGGCGCCGCATTGCAGGAACACGGCGTCGGGGCGAAAGGTCTCGACCGCAGGCAGGATCACCCGGTCGAGCACCAGCGCGAATTCGGTGTCGTTGAACCCCGCCGCCACCGGCAAGTTGAAGGCTGCGTCACCGCCCCGGTCGGTCAGCAGGCCGGTAAAGGGCCAGCGCCGCGCCTCGTGCACCGAGATCACGCGCACCTCTTGGGATCCGTCAAAGGCGGCCTCGACCCCGTCGCCGTGATGCGCGTCGATATCCACATAGGCCACGCGCCGCAGCCCCATCTGCAAGAGTTGCCGGATCGTCAGCACCGGCTCGTTCAGGTAACAGAACCCCGCCGCCCGGTCCGCAAAGCCGTGATGCGTGCCGCCGCCCGGGTTGTGCACCACGCCGCCGTCGCGCACCAGTTCGGCGGCCAGCAACCCGCCGCCTACTGCCGTGGCCGGGCGGCGGTACATCTCGGGAAACACCGGGTTGGAGAGCGTGCCCAGCCCGTGGCGGGCGCGGACATCGTCGCTTACCTCTTGCGCGGCTTCGGCGGCCTGAAGCGCCGTCACATAGTCCTGCGTATGAAACAGCCGTAGTGCCGCCGGTTTGGCCATGGGGCTTTGCCGGTAACGCTCCGGCGGCAGCCACCCCAGCGCGCGCCCAAGGTCGATGACCGTCGGCACACGCGGGATCGACAGCGGGTGCCGGCGGCCATAGCTCGACCCGCGATAGATATTGGACCCGATGAAGACGGCCTGCTGCATGGGGTCCAACCTAACCGCCCTGGCCGCCGCGCCAAGGGGCGTTGCGCTTGGCGCCGGCTTGGCTTAGCCCATTCCCATGCCCGCCTTCGACCATCGAACGATCGCCCTGACCGCCGCATTGCTGATGCTCGGCGCGGCGGGGGGTGCCGTGGCGCAGGCGCTGTCGCTGCCGATGCCGTGGATGCTGGGCAGCCTCGCGGCCTCTGGCGTCGCGGTGGGGCTGCTGCAGGACGGTGTTCTGCGCAGCTATTCCTTTCCGCAGCGCTTTCGGACGTTCTTTGTCGGGCTGATCGGCGTCATGATCGGTACTCAGGTGACGCCCGAGTTGCTGGGCCTTGCGGGGGAATTGCCACTGACGCTGGGGGCGCTGGTGATTTTCGTGGCGCTGGCGCATGGCGGCAACCACCTGATCTTTCGCCGGATCGGCGGCTACGACCCGCCCACGGCCTTCTACGCCGCCACGCCCGGCGGCATCATGGAGAGCCTCTTTCTGGGCGAGCGCGCGGGCGCTGATCTGCGCATTCTGACCTCGCAGCAATTCCTGCGGATCATCTTCGTGGTCACATTGGTGCCGGCGGGGCTTTCGATCTGGTTGGGCCATCCGGTGGGGTCGGCGGCGGGGATGAGCGCGGTGGGCAGCCAGCAACCGCTGACCGCCGCGACGCTGGGGCTGATCGCCACGGTCACGCTGGCGGGGCTGGCCGTTGCGCATTTCATCCACCTTCCGGCGGCGCAGATCACCGGACCCTTGCTGCTGGCGGCGGGGCTGACGGTCTGGGCGGGGCTCGATCTGCAGCTGCCGGTCTGGCTGATCATGGTGGCGCAGGTCGTGGTGGGCGTGAGCCTCGGCATGCGGTTCAAGGGCGTGACGGCGGCGATGCTGCGCCGGTCGGTCTGGCTCAGCGCGCTGTCGGTGGGCTATATGCTGATCCTGGGCGGTGTCTTCGCGGTGGGTCTGGCGCAAGCCACCGACATCCCGTTCCTGCACCTGCTGATCAGCTACGCGCCCGGCGGCGTCACCGAAATGTCGGTGATCGCGCTTAGCCTCGCGGCGAACCCGGCGCTGGTCAGCCTGCATCACGTCTCACGCATCCTGATGACGGTCGCCGCGCTGGCAGTGGCGCAGCGGGTCTGGGGCGGCGCGCGCTGAGGCGTTTACCACCCAGCGTGGTACAAGCCGCGACCAGCGCCTGCCCGTGGGATGGCGCAGCAGCATCAGGTCTCCGCGCTTTATGCGAGCCCAGTCATTGCTCCGAATGAGCGGCGCGCTGACGTCGCCAAAGCGGCGGCCTTCGGGCTTGATTACGCGACATTGGGCCACGAAGCCCCTTGGGCCCTACCCCTCCGCCTCGGCCTTTTCAGCAAGCGTCAGCCAATCCTCTTCGGCCTGGGCCAGCGCCTCTTGCCGGGTGACCAGCGCCTCGGTGGCCTTCTGGAATTTGACCGGCTCGCGGGTGAAAAGGTCGGGGTCGGCCAAAAGCGTCTCGAGCTTGCCGATCTCGGCGGTCAGCCGGTCGATTTCGCCCGGCAGAGCCTCGAGCCGGTGCTTTTCGGTAAAGCTGAGCCCCTGCGGCTCTTTCCTGGCCTTGGGGGCGGGTTTGGGCGCGGGTGACGCCGCCTTGCCGGCAGGTGCGGACGCGGCCGCCGTCTCGGTCTTCTGCGCCTGATAATCGCTCCAGCCGCCGGCATAGACCGTGGCGCGGCCGTCACCCTCCATGGCGATGGTCGTGGTCGCCACCCGGTCGAGGAAATCGCGGTCGTGGCTGATCAGCAGCACCGTGCCGTCGTATTCGCCCAGCAGATCCTGCAACAGATCGAGCGTTTCCACGTCAAGATCGTTGGTCGGTTCGTCCAGCACCAGAAGGTTCGATTCGCGCGCCATGATCCGCGCCAGCAAAAGCCGCGCCTTCTCGCCCCCCGACAGCGACCGCACCGGCGCGCGGGCCTGCCGCTCGTCAAAGAGGAAATCCTTGAGATAGCCGACCACATGGCGCGGCTGGCCCCGCACCAGCACCTGGTCGGCCTTGCCGCCGACCCGCATCTCGGCATCGCCGGTCAGGCTTTCCCACAGCGACATCTCGGGATCGAGCTGCGCGCGGGTCTGGTCGAACACCGCAGGCACCAGGTTGGTGCCCAGCGTGACCGTGCCCTCGTCCGGCGCGATCTCGCCCATCAGGATGCGGATCAGCGTGGTCTTGCCGACGCCGTTGGGCCCGACAAAGGCCACCCGGTCGCCGCGCTGAACGGTCAGGTTCAGGTTGCGCACGATGGTCTTGTCGCCAAAAGCGTGGCTGACGTTGCGCGCCTCGATCACCTTCTTGCCCGAGGCCGGACCGCCGCTCAGCTCCATCGCGGCGGCGCCCTGGCGGCGGATCTGCGAGGCGCGTTCGGCGCGCAGATCCTGCAGCGCGCGCACCCGGCCCTGGTTGCGCTTGCGCCGCGCGCTGATGCCTTCGACCGCCCAACGCGCCTCGGCCTTGATCTTTCGATCAAGCTTGTGGCGCTGCATGTCCTCGTCTTCCCAGACCTTGTCGCGCCAGGTCTCGAACTCGGCGAATCCGCGCTCTTGCCGACGCACCTGCCCGCGGTCGACCCAGAGCGTGGCACGGGTCAGCTGGCTGAGAAACCGGCGGTCGTGGCTGATCAGGACAAAGGCCTTGCGGGTCGCCCTCAGCTCATCCTCGAGCCAGCCGATGGCGGTGATGTCGAGATGGTTGGTCGGCTCGTCCAGAAGCCGGATGTCGGGATCCTGCGCCATCAGCCGCGCCAGCGCCGCGCGCCGCCGTTCGCCGCCCGAGGCATTGGCGACGGGCGTCGACGGGTCGAAGCCCAGCCCCTCGCCTGCCCGCTCGACCTTGTACATCTCGCCCGGATCGAGCGCCGCAGTGGCGAAATCGCCCAGGGTTTTGAAGCCCGACAGATCCGGGTCCTGCTCCATATAGCCGACGCTGACATCGGGCGGCACGACGCGCGTGCCGGTGTCGGGCTCGACCAGCCCGGCCATCACCTTCATCAGCGTGGATTTGCCCGATCCGTTGCGCCCCACCAGCGCCACCCGGTCCCCCGGCTGGACAATGAGCGACAGGTCGGAAAAGACCGGCGCCCCCCCGAAGGTGAGCGCGATATCGGTGAGTTGCAGAAGCGGTGTCATGGCCATGTCCGTGCGCTAGGGCCAATGGCCTCCGCCGTCAAGCGGGCGGTCTTGTTCGCTATTTCACGAAATATCGAAGGAGGCCGCCAGGCGGCGCAGCGCCTGCGCGCGCGCGGGCGGGATCCGCGCCACCTCGATCCCGGTGAAGACATGCAGCGTGTTCATCTGCCGGTCGATCACCGCATGGTCCGACACCCGACCGCCCATCGCCAGATAGCTGCGCAGCAAGGGCGGCAGCCCGGCGGCCGGCGGCGCGCCGCCCTGCCCGTCCGGTTCAAGCGCGACCGTCTCGGCGGCCTTCACGCCGGGGGCCCAGCGGGCCGGGGCCAGGAACCCGTCGGCCAACGTGGCCAGTGCGGCGCGATGCGGCGCGGGGTCGGTGCCGGGAAAGCTGCTGCAGCCAAAGAGGAACCCCACACCCGCCGCATCGACCATCGCGGTGACCGCCGCCCAGGCCATGCGCGGGATTTGCGGATCGCGCCAGCCGGGATGCAGCGCAAAGCGCCCCAGCTCGAGCAAGGGGGCGGGATAACGCCGCAGCCGCGTCAGATCGTAGAATTGCGCGGAATAGCTGGTATGGGCGTCCCGCGGCGCGATCACCCTCGCCCGGCAAGTGCAGACCGCCGCGCCCGTCGCGCGTTCCTCGACCAGCACATGGCGGCAGCGTGCATCGTGATCGTCCCCGTCCTCGCGCGCCAGCCGGAAGGCCAGACGCCGCAGCGCGCGGGCGGCCTCCAGATCGGACGCGCTCTGCGCCAGACGGCAGCGGAGTCGCGCGGGCGTCGGATCTGCCTTCGGCACCGGGATCGTGGTCGCATCGTCCGCCGGGCGCGGCACGCGTCAGCTGCCCAACAGATCCTCGGCGCGGATTCGGCCGATGTTGCCAAAGAGCTTGCGGATAAAGCTGATATCGCCATCGCCAGACCGCGTCACACGACGCGCCAGCGGCACCACCCGCCCGTCCTCGAGCCCGTAGCGCACGATGTTGTCGACCACCCCGTCGACGTCGAAGGTGATTGCCAGAACCTCGCGGTCGATGACTTCGGGGGCTTGCCAGGCAAAATGCCGGACCTGCGATTCGACGTAATAGAACCCGCTGTTGTCGAGCACGCCCGAGGTCGAAGGCACGCCGATCACGTCCTCGACCGTGGCGCGGGTGTCGACGCCGGGGACGATCTGCTGCAGGTCCGCCTCCAGCGGAACATAGCCGTGCTGACGGAATTGCGCCGTGCAGGCGGTGGTCGCGGTCAGCACCACGGCCAGAAGCCCGAACCTCAGCTTCGCTCTGAACCCGTCCATGACGCCCCTCTTGCCTTGGCCCTGCATGCCTCATATCTCGCTTACGACAGGTCGCGCGACCATTCAAGTAAAGGAAACCCCCGGACAATGGCCGAATTCGACGATCAGACCGACCGGCTGCGCGTCGCCAGCCTCAGCACCAAGCGGGAAACCGCCTTCGATCTGCGCCCGGGCGAGGCGCAGCGCGCCGCCCTGGCCGAGACGCTGGGACTGAGCGCGCTGCGCAAGCTGCGCTTTGCCGGCACCGTCGCGCCCGAGGGCAAGCGCGGCTGGCGGCTCGATGCCATGCTGGGAGCGACGGTGGTGCAGCCTTGCGTGGTCACCCTGGCCCCGGTCACCACCCGCATCGACGAGCCGGTGACCCGGCTCTTTCTGCCCGAGGCGCTGATCGAACCGGCCGCCCCCGAAGGCGAGATGGAAATGCCCGAGGACGACACCATCGACCCGCTGGGCGACACGATCAACCTTGGCCGGATCATGGCCGAGGCGCTGGCGTTGGCGCTGCCGCAATATCCCCGCGCCGACGACGCCGCGCTGGAAGAGGCGCAATTCGCCGCCGACGGCGTCACGCCGCTAAGCGACGACGACGTCAAACCGTTTGCCGGTCTGCAGGCGCTGCGCGACAAGCTTGCGGGGGAAGACTGACTTTCCGCTTGCGATTTTCGCGCGCGTCCCTATGTTCTCGCCTTCACGAGATTCAGGGTTGTCATGGGGCGGCATTCGCGCCTATGTGGCCCGATATTCCGCCACACGACGGGCGCCCGACGCGGAGCCCGTCCAGACAAAGATAGGTTGAGACATGGCCGTCCAACAGAACAAAGTATCGAAATCGCGCCGCAACAACCGCCGCGCGCATGACGCATTGGTCGCGGGCAACCCGAACGAATGCGACAACTGCGGCGAACTGAAGCGGCCGCACCACGTCTGCCCGTCCTGCGGTCACTACGCGGAACGCGAAGTCGTCGCGGCGACCGACGAAATCGAACTGGACGAAGACGCGGCATAATCCCGGATCAGGCCCCTTTCATGACCTCCCAGCAGGATCGAACGAAGGCGGGCAGCGATCAGGTGGTTCTGTCGATCGACGCCATGGGCGGCGATCTTGGGCCGGCGGCAGTTGTCGCCGGCATTGCTCTGTCCGCCAAGGCGAATCCCGAAATCCGCTTCCTGCTGCATGGCCCAAAACCAGAGCTGGAGCGGCTTCTGGCCAAGCGCGGCGATCTCGCCGACCGCTGCGAGCTGCGCCATGCCACCGGCGTCGTCAAGATGGACGACAAGCCAAGCTATGTCATGCGCAACGGCAAGGACACCTCGATGTGGTCCACGCTCGAGGCGGTGCGCAACGGCGAGGCGACGGTCGCGGTCAGCTGCGGCAACACCGGCGCGCTGATGGCGCTGTCGATGGTGCGGCTGCGCAAACTGCCGGGCATCAACCGCCCCGCCATCGCGATCCTCTGGCCTTCGCGCAACCCGCAGGGCTTTAACGTCATGCTGGACGTGGGCGCCGATATCCGCGCCGACGCCGAGGACCTTTTGCAATACGCGCTGATGGGCATGTCCTACGCCCGCAATGGCCTTGGCCTGACGCGCCCGCGCGTCGGCCTGCTGAATGTCGGCACCGAAGAACACAAGGGCCGCGCCGAGCTGAAAGAGGCGCATGAGCTGATCGGCCGCCACGCCGAGGCGGGCAGTTACGATTTCGTCGGCTTCGTCGAGGGCGGCGACATCCCCGGCAAGCGCTGCGACGTGATCGTGACCGACGGTTTCACCGGCAATGTCGCGCTCAAGACCGGCGAAGGCACCGCCAGCCTGATCGGCGATCTGCTGCGCCAGGCCTTCGCCTATTCCTTCATGTCGCGGCTGGCCTCGCTTTTGGCCTTTACCTCGCTCAACCGGCTGAAAAAGCGCATCGACCCGCGGCGCGTGAACGGCGGCGTGTTCCTAGGGCTGAACGGCACCGTGGTCAAATCCCACGGCTCGGCGGACGAGACCGGCGTGTCGGCCGCGGTCAAGCTGGCGGTCCAGCTGGCCCAGCAAGGGTTCAACGACAAGCTGGCGGCACGGGTTGCAACCGCGGCCGAACTGGCGCAAGACACTACCGGGCAATCAGACGAGACAGCTTCATGACCATTCGCGCCGCCGTGGCCGGCGTTGGGCACTACCTGCCCGACCGCGTTGTTCCGAATTCCGAATTCGAGAAAAGCCTCGATACCACCGACGAATGGATCCGATCCCGGTCTGGCATCGAACGCCGGCATTTCGCCGCCGAAGGGCAGACGACATCCGACATGGCGACCCGCGCCGCGCGCGCCGCATTGGACGATGCGGGGATGACGCCCGGCGATCTCGATGCGATCATCGTCGCCACCTCGACCGCCGATCTGACCTTCCCCTCCGCCGCGACCATGGTGCAGGCGCAGCTTGACATGAACCACGGCTTCGCCTTCGACGTGCAGGCGGTCTGCGCGGGGTTCATCTATGCGCTCTGCAACGCCAACGCGCTGATCCTGTCGGGCCAGGCCAAACGCGTTCTGGTCATCGGCGCCGAGACGTTCTCGCGCATCATGGACTGGACCGACCGATCGACCTGCGTGCTTTTCGGCGACGGCGCGGGCGCGCTGATCCTCGAGGCGGTCGAGGGCGAAGGCACCGCTGAGGACCGCGGCATCCTTGCCGCCGATCTGAATTCGGATGGTTCTTTCCGCGATATCCTCTATGTCGACGGCGGCGTCAGCACCCAGACCACGGGCTACCTGCGGATGGAAGGCAAAGAGGTCTTCCGCCACGCGGTGGAAAAGCTCGCCAGCACCGCGACCACGGCGCTGGGCAAGATCGGGCTGACCGGCGATCAGGTCGACTGGATCGTGCCGCATCAGGCCAATATCCGCATCATCCAGGGCACCGCGAAAAAGCTCGGCCTGTCGATGGACAAGGTCGTCGTCACGGTTCAGGACCACGGCAACACCTCCGCCGCGTCGATCCCGCTGGCGCTGTCGGTCGGCAAGCAGCGCGGCCAGATCAAGCCCGGCGATCTGATCATCACAGAGGCCATCGGCGGCGGTCTTGCCTGGGGCGCGGTCGTGCTGCGCTGGTAGCATAAAGCCGCCCTTACAAGCCATTGATATTGACTCGGAAATTGCGCACGCCCTATGCTGCGTGAAACTGGAGGGATAGCATGGGCGACAAAACACTGACCCGCATGGACCTGAGCGAAGCCGTGTTCCGCGAGGTGGGGCTGTCGCGCAACGAAAGCGCCGAGCTTGTGGAATCCGTTCTCACCCACATGTCAGACGCGCTGGTGGACGGCGAACAGGTCAAGATCTCGTCCTTCGGGACCTTTTCGGTCCGCGAAAAGGCCGCACGTGTGGGCCGCAATCCCAAGACCGGTGAGGAAGTGCCGATCCAGCCGCGCCGGGTCCTGACCTTCCGTCCCTCGCACCTCATGAAAGAGCGTGTCGCCGCCGGTAACAAACGCTGAGGCCCGGACCATGAGCAAATCCCGCGACGCCTTCCGCACAATCAGCGAGGTGGCGGAATGGCTCGACACACCCGCGCACGTGCTGCGGTTCTGGGAAAGCAAGTTCAGTCAGGTCAAACCGGTCAAGCGCGCCGGCGGCAGGCGCTATTACCGACCCGCCGATATGGCGCTTCTGGGCGGGATCAAACAGCTCTTGCATGACGAGGGCATGACCATCAAGGGTGCGCAGAAAACTCTTCGGGAACAAGGCGTTAAATACGTTTCTTCACTCTCGCAACCGATCGACGGCGAACCGGTGGAACCGGCGGGTCAGATCGAGGACGCCCCCTTCGCCCAGGCGGTCGAGCCCGAGGACACCGTGGTGCCATTCCCCGCCAATGAAGAGCCCGCGCCCGAGCCCGATCTCTTCGCCGCGCTGGCCGAACCCGCGTCAGACCAAATCGCCACGCCTCTCGCCGATCCGGCCGAACCCGAAACGGCGGAAGCCGTCGAGGGCGCAACAGCCGAGCCGGCGGTTCCCCCGGATACGCCGGATGCCACAGCCGACGCCGAAGAGGCGGAGGCACAGGGCATCGACACGCTGCCGGCCTTTCTGCAAGAACCCATGGCCGAGGTCGCGCCGCCCGAAACCGACAATCCTCCGGAGCCGGAACCGGAGCCCGAAGAGGGCGCGGCTGAGGAAGACGCGGTCACGCTCGCCTCCGAACCGGACCCGACAGAGGTCGCCGCGGAACCGGAGCCAGCCGAGCTCCCGCCCGAGCCGGAATCAGCCGGGTCCGCGGCGGAATCGGAACCGACAGAGGCCGCGGCAGCCCCCGAACCGGTTGTGATTCCACCCAAACCAGACCTCGATGCGATCCGCCCCGGCCCCGGCGCGCTCACCCATCTGGCCCGGATCGACGCGCTGCGCCCGATGCAGGCGGCCGAGCTCGCGCCGCTGGCGCGCGCGCTGCGCGACCATCTCGACGTCATGACCGCGCCGCGTGGCTGAAACGGCACTGCCGATTTCGTGATATTCGGGGTTGCGACTGGCCGCAAATCGGGTAAGACACGTCGCAGAGTTCGGGCTATGGCGCAGCCTGGTAGCGCGTCCGTCTGGGGGACGGAAGGTCGCAGGTTCGAGTCCTGCTAGCCCGACCAATTCATCCGAACATATCACCCTCCTGCCTTCTCACGACGGCCTTGGCAGGGCTTTTTCTCTCCCCCTTCCGGGCCGGGCTTGCTATGCAGGCGCAACGAAGGCGATTTTCACGGGGGGACGCGGATGACGGGCGTTTTGGCCAGCCAGCAGATCGAAGCGCTGTTTCAGAACGGCGCCATCGCCGCCGATGTCGCGCCGGTGGCGGGACAGGTTCAGCCCGCCAGCCTTGATCTGCGCCTGGGCAACGTTGCCTACCGGGTCCGCGCGTCGTTTCTGGCCGGCACGGGCCGTCCGGTGGCCGAGCGCATAGAAGAGTTCGAGATGCACCGCATCGACCTGACCCAGGGCGCGGTGCTGGAGAAAGGCTGCGTCTATGTCGTCCCGTTGATGGAGCGACTGGCCCTGCCCGATTATCTGCACGCCATCGCCAATGCCAAAAGCTCGACCGGGCGGCTCGATCTGCTGACGCGGACGATCACCGACGGCGGGACAGAATTCGACCGCATCGCGGCGGGCTACGCGGGCCCGCTCTACGCCGAGATCTGCCCCAGGTCGTTTTCGGTGCTGGTGAGGCCGGGGATGCGTCTGAACCAGATCCGCTTTCGCGAGGGCCGCGCGGTGCTGGACGACGCCGCATTGACCGACCTGCACGCGCGCGAAGAGCTGGTCACCGGCGGCGCGGCGGTGATCGGCGAAGGGCTGGGGTTTTCGGTCGATCTGCAACCCGCCGAGGGCACGCTGGTCGCCTACCGCGCCAAGCCGCATACCGGCGTGATCGACCTAGACCGCATCGGCCATTACGACCCCGCGGAGTTCTGGGATGCGCTGCATACCGATCGCGGGCGGCTGATCCTCGATCCGGATGCCTTCTACATCCTCGTTAGCCGCGAGGCGGTGCATATCCCGCCGCGCTACGCCGCCGAGATGGCCCCCTATCTGGCCATGGTCGGCGAATTCCGGGTGCATTACGCGGGCTTTTTCGATCCCGGCTTCGGCCATGCGCAGGCGGGCGGCAAGGGGTCGCGCGGCGTGCTCGAGGTACGCTGCCACGAAGCGCCCTTCGTTCTGGAACACGGCCAGGTGGTCGGGCGGCTGGTCTATGAGCAGATGTCAGAGGTGCCGCAGCAATTGTACGGTGCCGGGCTGGCGTCGAACTATCAGGGACAGGGCCTGAAGCTGAGCAAGCATTTCCGCGCTTGAACGCCCGGGTCAGAGCCGCCCCGCGCGACGCGCGGCCCGCGCGGCCTGGCGCGCGCGTTTCGCCACGCGGCGGGCTTGGCGCGCCTGTTTGCGTTCGGCCGGGGTCAATTCCTCGGGGGTGTCGGCGTGATGCGTCTGGCCGTCGCCCGCGGTGTTCCGGCCCTTTACGGCGCGGTTGATACCGGCGTTGACGCCCTTGTTCACAAGGCGCCGCAGCACCATACGCGAAATCATGTTGAAAAGCTGGTTCGCGTTCATCGCGCGCTCCGTTTTTGACTGCTTAGGTCAGCCCTACCACAGATCCGAGGCCATTTCAGTACCGCCGCGAAAAGAATTCCCGCCTGCCGCGCTGCGGCCCAGGCGGTCAGGCGCCGTCGTGGACCAGCTCGACCCGGTTCCGGCCCAAGGTCTAGGCGCGGTAGAGCGCCATATCCGCATGCCCCAGCCAAAAGCTCAGATCGCGCCCAGACCCCGGCTTGCTGAGCACCGCGCCGAACGAGGCCGTCACGCCGCCAACCTCGCCCTCGGGATCGCGGATCGCCGCAAGATGCCGGCGCATCCCCTCGACCCGGGATTCGAGAATGCCCTCGTTCGGACAGGCGAACAGGATCAGAAATTCCTCTCCGCCCCAGCGCACCAGCAGATCGTCGATCCGCATCCCCTGACGCAGGCTGCGGGCTATTTCCACCAGCATTCTGTCGCCGGCGGGATGGACGTAGCGGTCGTTGATGGCCTTGAAGTGATCCACGTCGATCATCACCGTGCCAACCGGCATCTCGTCGAGATGCGAGGCAAAGTAACTGGTGGCGGCCGACCGCCGGGACGCGCCGGTCAGCAGATCGATCTGACTTTCGCGGAAGAGATGGCGTTGCGTGCGCCGCGCCCGCGCGCTGATGTCGGAAAACCGCAGCCCGAACAACACGATGGCCACCAGCACCGCCAGGCACTCGGCGGTGTGCAGCACCGCAAGCGAGTTGTCCGATCTGAAGCCGAGCATGCTGAGCAGTGCGGTCGACACGATCGCACCGACAGCCCACAACAGCATCTGCAGCCGGACAAGCCGCCCGACCGACGTGTCGCTTAGGATCAGGCCAGGGCGCGGCGGCGGGCAAAGCGCACCAGATTGGCCAGTGACAGGGGCAGCAGGACCAGCGTGGTCGTCAGGGCCATTTCGCCGAAAAATTCCGAATGCCCGAGGATGTAGCCGTTGACGCTGATGAAGGGCGAAATGAGCGACAGCAATGCGCAGACGAAGGCCGCCCCGCTCATCCGGGCGCGCAACAACTGGCCAAGCGCGATCAGCAAGAGCGAAATGGCCGTGTTGATCCCCATCCGGCCCGGATGCGCCACGCCCAGCCATGCCATCAACCCGGCCGATTCGAGCGCCGGATAGACCAGGACGCAGGCGCAGACGCCCAGCCAGAGCCGGGTTTCGGTGCGCGACGCGACCTTGAGAGGCCGCTGGCTGAGCGTCGCGAGAAACCCCAGGACCAGCGCCACTGCGGTGATCGGGTTGGTGTGCGCATCCCCCGCAAGCACCGCGTTGAGATCGACGCCCGCAAAAAGATAATCGACCCAGATCGCCACCAACCCGACCGCGATCGCCGCAAAGCAGAATTTCCGCAGCGTCACCAGGCTTCGCAGATGCGAAAACGCCGGCATGGTGATGTCTTTTTCCCCTCGGTGGCCAGAAACCGGCGAGGACGATCCGACCATGCTGCCCAACCCGACCCTCATGCGTGACTGATCCATTCGCGCTCTCCCCAGATTCCCGGCAAGGTCGCACGCATCGGTTAAGAAATGGTCTAGGATTTCGGGAAACGAGCCGCGGGGTCAGTCCTCAAAAAGCTCGCTCTGGCCCTCGTCGGGGGATTCGTCGGCATCGACATCGCCCTCGCCCATTTGCGGCAGCGCGCCCGGCGGCGGGCGATTGTCCAGCAGGCCCGCGGCGCGCAATTCCTTCAGCCCCGGCAGATCGCGCGCCGATTCCAGGCCGAAGTGATCCAGGAAATCCTGCGTCACCACAAAGGTCACCGGCCGCCCCGGCGTCATCTTGCGGCGGCCAAAGCGGATCCACTCCATCTCGAGCAGCTGGTCCACCGTGCCCCGGCTGACGCTGACGCCGCGGATCTCTTCGATCTCGGCGCGGGTCACGGGCTGATGATAGGCGATGATCGCCAGCGTCTCGATCGCCGCGCGGCTGAGCTTGCGGGTCTCGGTGGTTTCCTTCTGCATGAGGAACCCCAGATCGGGCGCGGTGCGCATGGCCCAGCTGTCGCCCACCTTGACCACCTGCACGCCGCGCCCCTCGTAGCGCTTGCGCAGATGCACCAGCGCCTCGGCGGCGTCGCAGCCATGCGGCATGCGGTCATTCAGTTCCTTGACGGTGACCGGCTCGGCGGTGGCGAAGAGGATCGCCTCGACCATGCGCTCCTGCTCGCCCATGGGCGGCGCTTCGAAAAGCGTGCCCTCTTCCTCGGGCAGATCGTCGGGCGTGGTGTCCTCAGCCATCGCGGCCCTCCCGGCGGCGCAGTTCGATGGGGGCGAAGGATTCGGATTGGCGCAGTTCGGCCTTGCCTTCCTTCACCAGTTCCAGCGAGGCGGCGAAGGTGGCCGCGGTGGCCGAGCGCCAGCGCACCGGATCGGCATCCCAGCCTTCGGGCAGATAGCTGGAAATGTCGGTCCACGTCCCGGCAAAGCCAATGAGCCCGCGCATCCGGTCCAGAGCCTGCTCCATGGTAAACACGCTGTCGCGGTCCATCACGAAGGGGCGGAATTCGTCGCGTGTGCGGATGCGGCTGTAGGCCTGCATGAGGTCGAGCAGCGTCGCGGTGTATTGCACCCGCCGCACCCGCTCCATCCGTTCGGGCAGGCCCCGGGCAAAGAAATCGCGCCCCAGACGGTCGCGCCCCATGAGCCGCGCGGCGACGTCGCGCATCGCCTGCAGCCGTTCCAGCTGAAACGCCAGATGTGCCGCCAGTTCCTCGCCCGAGGGGCCTTCGTCGGTCGGGTCCGGCGGCAACAGAAGGCGCGATTTCAGGAAGGCCAGCCAGGCGGCCATCACAAGGTAGTCGGCGGCAAGTTCGATCCGCAGCGTTTTGGCCTTCTCGACGAAGGCCAGATATTGCTGTGCGAGCTCCAGCACGCTGATCTTGCGCAGGTCGACCTTCTGCGTGCGCCCCAGCGTCAGCAGAAGGTCGAGCGGGCCCTCGAATCCGTCCACATCCACGATCAGCGCCTCGGCGGCGAGCCGTTCGGCCACGCTGGGCAGGCTGCTGGTATCGGGCGTGTCGGTCATCAGGTTGCCGGGCCAAGGGTCATGTCAGGGCGCGAAGGTCATCGGCCAGCGCGTCAATGTCAACCTCGACCGGTTCGGGACGCCGTGCAAGCGCTGCGTCGGCGCGTTTCTGGCCTGCGTCATCCAGCTGGCCGACACGATCCATCAGCGCGCGCATCTCCTCCAGATCGCCGTTGCAATGCAGCACCGCATCGCAGCCCGCCGCCAGCGCCGCTGCACCACGCTCGGGAACGGTGCCCGACAGCGCCTCCATCGAGATGTCGTCGGTCATGATTAACCCGCCAAAGCCGATGTCCTCGCGGATAAGCCGCATCATCACGGGCGACACGGTCGCGGGGCGGTCCGGGTCAATGCGGTCAAAGACCAGATGCGCGGTCATGCCAAGCGGCAGGTCGGCAAAGGGTTTGAACGCGGCAAAATCCAGCGCCTCCAGCGCGTCGCGCGGTTCGGCGATATGCGGCAGCTCCAGATGGCTATCCAGCGTACCGAGCCCGTGGCCCGGCATATGCTTGACGACGGGCAGCACGCCCGCATCCAGATGCGCCTGCGCCGTGGCGCGCCCCAGCGCTACCACCTGATCCAGCGTCTCGCCATAGCAGCGGTTGCGCAGGAAAGGATGGGTGTCGGGGCGGGCGATATCCAGCATCGGCGCGCAATTGCCGTCGATGCCGTACCGCATCAGCTCAGTCGCGAGGATGCGGTAGCGCAGGTAAAAGCCGCGCGCGGCTTTCTCACCCAGTGCCGCGGCATGGTCCAGCGGCGGCGGCCATTCGCGCGCCAGCGGCGGGCGCAGGCGCTGCACGCGCCCGCCCTCCTGGTCGATGAAGATCGGCGCGTGCCATCCGACGGCATCGCGCAGATCGGAGGTCAGGGCGCAGAGTTGATCCGCGTCCTCGACGTTGCGGGCAAAGAGGATGAAGCCAAAGGGCTGGCAGGCGGCAAAGAAGGCGCGTTCGGCAGACGTCAGGCGCGGGCCGGCGCAGCCCAGGATCGCCGCGCCGAAACGCGCCGTGCTCACCGTGTGACCACCGGGATGCAATCGGCGTTCTCGGCCACGAAGGCCGCGCAGAAGCGGCGCGCGTCCGAAAGATCGCCGAAACCATGCGCGCGCAAACGGTAGAACACCCGCCCGCCAGAGCTGGCGCGCTGGATCACCCGGTCCTTGCCGTCCATGTAATCGCCGAACCGCGCCTCCAGCCGGGCCCATTCGTCGCGCGCGATATCGGGGCTGGCATAGGCGCCAAGCTGGACCAGCCGCGTGCCTGCGGGCAGGCTTTCGGGTTCGAGCTCTGCCGGGCCCTCGGGCGCGGCCTCGGCAGGGGCGAGGGCTACGGTGCGCAGGCCGCTGGGCCGCACCTGCGGGCGCAGCGACCGGGCAAGGCCGGGGCCAAGGTCGGGCGCGGGCGCCGCGACGGCTGCCAGTTCGGTCGCGACGGGCGGCGCGTCGGCGGTGTCGACCTCGCTCAGCGGGGCGACGCCCGCGGCGATCTGATCGGCGAGCGCCTGGATCGGGTCGATCTCGTCGGGGGTGTCGGTCGCGGCTTGCGAGAGGGACGTAGCCTGCTCGTCCTCCGGCCCGGTGTCGAGTGCCGTAAGTTCCACTGTCTCGGGCGGCGCCTCCTCGGCCACGGCGGCCAGCGGCACGTCCTCTTCGGTCAGCCCGATGGGCTGCGGCGCCAGCATCAGCCGGTCCGCCGGGGCAGCCGCCAGACCAGTGCCCGCGACATCGTTCACCGCCAGCCCCTGATGATCGGCCAGCCGCCCACCGGGGTCTTCCGGCGCGACGCGCATCGGCCCCTCGGCAGCGCGCACGACCGGAATACCGCTGACATCGCGCACCAAAAGCTTGTAGCCCCAGACCCCGACCCCCACGATCAGCGCCAGCGAAACCGCCGCACCGGCCCAGTTCGCCATGCTCGCGAAATTGCGGGGGGAAGGCGCCGGTTGCCCCGGCGCGGCCTGCGAATACTCTGCCATGTCCGCCTCTCTGCCCCCGGGTGGCCACGGCCCCCGGACGGTTTTCTTGCACTGCCTCGACCGGCCATGGCGCGCCTTTGTCAGCGCATCTCTTCTGCCGGTGTGACGCCCAAGATACCAAGACCTGCGGAAATGACAACTGCCGCGGCCCGCGCGAGGGCGATTTTGCCCTGCGATACGGCCGGATCGTCCTCTTGTAGGAACCGCAAGGACGGCTCGTCATGGCCGCGGTTCCAGAGCCCGTGCAATTCTGCCGCCAGCTCGCCCAGATAGGTGGCGATGCGGTGGGGTTCGTGCACCCGCGCGGCGATCTCTATCTGGCGCGGCCATTCGGCGATCTTGCGCGCCAGCGCCAGCTCGGCCTCGTGGGTCATGCCCGACAGATCGGCCCCGGCCAGCGTGGCGTCGGAAACGTCGATCCCCGCCGCTTCGGCCTTGCGCAGCACCGAGGCCACGCGGGCATGGGCGTATTGCACGTAAAAGACCGGGTTTTCCTTGGATTGCTCGACCACCTTGTCGAAATCGAAATCCAGCGCCACGTCGTTCTTGCGCGTCAGCATGTGAAAGCGCGCCACGTCCGGGCCGACCATATCCACCAGATCGCGCAGGGTGACGAAATTGCCCGCGCGCTTGGACATCTTGAAGGGCTCGCCGTTCTTGAAGAGCTTCACCAGCTGCAAAAGCTTGATGTCGAGCGGCACCTTGCCGCCCGAAAGCGCGCTGACCGCGGCCTTCATCCGCTTGACATAGCCGCCGTGATCGGCGCCGAAGATGTCGATCAGCTGATCGAACCCACGGGTGATCTTGTCGTAGTGATAGGCGATGTCGGGCGCGAAATAGGTCCAGCTGCCGTCCGACTTGATGATCGGGCGATCCACGTCGTCGCCATGTTCGGTCGATTTAAAGAGCGTCTGTTCGCGCGGCTCCCAATCCTCGGGGGTCTTGCCCTTGGGCGGCTCGAGCACGCCGCGATAGATCAGCCCCTTGTCGCGCAGGCTTTCGATGGCAGCCTCGATCTTGCCTGTGCCGTAAAGGCTCTTTTCACTGAAGAAGTGATCCATGTGCACGCCGAGTGCGGCCAGATCCTCGCGGATGAGCGCCATCATGGCGTCGGTGGAAAAGCTGCGCACCTCGGCCAGCCAGACGTCCTCGCCCTTGCCGACATAGGCGTCGCCCACCTTGTCTTTCAGCGCTTGGCCCACCGGCACCAGGTAATCGCCCGGATAAGTGCCGTCGGCGAATTCCACGTCGTGGCCATGCGCCTCGAGATAGCGCAGATAGACCGACCGGGCCAGAACATCGACCTGCGCGCCGCCGTCGTTGATGTAGTATTCGCGGGTCACGTCGTAGCCCGCGAAATCCAGCAGCGCCGACATGGCGTCGCCGACGATGGCGCCGCGGGCGTGGCCCACATGCATCGGGCCAGTGGGGTTGGCGCTGACGAACTCGACGTTGACCCGCGTGCCCTGCCCCATGTCCGAGCGCCCGAATTCCGCGCCTTGCGACAGCACCGCGCCGGGCAGCTCCTGCCAGACGGCATCGGCCAGCCGCAGGTTGAGGAACCCCGGCCCCGCCACCTCGGCGCTGGCGATGCGCGCATCGGCGGCCAGACGCGCGGCCAGCGCCTCGGCGATATCGCGCGGTTTTTGGCGGGCGGGCTTGGCCAGCACCATCGCGGCATTGGTGGCCATGTCGCCATGCGCGGCGTCGCGCGGGGGCTCGACCGTGATGTTAGACAGATCCAGATCGCCCGGCAGCGCGCCGGAGCCCTGCAGATCGGCTATCGCCGAGACGACAAGCGTGCGGATATCGGTAAAGAGGTTCATGAACGCCATCCTTGAGGTTGCCCGGGGTTTAGCACGGGCAATCCCGGCGTCAATCCGTCAGGCCTGTTGGCGTTCGGGCCGCTTGCCCATCATCGCCAATAGACGGATGCCGTCGCCATCCCGCGGCGCGTCGTCGGGGCCCAGAAAGCGCAGCTGACCGGCGGGGCCGATATCGGCGATGGCCACGGCCTCGGGATGGGTCTCGCGCCAGTTCTCGAGGGTGAATTCGGCGCTCAGCTTGGTGATGCGGAATTCGCAGCCGCCGGCCATGCGGGCGTTGACCTCGAAATAGGTCTCATTGGCGCCGATGGCGCGTCCGCCGAGGCTGGCGGGCAGCGCGTGGCGGGTGGATTTGTCGCGCACACGGCGCAGCTGAAAGACGTTCTCGCGCCCGAATTCCGGGGCAAGGTCGGTGGCCACCAGCGTGTTGTAGGCGTCGTTGTCGGTGGCGGCGATGATCTTTTCATAGCGCACCAGATCCAGCCGGTCCTCGGCCACCTCGGCCAGGATGTCGCCGAAGAAGGTCTCGACCCCGGCCTCGCGCGCGCCGCGCAGATGGGCGTGGTTCGGGTCGGCCACCACCACTGGCAGGTCCATCTTGCCAAGCGCGTCGGCCAGCGCCGTGGCCCATTGCGAGCCGCCGACGATGATCACACCGGGCCGGTCGGTGGCGTTGAGGCCCAGCAGCTTGGCCAGAGGCGACAGCGTGAAGCCGTGCAGCACCACGCTTGCCGCCACCAGCGCAAAGGCCAGCGGCGCGACCTGCGCGCCGTCGGCGATGCCAAGCTCGGTCAGCCGTTCGCCGAAAAGCCCCGCCACCGCCACCAGAACCACGCCGCGCGGGCCAGTGAAGGCCACCAGAAGCCGCTCGGCCCAGGGCACATCGCTGAACGCCAGCGACACCAGCACCGTCACCGGCCGCGCCAGCAGGATCACCGCGATCACGAAGGCCAAAGTCGTCCAGTCCAGCGACAAGAGCACCTCGCGGCTCATGTTCGCGGCCAGCAGGATAAAGACCCCCGACACCAGCAACACCGTTGCGTGTTCCTTGAAGCGGCGCATCTCGGTGTAGCTGGGCAGGTCGGCATTGGCGATGAAGACGCCCATCAGCGTGACCGCCAGCAGGCCGCTTTCGTGCAGCACCGCGTCCGACAAGGCAAAGACCGTCAGCAGCACCACGAACAGCACCGGCACCTTCATGTATTCCGGCACCCAGGCCATGCGGAAGGACTTGGCCAGCGCCCAGCCCGCCGCAACCCCCATGCCCGACGCCACCGCGATCCCGAGGGCGATATCGGCAACGGCGTCGCCGGGGCCGGTCGCCGTCTGCAGCACGATCACCACCTCGAAGGCCAACACCGCCGCCAGCGCGCCGACCGGGTCGTTGACGATCGCCTCCCATTGCAAAAGCTTCCCGGGCCGTCGTTTCAGCCGCGCCTGCCGCAGAAGCGGCGCGATCACTGTGGGGCCGGTGACGATCATGATGCCGCCGAAGACCGCCGAGGCCTCCCACCCCAGCCCGGCGATGTAATGCAGCGCCGCCGCCGAGGACAGCCAGCCCAGCGGCGCGCCGATCAGCACCAGCCGCCGCACGCCCACCGCCGCATCCTTGAGCGAATGGAAATTGAGCGTCATGCCACCCTCGAAAAGGATGATCGCCACGGCAATGGCCACCATGGGTTGCATCAGCGCGCCGAAATCGCGGGACGGGTTGAGCACGCCCAGCACCGGACCCACCAGCAGCCCGGCGGCCAGCATGACCACGATGGCCGGCATCCGCAGCCGCCAGGCCAGCCATTGCGACCCCACGCCCAACGCGCCCACCAGGGCAAAGCCCATCACCGGGTCGATGCCCACATCGGTTGCTGTCGCCATTCTGAAACCTTCGTACCTGACCTTGCGCCGCAGGTGGCAACCCCCGGCGGGCCATATTGGTTCCGCCGCCTGTCGGCTGTCAAACGCTCAGGTCAGATCGCCCAGCACGTGCGTGCCGGTCAGCCGCGCGTGTTCCTGCAGCGCGAAACGGTCGGTCATCCCGGCGATGTAATCCGCCACGAACCGCGCCAGCGCCGCATCCGTGGCGGCCTGCGCCACGTCCCTCTGCCAGCGCCCCGGAAGCAAACCCGGATCGGACATGTAAAGCGGGAAGAGATCCTCGACCACCTTTGTCACCTTCTCGCGCTGCGCCATCACGCTGGGGGCGCGGTACATACGCTGAAAGAGAAAGGCCCGGATCTCTTTCAGATCGCCCCGAAGCCGGTCGGAAAACGCGATCACCGGGCGGCCCAGATCGCGGATCGCCTGCGCCCCGGCGCAACCCGACCCCGCCAAAGCGTCGCGCGAGGTGTCGATCAGATCGGCCACCATCGCGCCAAAGACCCTGCGCAGCGCCTCGTGCCGGCGGCGGTAGGGTTCCAGCCCCGGATAGCGCGCATCGACCTCGCCGTAGGCCGCGCCGATGATGGGAAGTGCGGCGATCTGATCTTCGGTGAAAAGCCCCGCGCGCAGCCCGTCGTGCAGATCGTGGTTGGTATAGGCCACGTCGTCCGACAGCGCCGCGACCTGCGCCTCGGCCCCGGCGTGGCTGTGCAGTTCCAGATCGTGCAGCGCGTTGTAGGCCGCCAGCGCATAGGGCACCGGATCGCCCACAGGCCCGTTGTGCTTGGCGATGCCCTCTAGCGTGTCCCAGGTCAGGTTCAGCCCGTCGAAATCGGCGTAATGCTTTTCCAGCTCGGTCACGATCCGCACCGTCTGGGCGTTGTGATCGAAGCCGCCGTAAGGCTGCATCAGCGCATTCAACGCATCCTCGCCGGTGTGGCCGAACGGCGTGTGCCCCAGATCATGCGCAAGCGCCACCGCCTCTGTCAGGTCGGTGTTCAGCCCCAGGGCGCCCGAAATCGTGCGCGCCACCTGCGCCACCTCGATCGAATGGGTCAGCCGCGTGCGGTAGAAATCGCCCTCGTGCTCGACAAAGACCTGGGTCTTGTGCTTGAGACGCCGGAAGGCGCTGGAATGGATGATCCGGTCGCGGTCGCGCTGGAAACACGAGCGAAAGGCGCTCTCTTCCTCGGCCACCCGCCGCCCGCGCGTCTGCGCCGGATCGCATGCAAAACTTGCCTGACCCAAAGCTTACCTGTCCTTGTCGCCTGTCCCCGCCGCCCATATATTACGGACGACACACGAAGGAAACCAGAGGATCGCCCCGATGCAACTCCCGCCCAAAGTCACCGACCGCGCCTTTGCCCGCCTGGCCGAGATCGGCGCGGGCGACCAGGGCCATGCGCTGCGCGTCGCCGTCGAGGGCGGCGGCTGTTCCGGCTTTCAGTACGAGATCAAGCTCGACGCGCCTGCCGACGACGATCTGGTGCTCGAAGGCCAGGGGCAGAAGGTGGTGGTGGATTCGGTCTCCCTGCCCTTCCTGACCGGCGCGGTGATCGACTTTTCTGACGAACTCATCGGCGCGCGGTTCGTGATCGAAAACCCCAACGCGACCTCGTCCTGCGGCTGCGGCACCAGCTTTTCGATGTGACGCCGCCCCGGCCTTGTCACCTGCGCCGCGCTGCGCGATAGATGCGTTGCACAGCAAAGGGGCCCGCGCCGTGAAAATCGCGACATTCAACATCAACGGCATCAAGGCGCGCCACGCCGCGCTGACCGATTGGCTGGACGAGGCACAGCCCGATGTCGCGCTCTTGCAGGAAATCAAGTCGGTCGACGAAAACTTCCCGCGCGAGCTTTTCGAGGATCGCGGCTACAACGTGGAAACCCACGGACAGAAAGGCTTCAACGGCGTCGCGATTCTGTCGAAACACCCGCTCGAGGATGTCAGCCGCGGCCTGCCGGGCGACGACAGCGACGAACAGGCCCGCTGGATCGAGGCGACGGTGGTCGGCGAACACCATGCCTTGCGGCTCTGCGGGCTTTATCTTCCCAACGGCAACCCCGCGCCGGGGCCGAAATACGACTATAAACTCGCCTGGATGGAGCGGCTCTTTGCCCGCGCGGAGACACTTCTGGCCGATGAGACGCCCGCGCTGATGGCCGGCGATTACAACGTCATCCCCCAGGCCGAGGACGCCGCCAAACCCCAGGCCTGGAAAGATGATGCGCTTTTCCTGCCGCAGACCCGCGCCGCCTTCCGCCGCATCCTGAACCTGGGCTTCACCGAGGCGTTCCGCGCCCGCACCCAAGGGCCCGGGCATTACAGCTTCTGGGATTATCAGGCCGGCGCGTGGGAGCGCGACAACGGCATCCGCATCGATCATTTCCTGCTCAGCCCCGCCTGCGCCGACCTGATGACCGATTGCCAGATCGACCGCGCCGTCCGGGGCCGGGAAAAACCCTCCGATCACGTGCCCGTCTGGGTCGACCTCGCCCTCTGACCCCCGCACAATCTTCGTCAAAGCGGGCTCACGCCCGCCACAGGCACCAGAATAAAGCGTGCGCTTGCGCACTCCGCTGGATTGCCCCCGCCGAACCGCTTGCGCCCGCCCGCGCCGCCGCCTACATCACGTAAAGACCGCAACGAACGGAGCGCCCCATGGCCATGCAAGCGCAGGAAATCGAGGATCTCATCCGCGCCGCCTTTCCTGAGGCCCGGATCACCATCACGGATCTGGCTGGTGACGGAAACCACTACGCCGCCGAGGTCATCGACGAAAGCTTCCGCGGCAAGAACCGCGTCCAGCAGCAACGCGCGGTCTATGCCGCGCTCAAGGGCAAGATGGACGGCGCCAACGGCGAATTGCACGCCCTGGCGCTGACCACCAAGGCCCCCGACTGACCCCGGACGATCCACCGACCGCAACGCCGCCCGCCCCGCCGGACGGCCCTTCGCAAGAGGACAACACCATGACCGACGCAAAGACCCGCATCGACGAAACCGTCAAAGCCAACGACGTGGTGCTTTACATGAAAGGCACCAAATCCATGCCGCAGTGCGGCTTTTCCAGCCGCGTGGCAGGCGTACTGAACTACATGGGCGTGGATTTCACCGATGTGAACGTGCTGGCCGATGACGACATCCGCCAGGGCATCAAGGATTATTCCGACTGGCCGACCATCCCGCAGCTCTACGTCAAGGGCGAGTTCGTCGGCGGCTGCGACATCATCACCGAGATGACCCTCTCGGGCGAGCTGGATGAATTGTTCGAAACCAGCGGCGTCACCTACGACAAGGACGCCGCCGACAAGATCCGCGAAGCGAACGGCTGACCGGCCGAACGACCGGGGCGGATTGGCGGGGTTGACCCCGCCCGGCCCGGCGCTTCGACGCCGGGCTCCGGGCGCCTCTATTGTCAGCGCCCGGCCTTTTCCTCGACCTCTGCGGCGATGGATTCGGCGCGCGCGGCGATTTCCGCCAATGTCTCGGTAACGGCCTCCGGCACCACCGGCACCTCGACGCGCTCGGGTTCGGGCGCGGGGCGTTCCTGCCAGTAGCGCAGATCCGATTGCAGCGTGCCGACGCGGTCCTCGGCCTCGCGCAGACGATCCTCCAGCCCGGCCGTCTTGTCGGCCAGCATCAGCCCGGCCATCAGCAGCATCCGTGCCTCGGGCATCCGCCCGATCTGGTCCACCAGCACCTGCGCTTCGTTGTCCAAAAGCTTGGCGGCGGTCAGCAGGTATTGCTCTTCGCCCTCCTGGCAGGCGACCTCGAAGGACCGGCCGCCGATCTGGATTTCAACCTCGGGCATCAGGCTGTCTCCCCTTCGTTCTCTGCCGGTTCCTGCGCCGCCTCGGCCAGCATCGGCTCGAGCGCATCGAGAATGGCGCGGGTTTCTGCGGCCTCGGTGGCGCGCGCGGCGCGGATGCTTTCCAGCTCGGCCAGCATCGCCTTGTTGATCAAATGCGGCTCGCCAACGTTTTCCTCAAGCGCAGCGCGCATTTCCTGATTGGTGACGCGGAGCATCTCATTGGCCTTGCGCAGGCGCTGCAGCTCGCCGTCCAGCCGCTCCATGCTTTCGCGATGTGCGGCCAGTTGTTCCTGCAGACCCGCGACCTGCCCGTCCTGGCGGTCGTGCAGCGCGCGCACCCGCTCTTCGAGCTGCGCATTGGCCAGCTTTTCGTCCTCCAGCGCGGCGCGCAGCCCGACGACTTCGTCGCTGTCGCCTGCCTCCGGCGTCGCCTCGGCCTCGGGCGCCGGGGCCGCCGCGCCCGCGTCCAGCGCCTCGACACCCTGCGCAATGCGGTCCAGCGCCTGGGTGATGCGCCGCTCCAACTCATCGATCTGGGTCATAGGATGTGTCCCTTGGTCTGCCCCGGGGCTGTTGTCGCGCTCCGCGCCATCGCACGAATCGCCGCCGCCCCGTTTCCGCACAGTTTACCAATCGAAACCGGAAAAAGCGCCCCCTTATGTGTCAAGGCCTTACCGGGCGAGCTTGATCTTGGGGACGGGGCTGGTATTCAGCCTGCAACGCAGCCCAGATAAAGGACGTAAGCCCCGTGGACATCCAAGCGCTGAAAGCCGCCCACCCCGATCACTGGAACCGCGCCGCCGCAATCCGCGCCCTGGCGCTCGACGCCGTGGCCGCCGCCAATTCCGGCCACTCCGGCATGCCCATCGGCATGGCCGACGTCGCCACCGTGCTTTACTCGAAGCATCTGAAGTTCGACGCCGCCAACCCCACCTGGCCCGACCGCGACCGGTTCATCCTGTCGGCGGGTCACGGTTCGATGCTGCTTTACGCGCTGCTCTATCTCTGCGGCGATGCCGAGATCACGCTGGACGAGATCAAGAACTTCCGCCAGTGGGGCTCGCGCACCGCGGGCCACCCCGAAAACACCCACGCCACCGCGGTCGAGACCACGACCGGCCCGCTGGGTCAGGGGATTTCCAACTCGGTCGGCTTTGCCATCGCCGAGGAAGCGCTGCGCGCGCGCTTCGGGCAAAAGCTGGTCGATCACCACACCTATGTCATCGCCGGCGACGGCTGCCTGATGGAGGGCGTCAGCCACGAGGCCATCGGCCTCGCCGGCCGCTATGGCCTGGGACGGCTGATCGTATTCTGGGACAACAACGACATCACCATCGACGGCAAGGTGTCGCTGTCGGACCGCACCGACCAGGTCGCACGCTTCAAGGCGGCGGGCTGGCACGTACAGGAAATCGACGGGCATAACCCCGATGAGATCGACGCTGCTATCGTGGCGGCCAAGGCCTCTGCCCAGCCCTCGATGATCGCCTGCAAGACCCATATCGCCCTGGGCCACGCAGCGCAGGACACCTCCAAGGGGCACGGCGCGCTGACCAACGCCGATCAGAACGCCGCCGCGAAAGAGGCCTGGGGCTGGACCACCGGCCCCTTCGAAGTGCCCGCCGACATCAAGACCTGGTGGGAAGAGGTCGGCGCGCGCGGCGCCGCCGACCGCGACGCCTGGGAGGCGCGTCTGGAAAAGGCGCCCAAGAACCGCCAGGCCGAATTCGCCCGCGTCATCGCCGGCAAGGCACCGAAAAAGCTCTCGGCCACCATCAAGGCGCTGAAAAAGCAGATCAGCGAAGCGCAGCCCAAGGTCGCCACGCGCAAATCCTCGGAAATGGTGCTCGAGGTGGTGAACCCGATCATGCCCGAGACCATCGGCGGCTCGGCCGACCTGACGGGGTCCAACAACACGCTGACCGCCGACATGGGTGTCTTTGACGAGACCAACCGCGGCGGGCGCTACATCTATTACGGCATCCGCGAACACGGCATGGCGGCGGCGATGAACGGCATGGCGCTGCACGGCGGCATCCGGCCCTATGGCGGCACGTTCATGTGCTTTACCGACTACGCCCGCCCCGCGATGCGTCTGGCCGCGCTGATGCAGGTGCCGGCGGTCTTTGTGATGACCCACGACAGCATCGGCCTGGGCGAGGACGGCCCGACCCACCAGCCGGTCGAGCATCTGGCGATCAGCCGCGCGACGCCCAACACGCTGGTGTTCCGCCCCGCCGACACGGTCGAAACCGCCGAGGCCTGGGAGATTGCGCTGACCCAGACCGGCACGCCGTCCGTGCTGTCGCTGACCCGCCAGGGCCTGCCGACGGTGCGCAAGGATCACAAGAACTCGAACCTGGTCGAGAAAGGCGCCTATGTGCTGGCCGATGCCGAGGGCAAGCGCCAGGCGATCCTGATGGCCACCGGGTCGGAGGTCGAGATCGCGCTGGCCGCGCGCGACATCCTGCAGGCCGAGGGGATCGGCACGCGGGTCGTGTCGATGCCCTGCTGGGAGCTTTTCGAGGCGCAGGACGAAGCCTACCGCAAACGCGTCCTGCCCGGCGGCCCGGTGCGCGTGGGCATCGAGGCGGGCATCCGCTTTGGCTGGGACCGCTGGCTCTTCGGCGAGCGCGGCAAGCGCGAGAAGTCGGGCTTTGTCGGGATGCACGGCTTCGGCGCCTCGGCCCCGGCGGACGTGCTCTACAAAGAGTTCGGCATCACGCCCGAGGCCACCGCGCAGAAAGTGCGCGACCTGATCGAAGGCCGCTGGCAACCCGATCCGCGCACGTAAGACACAGGTCCCGGACGTGATCCGGGACCTCTTCCGCGCCCAGACCAAGAGACCCCGGATCACCTCCGGGGTCTTTGCGTTTTGACGTGACGGATGTTTCGGGGAACGAAGCTCTCAGTGGGCGCTCTTCTTGCCGCTGACAGCCGCGATGGCCGGGCCGACGATCCGGGTTGCGATGGGGATCAGGATCAGCCCGTAGATCAGGCCGAAGACCCCGTCCAGCGCCGCCGTCACCGCCCATTGCGCCGCGCCTGCGATCTGCGGCAGGGCGTGGGCCGCGGCCTCGGCCAGCACCTCGATACTGTGGCCCGGCTCGGCGATGTGGTATTCGTGAAAGCCGTGCAGCATGATCGACCCGCCGACCCACAGCATGGCCGCGGTGCCGACGACGGACAGCACCTTGAGCAGCACCGGCATGAATTTTACCAGCCCGCGCCCAAAGCCGCGCCCCGCCCCCGTCCGCGCGTTCTGCGCCAGAAAGAGCCCCACGTCGTCCATCTTGACGATCAGCCCGACCGATCCGTAGACCGCCACAGTCACGCCCACCCCCACGACCGCCAGCGTCGCGGCCTGGAGATAGACGTTCGGCGCCTCGATCGCGGCCAGCGCGATGGTCATGATCTCGGCCGAGAGGATGAAATCGGTCTTGATCGCGCCGCGGACCTTTTCCTCTTCCAGATGGCCCGGATCCTTGACCGACATATCCGCCTCGACCCGGGCGTCGGCATGGGGAAAGAGCGCGTGGAATATCTTTTCCGCCCCTTCGAAACATAAATAGGACCCGCCCAGCATCAGCAGCGGCGTGATCAGCCAGGGCGCAAAATTGGCCAGCAGCATGGCCAGCGGCAAGAGGATCACCAGCTTGTTGAAGAACGACCCTCGCGTGATCCGCCAGATGATCGGCAGTTCGCGCGCGGGCGCGAAGCCCTGCACGTATTTCGGCGTCACCGCTGCGTCGTCGATAATCACGCCCGCCGTCTTGCTGCCGGCCTTGGCGGCGGCGGCGGCGACATCGTCCACGCTTGTGGCCGCGACCTTGGCAATGGCCGCGACATCGTCCAGCAGCGCCAGCAAACCGCTCATGCAACATCTCCCTCGTTCTGGCGCCAAACTAGCCTGTGTCGCCGCCCATGCAACCGCGCAGTGCCGGACCGCCGCCCGGGCGTGACGATTCCCCATCCCGATGGCGGCCCAAGGCCGTTACCGCAAACGCGCCGGATCGTTAGCGCCACCATCCGCGCGGTCCGGAAATTTAACGCTAACATATTGCCAAAAAAGCAAAATCCGCCTTCCTGCCTGGCGCATACTTTCGTATACGACTGCAAAGGCAATCGCGCAGGAGACCCGATCATGACCGTGACCCTAGGCATCAACGGCTTTGGCCGCATCGGGCGCTGCACCCTCGCCCATATCGCTGAATCCGCGCGCAACGACGTGCAGGTGGTCAAGATCAACGCCACCGGCCCGATCGAGACCAACGCCCATCTGCTGCGCTACGACAGCGTCCACGGCCGCTTCGGCGGCGAGGTGCGGGTCGACGGCAACACCATGGACCTGGGCCGCGGCCCGATGGAGGTCTTCTCGACCTATGAGCCCGCAGAGCTCGACTGGTCGGGCTGTGACGTGGTGCTGGAATGCACTGGCAAGTTCAACGACGGGCAGAAATCCGCCGTGCACCTTGAGCGTGGTGCCAAGAAGGTGCTGATCTCGGCGCCCGCGTCGAATGTCGACCGCACCGTGGTCTACGGCGTCAACCACCGCGACATGCTGGCGGACGAGCGGATGATCTCGAACGGGTCCTGCACCACCAACTGCCTGGCCCCGCTGGCCAAGGTGCTGGACGAGGCCATTGGCATCGAAAGCGGCATCATGACCACAATCCACAGCTACACCGGCGACCAGCCGACGCTGGACCGCCGGCACAAGGACCTTTACCGCGCGCGCGCCGCGGCAATGGCGATGATCCCCACCTCCACCGGGGCCGCGAAGGCGCTGGGGGAAGTGCTGCCGAACCTCGCGGGCAAGCTCGACGGCACCGCCATGCGCGTGCCCACGCCCAACGTCAGCGCCGTGGACCTGACGTTCGAGGCGGGCCGCGACGTGACCGCCGAGGATGTCAACGAGGTGGTGGCCGAGGCTGCCGCGGGCCGCATGGGCACCGTGCTGGCCTACGACCCCGAGCCCAAGGTTTCGATCGACTTCAACCACACCACCGCCAGCTCGATCTTTGCGCCCGACCAGACCAAGGTCGTGGGCCGCCGCCTGGTGCGGGTGCTGGCGTGGTACGACAACGAATGGGGCTTTTCGGCGCGCATGGCCGATGTCGCCTCGGCGATGGGGCGTCTGCTGCACTGACCCGACCTTTACGCGCAAGACCAAGGCCCGGATCGACAAGATCCGGGCTTTTTTCGTGCCGACCGGCGGGGAACCGCTCTAAACCGGGGGTGTAGAGGCGGTCAGCCGGTCGCCAGTCCAATGGTCCGACGCGCCTCCATGCCCTTTTTACGGAAAGACCCGCGGCACTCCCGCCCGGGTCTTCCCAAGGAAAGGACACCGACATGACCCGCATTCTCACCCTCACCCTCGCCGCCCTTCTGCCCGTGGCCGCCTTTGCCTCTGGCGACGATGCGCTGGACGCCACCACCGCCGACCAGATCCGCACCCGGCTGACCGCCGAAGGCTACTACGTGCGCAAGATCGAACGCGAGGACGGCATGATCGAGGTTTACGCCCTGAAGGACGGCCAGAAATACGAGCTTTATCTCGACGCCGCGCTGAACGTCGTGCGCAGCAAGATCGACGACTGATCCGCGCCCCGAAGAGGGAACACATCATGAGAACCTATCGCATCTGGGATCCCTTCGTGCGGCTCTTTCACTGGTCGCTGGTGATCGGCTTTACCGCCAACGCGTTTTTCATCGACGACGACAGCGCGCAGCACGAATGGGTCGGCTATGCCGTGGTTGCGCTGATCGCGCTGCGGCTGGTCTGGGGGCTGATCGGCCCGCGCTACGCGCGGTTTGCCAGCTTCTGGCCCAGGCCGCAGGGCATTCGGGACCAGCTTTCCGACCTCGCCACCGGCCGCCGCCGCGTGCATCTGGGGCATACGCCGCTGGGCGGCGTGATGATCCTGAACCTGCTGGGCACGATCCTGCTGCTCGGTCTGACCGGCTGGCTGATGACCACCACGGCCTTTTGGGGCGTCGAATGGGTGGAAGAGGCGCATGAGGCCCTTGTGCTCTGGGCTGAATTCAGCATCGTTCTGCATATCGCCGCCGTGCTGTGGGAAAGCCTGCGCACCGGTGTCAACCTGCCCCGCGCCATGGTCACAGGACGCAAAGACATGCCCGACAACGCCCGTATCGCCCCATGAGCCCAGCCGCGACCGAGGCCAAACCGCTCGCCCTGCTGGTCCTGATCGCCGCGCAAAGCTTTTGCGCGGCCTTCTTTCTGTGGGACGTGGCCGCCGACGGCGGGGCCCTGGGCTGGGCGGCGCTGCGCTCGGCGCATTTCCTGATCGAGCTTCTGGCGGCGCTGGCGCTGGTGGCGGCGGTGATCTTCGAGACGCGCTACCTGCTGCGGCTGCTGCGCCGCAAGGCGCATCTGGAAGAACAGCTGGGCCTCGCCGCCGGGGCGTTTCACGATATCGTCACCGACCGGTTCCAGCGCTGGGGGCTGACGCCGTCGGAACAGGATGTGGCGATGTTCCTGCTCAAGGGCTTCGGCATCCCCGAAATCGCCCAATTGCGTGGCAGCGCCGAGGGCACGGTCAAGGCGCATCTCAATGGCATCTACCGCAAGGCCGATGTGACCGGGCGCGGGGCCTTCGTCAGCCTTTTCATCGAGGACCTGATGAGCGGCCTCCCCCAAGATCGCGGATGACAGCGCCCCGCCCGTCTGACACAAGAGCCCCGAAAAGACGGAGCCAGTCATGACCAATTCCATCGCCATCGCCCTCGGCCTGCTGATCGTCGGGCTGCTGGGTTTGGATTACCTGGTGTTCGGCTCTGACCACCTGATTTTTCTGGGCAAGAAGTTCTTTGAACTGCTCGATTGGGTGGCCTTCTGGCGTTGATCCCGCGTCCCTGTTGACCCCGCGCGCCATGCGCCCCACCTTGACCTTGGACGGATTATCTGGTCGTTAGCGGTAACATCCGCAAAACGACGCCAAGCAGCGAGGAGATTTTCATGACCGTCAAGGTTGCCATCAACGGATTTGGACGCATCGGGCGCAACGTTCTGCGCGCGATCATCGAGTCGGGCCGCACCGATATCGAGGTGGTCGCGATCAACGATCTGGGCCCGGTAGAGACCAACGCCCATCTGCTTCAATACGACAGCGTGCACGGCCGCTTCCCGGTCGAGGTGAAGACGGGCGAGAATTCGATCGACGTGGGCCGTGGCCCGATCGCCGTCACCGCGATCCGCAACCCGGCCGACCTGCCGTGGAAGCACATCGACGTGGTGATGGAATGCACCGGCATCTTCACCAGCAAGGAGGCCTGCAAGGCGCATCTGGAAAACGGATCGAGCCGGGTGCTGATCTCGGCCCCGGGCAAGGATGCCGACAAGACCATCGTCTACGGGGTCAACCACGACACGCTGACCAGCGACGATATCATCGTGTCCAACGCCTCTTGCACCACCAACTGCCTGTCGCCGGTGGCCAAGGTGCTGCACGACACCATCGGCATCACCCGCGGTTTCATGACCACGATCCACAGCTATACCGGCGACCAGCCGACGCTGGACACGATGCACAAGGATCTCTACCGCGCCCGCGCGGCGGCTATGTCGATGATCCCCACCTCGACCGGTGCTGCCAAGGCCGTGGGGCTGGTGCTGCCCGAGCTGAACGGCAAGCTCGACGGCGTGGCGATCCGCGTGCCGACGCCCAACGTGTCGGTCGTCGACCTGACCTTCGAGGCCGCCCGCGCCACCAGCGCCGATGAAATCAACGACGCCATCCGCAAGGCCGCCGCCGCTGCCCCGCTCAAGGGCATTCTGGGGGTGACCGACGCCAAGCTGGTCAGCATGGATTTCAACCACGACCCGCATTCCTCGGTCTTCGCCACCGATCAGACCAAGGTCATGGACGGCACCATGTGCCGGATCCTGACGTGGTACGACAACGAATGGGGGTTCTCGAACCGCATGGCCGACACCGCCGTGGCGATGGGCAAGCTCATCTGACCCCTTCGCCCTCGGCGAAAAACCCAAGGCCCGGTCCCCGCGACCGGGCCTTTTTCATGCGCGCCCGCCATGCATCCAGTGCATCGGGGCTTTCCGTTTTCGTCAATTGTGCTGCGCTGCAGCAAGCATATGTTAGCGCCAACGGAAACGAAGAAAGGCGAAAGGAGACAATCATGACGCTGCTCTCCACCCTGCGCACGAACATCGCCAAGCGTGCACAATACCGGCGCACCGTTCAGGAACTGCGGCACCTGCCGCTGGACGTGGCGCTGGACCTCGACATCAATCCCGGCGACGCCGAGCGGATCGCCGCCCGTGCCGTCTATGGCAACAATGCGCTGTAACCCACTGCGCAACCGAGATTTTCAAGGAACGAACCCATGACCCATCTGATGCAGAACTGGCGCAACCGGATCGCCAAACGCGCCGCCTTCTCCGACACGCTGCACGAGTTGCAGAGCCTGCCGCTTAACGTGAAACTCGACCTCGACATCGCGGGGATCGAAAGCAAAGTGGCCGCGCGCGCCGTCTACGGCTAAGCCCCGCACCACGGACAAAGGCCGCCCCCCGGGGCGGCCTTTTGCGTTTCAGCGCCGCTCAGGTGAATTTGCGCTGCAAGGCCTGCGCCACCGGAGGGGTGACGAATTTCGACACATCCCCGCCCAGCCGCGCGATTTCCTTGACCAGCTTCGAGGCGATCGCCTGATGCCGCGCCTCGGCCATCAGGAACACCGTCTCGATACTGTCGTCCAGCGCGCGGTTCATGCCGACCATCTGGAATTCATATTCGAAATCCGCCACCGCGCGCAGGCCGCGGACGATAATCTGCGCGCCCACATCGCGGGCACAGTCGATCAGCAGGTTCTCGAACGGATGGACGACGATCTCGACGCCGGTCTGTTCGGACAGGCTGGCGCATTCCGCCTCGATCATCGCGACCCGCGCGTCGAGATCGAAGAGCGGCCCCTTGTCGCGGTTGATCGCCACGCCAATCACCAGACGGTCCACCAGCAGGGTGGCGCGGCGGATGATGTCGATATGCCCATGGGTAATGGGGTCGAAAGTGCCGGGGTAAAGGCCGATGCGCATGTCGCTCCCCTTATCTGTGGTCGCGGGGACGCAACAATATTGCGCGGCGGATTGCAAGGCGAATCCGGTCCCGGGTCCGGAGTGGTGTCACCACTGGCCTGTGATCATGCCTTCCAGCGCGTCTTTTTCCATCGACAGCTCGGACAGCCGTGCCTTGACCACGTCGCCCAGCGTTATGAGACCGATCAGCTTGCCGTCCTCGACCACCGGCATGTGGCGGAACCGGCCTTCGGTCATCTGCTGCAGGATATGGTCGGCGCTGTCGCCGCGGGTGCAGGTGACCAGCTTGGAGGTCATGTAGGCATCCACCGCCTCGTCCAGACAGCCGCCGCCGCGCGCGGCAAGCTCGCGCACAATATCGCGCTCGGACAGGATGCCCTCGGCCGTCGTGCCATCGGTCGAGATCACCACCGTCCCGATGCGCTTGTCTGCGAGGATCTTCGCCGCCTCGGCCACCTTGGTTCCGGGCGGAACCGTGACGACAGAGTCATCCGCCTTGCTTTTCAGGATGTTGAGAACCTGCATGGACACCTCCTCCTAGGTCTTGCAAGACCAGCGTTGCCGCCCGCAGCGCACCTGTCAAGCCGCGACAATCGTCGCATTGGCATCAATCGGCGGGCAAACTCCCCTCCAGCCGCTGAATTTCGCCGCGCAGGCCGGTCGCCACGGCCTCGGCCAGCCGGTTCAGGCGCTCCAGCCGACGGTCGTCGGCGTGGCGCACCATGTAGAAGCTGCGGCGCAGGCGGAAGGCCCCGGGCAACAGCCGCCGCACCTCGGGCGCGGTCGGCAGGGCGAAATCGTGCACGATGCCGACCCCGCCCCCCTGACGCACCGCGCTGAACTGCACCGCCACCGAATTCGAGGCCAGATGCACCCGTTCGAGACCGGTGTCGGTCAGGTAATCCAGCTCTTTGTCAAAGATCATGTCTGGGATGTAGCCGACCACTCGGTGATGCCGCAGGTCGTCCAGCGCGGCGATCGGCGGGGACGTTGCCAGGTATCCCTCGCTCGCGGCCAGCGACAGGTGGTAATCGCAAAGCTTCTGCACCAGCAGCCGCCCCGCGCTCGGCGGGCTGACGGTGATCGCAAGATCGGCCTCGCGCCGCGACAGGTTGACCACCCGTGGCAGGGCGAGGATCTGGATATCCAGATCGGGATTCGCCGCGACCAGCGCGGCACAGACTTGCGGCAGCACGAAATTCGCGCAGCCGTCCGGCGCGCCGATGCGCAACTGCCCGCTCAGCCCTTCCGACGCGCCCACGGCGGCCTCTTGCGCCGCCTGCATCGCCTGTTCCGCCGCCTCGGCATGGCGCGTCAGCCGCGCGCCCGCGTCGGTCAGCGCATAGCCCTGGGGGCTCTTGGCGAAAAGCGGCACGCCCAGCCGCGCCTCGAGCCGCGCGATGCGCCGGCCCACGGTGGCCGGATCCATCCGCAGACCCCGCCCCGCCGCCGACAGGCTTTCGCTGCGCGCAACGGACAGGAAGATGCGCATGTCGTCCCAGCTCTCGGCCATGATCAACCTTGCATTTTTGCAAAACCTTTTTGGTAACTTGCCTCTGTTTCCCGCATTTTTGCAAGGGTAGAAAGGCGCGAACCTTATGGGAGGATGCGACATGCAGGAACTTCATCACTACATCAACGGCCAGCTGGTCAAAGGCAGCTCGGGCCGTTTCGCCGACGTCTTCAACCCCGCCACCGGCGAGGTGCAGGCCAAATGCCCGCTGGCCAGCCGCAACGAGATGGATGCCGCCATCGCCGCCGCCGCCGAGGCGCAGCCGGCCTGGGGCGCCACCAACCCGCAGCGCCGTGCGCGGGTGATGATGAAGGTCGTCGATCTTCTGAACCGCGACATGGACAAGCTGGCCGAGGCGCTAAGCCGCGAGCACGGCAAGACCATCCCCGACGCCAAGGGCGACGTGCAGCGCGGGCTCGAGGTGATCGAGTTCTGTATCGGCGCGCCGCATCTGCTCAAAGGCGAATACACCGACGGCGCGGGCCCGGGCATCGACATGTATTCCATGCGCCAGCCGCTGGGCGTGGTGGCGGGCATCACGCCCTTCAACTTCCCCGCCATGATCCCGCTCTGGAAGATGGGCCCGGCGCTGGCCTGCGGCAACGCCTTTATCCTCAAGCCGTCCGAGCGCGACCCCTCGGTGCCGCTGATGCTGGCCGAAATCTTTAAAGAGGCCGGCCTGCCCGACGGCGTGCTGCAGGTGGTCAACGGCGACAAAGAGGCCGTCGACGCCATTCTTGAAAACGAAACCGTGCAGGCCGTGGGCTTTGTCGGCTCGACCCCGATCGCCGCCTATATCTATGCGAAGGGCTGCGAAAACGGCAAACGGGTGCAGTGCTTCGGCGGCGCCAAGAACCACATGATCGTCATGCCCGACGCCGATATGGACCAGGCCGCCGACGCGCTGGTGGGCGCGGGTTACGGCGCTGCGGGCGAACGCTGCATGGCGATCTCGGTCGCCGTGCCCGTGGGCGAGGAAACCGCCGACCGCCTGATCGAGGCGCTGGTGCCGCGCATCGAAAAGCTGAAGGTGGGCCCCTACACCGCCGGCAACGACATCGACTACGGCCCCGTGGTGACCGGCGCGGCCAAGCAGAACATCCTGAACCTGGTGCAATCGGGCATCGACCAGGGCGCCGAGCTGGTGGTCGACGGGCGCGACTTCAAGCTTCAGGGCTATGAAGACGGCTTTTTCGTGGGCCCGCATCTCTTTGACCGGGTGACGCCGGACATGGACATCTACCGCAAGGAAATCTTTGGCCCGGTCCTGTCGACCGTGCGTGCGGCCAGCTACGAAGAGGCCATCGGCCTGGCGATGGACCACGAATACGGCAACGGCACCGCGATCTTCACCCGCGACGGCGACGCCGCGCGCGATTTCGCCAGCCGGATCAACATCGGCATGGTGGGCATCAACGTTCCGATCCCGGTGCCGCTGGCCTATCACACCTTCGGCGGCTGGAAGAAATCGGGCTTCGGCGATCTGAACCAGCACGGGCCGGACAGCTTCAAGTTCTACACCCGCACCAAGACCGTCACGGCCCGCTGGCCGTCGGGCATCAAGGAAGGCGGCGAATTCAACTTCAAGGCGATGGACTGACCGGTCGCGAACCGCCGCAATTTTAATGATTATTCGACGGGCAGGCCTCTTCCGGCCTGCCCGTCTGCTTTTTTGCCCCGTGTGCAGCAGAGTTGACACGCCATCCCCCCAAATTTTCAACTGGAAATTGAAAGGCCTCTCCGAACTGTGCAGAGTCAAGGAACGAATGCGCAGATACCACATGTCCAGGAGAGTGATTTGCCAGCCACCTTCTCGGTTCTCAAAGCCCATAATCTCGTCTTGTTCCGTTTTCCCGACACTCTGACGCCCGAAATCAACCGGGCCGTGGTCAACGCGTATTTCGTTAGCCCGGAATATTGCGAAACCTTCGATTTTCTGGTCGATTTCTCGGACGGCCCGAGAATGGACATCACCTTTCACTCCATGATGCACATGGTGCTCCGGATGGAGCCGGTCCGTCGCCGACGCAGCCCAATGGCCCGTACGGCAATCTATGCGCCTGATGACCTCAGCTTTGGCGTCGCGCGAATGTACCAAAGCCTGGTCACCGCCGAAGAGTCCTGGCAAGTCGAGGTGTTTCGGGACGCCACGCCCGCGCTGGCCTTTCTCGGCCACGCCCCCGAATTGGCACCGGCGCTCTGTCTGACCCATTAACGCTTGCCCGGGCGGACAGGCTTTGGTCAACTGGCGGTCAAACGCCGGAGGAGCCAACCGCATGTCAGAGCCGGATTTCACCCTCGGGATCGAAGAGGAATACCTGCTGGTCGATCTCGACAGCATGGCGCTGGCCGAGGCGCCCGAGGGCCTGATGGAGGCCTGCGCCGCCGAGCTTGAAAACCAGGTCAGCCCCGAGTTCCTGCAATGCCAGATCGAGATCGGCACCAAGGTCTGCGCCGACATCGCCGCCGCGCGCGAGGATCTGAAACGCCTGCGCAGCACCGTGGCCCGCCACGCCAAAACCTATAACCTGGCGCCCATCGCCGCCTCGTGCCATCCGCTGGCGGATTGGAAGAACCAGCATCACACCGACAAGGACCGCTACAACGCGCTCAGCCGCGATCTGGGCGGTGTGGTGCGGCGGATGCTGATCTGCGGGATGCACGTGCATGTGGGGCTGAACGACGACACGCTGCGCGCCGACCTGATGCGGCAGCTCAGCTATTTCCTGCCGCATCTTCTGGCGCTTTCGACCTCTTCGCCGTTCTGGCAGGGGCAGGATACGGGGTTGGCCTCGTACCGGTTGACGGTGTTCGACAACCTGCCCCGCACCGGTCTGCCGCCGCAATTCGAGACCTGGCAGGAATACCGCCGCTCGGTGGATTCGCTGATCGACGTCGGCGTGATCGAGGACACGACCAAGATCTGGTGGGATCTGCGCCCCTCGGACCGGTTTCCGACGCTCGAGACCCGGATCATGGACGTGCAGCCGTTGATGGAGGACGCGCTGACGCTGGCGGCGATCAACCAATGCCTGCTGCGGATGCTCTGGCGGCTGCGCAAGGGCAACCTGCGCTGGCGGATCTACGACCGCTTCCTGATCGGCGAGAACCGCTGGCGCGCGCAGCGATACGGCGTGTCGGCGGGTCTGATCGACTTTGGCCGCGGCGAGATCGTGTCTTTCGAGGATCTGATGAACGAGCTGATGGAGATGATCGGCGAGGATGCGGGCGTCCTGTGCTGCTTGCCCGAGATCGAGAACGCCAAGCACATCGTGGCGCGGGGCACGTCGTCGACCCGGCAGCGCGCCGTGGCCGAGGCCGCCCATGCCGCCGGCGCCAGCCACGAGGAGCAGATGCGCGCCGTGGTCGGCCACCTTATCGAGGAATTCCACGATGGGCTTTAAGGGCCAAAGCCCCCGCAGCAAAGCAGACTAGCGTGAACTTCCGCCCCTAAAAGACTGATCTTAAATCATTTTGAGCCATGAAAAAGAGCGCGCACGGCCCCCCGCGCGCGCCCAAGCGATGTTTACGGCAACGGCGCCAGAGAGTCGAAGATGTGGCTCAGCCCCAGCCCCGAATCGCCACCGCCGGTGTTGTGACAGGTAAAGCAGCTGCGGGTCTGGTTCGGCTCCGCCGTGGTCAGCTGATGGAAGGTCTCCATCGTGGCATTGGCCAACCGCAGCCCTCCGCGCAGCGCCGGATCCTGGTCGCCATCGGGGATCTGCCCCTCTGCGGTCCAGATCCCGCCCAGCTGCAGGTAATTGCCACGCACGTCCCCCAGCCCCTGAAGCATGCCCAGCAAGGTGGCGTTCAGGCTGACCAGATCGGTGTTGTCCTGCGCCGCGCTGGTATCGGCCGGCGCCAAGCCCCAGGGGTTCTGCTGAACCACCGAAACCGGGCGAATCGTTTCGCCGCCCTTAGCGACGATGGCGTTCTTCGAGCTGTCGAAACTGGCCGCCTCGGTCACCGCCGCAGGCGCAGCACCGCCCGTGGGGAAGAAGATCCACTCGCCCGCCCCACTGAACGCCTGTTCCGCCGTCTGGCCCGAGGCGTTGAGATAGTAATAGGCCTGCGCCGGGGACACGCTGATATGTTCGAACGAGGACCAGACCATTTCCTTGTGCCCCTGCACCGGTGCCGCGATGTGCAGCCCCACCAGCGCCAGCGTGATGGTTTCGGTCCCGGTCACCGGCCATTCGGTATCCGAGCTGCGGTCGAAACTGGGCACCTCGGCGAGGATGGTGATGAACTGGCCCGCATCCACGGTCGAGGCGTCGACCCAGGCGGTCTTCAGCTCCATCGTCATGGCCTCCGCGTCGTCCAGCGGCGCCCCGACATATTTCGCGATCAGGTCCATATCCGCCTGGCTGATGGGAAAGTTCGTCTCCAGATCGGTGCCGTTGAACGCGCCCGCCTTGTTGCCGGTCAGGAACTGCGCGTAGATGTCGTTGGTGTGGATGCCGTAATAGGCCAGCGACCCGGCCTGCGACAGCAGCACGCCGCCGCCGCCCGCCTGGCCCGTGCCGCCGATCGAATCCTCCTTGCGGGTGCGCAGGGCAAAGGTATTGGCCGCCGCGCCCGAATTGTCCTCGAACGCGAACCCGCTGCTGGTCTCGACCACATCCAGGAACTGCGCGGAATCGAGCACGACGCCGCCATTGTCGGGACTGGTCAGCCACAGGAACATCTGCGCGCCCCAGCGGTAGAAATCGCATTTGGTGTTCTCGATCGGCGGAAAGGCAACGCTGTCCGCCGGGTCGACCTTGCCGCCGGCGGAGGCGGCGCCGGTGGCGAACCATCCGTCGAGCATCGTCGCCCCGACAGGGCAAGTGGGTTTGTAATCGCTTGGGAAGGTGGTCTGCGCCTCGGCTGCAAGGCCAAGAAATACGCCGCAGAAAAGCGCCGTGGAAAAGATTTTCATCACATTCTCCTGATTTGAAATGCACCCGCAGTGTTGCACGTAAGGGGAGATTGTTAAACAATTCTTTCAACTAATGGCCGGGGCTGAAAATTCCTAACTTGCGCTGCGCCCGGACTCCTGAAACAATCTTATTAAACAGATGTTCATTTCATCCGGCACATGAGGTTCCCATGGATTTCGCACTGAGCGAAGAGCAGACCGCCATCTTCGACATGGCCCATGCCTTCGGCCAAGAACGGATCGCCCCGCACGCCCGCGCATGGGAGGCCGAAGGCACCATCCCCAAAGAGCTCTGGCCGCAGCTGGCCGAACTGGGCTTCGGCGGGCTTTATGTCTCCGAAGAGGGCGGCGGCTCGGGGCTCGGGCGGCTCGACGCGACGCTGGTCTTCGAGGCGCTCAGCATGGCCTGCCCCTCGGTCGCGGCCTTCCTGTCGATCCACAACATGTGCGGCAGGATGCTCGACAGCTTCGCCTCGGACGACCTCAAGGCGCGCGTGATGCCCGACGTTCTGTCGATGCAGACGGTGCTCAGCTATTGCCTGACCGAACCGGGCAGCGGGTCCGACGCGGCGGCCCTGAAAACCCGCGCCGAAAAGACCAATGAGGGCTATCGCCTGACCGGCACCAAGGCGTTCATCTCGGGCGGCGGCTATTCGGACGCCTATATCGTGATGTGCCGCACCGGCGAGGACGGACCCAAGGGCATTTCCGCCGTGCTGGTCGAGGACGGGGCCGAGGGGCTCTCCTTCGGCGGGCTCGAGGACAAGATGGGCTGGCGCAGCCAACCCACCCGCCAGGTCCAGTTCGACGATTGCTTCGTGCCGATGGAGAACCGCATCGGCGACGAGGGCGCGGGCTTCCGATACGCCATGGCCGGGCTCGATGGCGGCCGCCTCAACATCGCCGCCTGCAGCCTCGGCGCCGCTCAGGCCGGGCTCGACGCCACGCTGGCCTACATGGCCGAGCGCAAGGCCTTCGGCAAGACCATCGACCAGTTCCAGGCGCTGCAGTTCCGCCTTGCCGACATGGAGATCTCCCTCCAGGCCGCCCGCACCTTCCTGCGCCAGGCCGCATGGAAGCTCGACACCGGCGCGCCCGACGCCACCCAATTCTGCGCCATGGCCAAGAAGCTCGTCACCGAGACCGGCTCGGATGTGGTCGACCAATGCCTCCAGCTGCATGGCGGCTACGGCTATCTCGCCGATTACGGCATCGAAAAGCTGGTCCGCGATCTGCGCGTGCATCAGATCCTCGAAGGCACCAATGAAATCATGCGGATGATTGTGGCCCGCCAGATGCTGGCGCGCTGAACCCCCCTCTTCTTCTTGGCAGAAATACTCCACGGGGGTCCGGGGGTGTGAAACCCCCGGCCCTGCCTCCAGCACAAGGGACCACCGCCGATGTCCGATTTCCACATCCGCACCGAGGGCCGCGCCGGCCGCATCACGCTGACCCGTCCCAAGGCGCTGAACGCGCTGACCTACGACATGTGCCTGGCGATCCACGCGGCACTCCTCAGCTGGCGCGAGGACCCCGAGGTCGCGCTGGTCCTGATAGACGCGACCGGTGACAAGGCCTTCTGCGCGGGCGGCGACATCGCCGAGATGTACGCCACCGGCACCGCGGGCGATTACGGCTATGGCCAGAAGTTCTGGCGCGACGAGTACCGCATGAACGCGCTCATCGCCGAATATCCCAAGCCCGTCGTCAGCTTCCTTCAGGGCTTTACCATGGGCGGCGGCGTCGGCGTGGGCTGTCACGGCAGCCACCGCATCGTCGGCGACAGCAGCCTCATTGCCATGCCCGAATGCGGCATCGGGCTGGTGCCGGATGTGGGCGGCTCTTGCCTTCTGGCCCGCGCGCCGGGGCGGCTGGGCGAATACCTCGGCCTGACGGCGGCGCGGATGGGTCCGGCGGATGCGATCCTCGCGGGCTTCGCCGACCGTTACGTCCCCGAAGCCGACTGGCCCTCGCTGATCGCGGCGCTCTGCGGCAGCGGCGACGCGGCCCTGATCCCCGAGACCGCGCCCCCCACCGGCACGCTGGCCGATCTGCAACCGCAGATCGACACGCTCTTCGGCGGCGAAACCCTGCGCGACATCATCAACCTGCTTGAGCAATCGGGCAGCGACTTTGCCCAGGGCGCGCTCAAGGCGATGGGGCGCAATAGCCCCCTCTCGATGGCCTGCACGCTGGAAGTCCTGCACCGTCTGCGGCAAGGAACGCCGACGATCCGCAAGGCGCTCGAGCTCGAGTACCGCTTCACCCACCGCGCGATGGAGCATGGCGACTTTCTCGAAGGCATCCGCGCCGCGATCATCGACAAGGACCGCAACCCCAAGTGGCGCCATGGCGGCACTGTCCCGGCGGCGGACATGTCGCGTATGCTGCGGCCGGTGACGGGTGAGAAACTGACATTCGAAGAGGAGGAGACCGCCATGCAGATCGGATTCATCGGGCTTGGCAACATGGGCGCGCCGATGGCCGCCAACCTGATCGCCGCAGGCCACAAGGTCACGGGGTTCGACGTGGCCGGCGTCACGGTCGAGGGCGCGACCATGGCCGGCACCGCGGCCGAGGCCGCGGCGGGCGCGGATGTGGTCATCACCATGCTGCCAAACGGCGCGATCCTGCGCGCCGTGGCAGACGAGGTGATCCCGGCGATGAAACCGGGGGCAGTGCTGCTCGATTGCTCGACGGTCGACGTGGCGTCGGCCCGAGCGGTGGCCGAAAAGGCGCACGCCGCGGGGCTGGGTGCGCTCGACGCGCCTGTCTCGGGCGGCATCGGCGGCGCGGCGGCGGGCACGCTTACCTTTATGGTGGGCGGCGACGACGCGGCCTTCGCCACCGCCAAGCCGCTTTTCGACATCATGGGCCAGAAGGCGGTGCATTGCGGCCCGGCGGGCAACGGACAGGCGGCCAAGATCTGCAACAACATGATCCTCGGCGTCACAATGATCGCCACCTGCGAGGCCTTCGCGCTGGCCGACAAGCTGGGCCTTTCGCGCGAGGCGATGTTCGACGTGGTCAGCACCTCTTCGGGCTATTCCTGGTCGATGAACGCCTATTGCCCTGCCCCCGGCGTCGGCCCGACCTCTCCGGCGGACAACGATTACAAACCCGGCTTCGCCGCCGAACTGATGCTCAAGGACCTCGGCCTCTCGCAAGAGGCCGCCGAGGCCGCCGATGCCGACACCCCCATGGGTCACGCCGCGCTCGAGCTCTACCGCCGCTTCGTCGAGGACGAAGATGGCAAGGGCCGCGATTTTAGCGCCATGCTGCCGAGGTTCGAGAAACGCTCGCGGAGTTGATCTGCGTCATGGCCCCCGATCCCGGAACCTGTCAGCGTTCCGACACGCTTTGTTGAAAGGGGGAAGACATGTTTGAGAAGAACATGGGAAAGACCGACCGCATGATCCGCGCGGTTTTGGGCGTGGTGCTGCTGATCCTGGCCTTCGCGTCGCTGTCCGGCGGCTGGGCCTGGATCGCCGGGATCGTCGGCATCGTCATGCTGGCCACCGCCGCCATGGGCTCCTGCCCGCCCTACAGCCTGCTCGGCATCAACACGGGCAAGAACGACTGACCCGATCGACTTGGCGGCATTTCGCCGACCGCCCCCGCGCGTTCGGAACGGTGCGGACGGGGGGTGCGTTTCGCGTACATAATCGTTGAAACGACAGACAAGGACGACCGCCATGCACCGCTTTTTCCTGACCTGCGCCGCAGCGCTTGCCCTCGCCGCTCCGGTTGCGGCCGCGCCCAAGGATTGCCCGCCGGGATTGGCCAAGAAATCGCCGTCCTGCGTGCCGCCGGGGCAAGCCAAGCGCTATGGCGTGGGCGAGCGTATCGGAGGCGAGTACCGTGTGATCCGCGATCCGGGCCGCTGGGACCTGGATCCCGACAGCACCTATTACCGTGTCGGCGATTTCGTCTATCGCGTCGACCGCGAAACGCGCGAAGTGCTCGACCTGATCGGCGCCGTGGCGGCGGTGCTGGACTAAGCCGCTACTCCGCCAGCCACCCGGCGCGTTCGTCGCTGGTTTCAGACAGGCACGGACTTTCCTGGGTCTGCATAATCGAATAACGGCGGCTCCCGCAGAGAGAATTCTAAAGCGTCATCCTTGAAATCTGAATCGATGGGATTTCCACGTGCCGGATTTTGTGATTCACCATATGTGGAGGTG
>NZ_JAWHTD010000026.1:0-58605 GCF_032586235.1 Aestuariicoccus sp. MJ-SS9
GCCCAACTGCTCATACCCCACGGCTATCATGCTGGATTCAAACAGTGAATCCTTCAGCCGATTTGTGCAACAAAGCCCCGCCGGCCACCAAGAGGCTCTACGCCTCGCAGCGAACCTCGGCTGGAAAAAAGATAAACATTCTGCGGAACAGATCGAAAAGACACTGGAGTGGATCTATACAATTGACGCTTTCGCCTGCCACTTCCTCACCGACCTCTTTTCAGCAGGACACATGCGCACACCTCGCAAGGCGCTGTACGAGATGCGCTCCGACTTTGCACGTTCCGGATACCCGGCGCAGGTAACTGGATACCTTGCGAAAGTCATGCATGATGAAGACAGCAAAAATGGACTGCTCGTCACCAACGCAAAAAATATGGAGTGGAAAGCTTACGGCGACAAAAAACTTCTCGACACAGACGACAGGACCAACGACCACATAGCACAAAAAGCCGTTCAGGCTTCTGCCAACGATATCTGGACAGCCTTTGAAAGCCATGAAGAGCCTACTCACTATGAAGCTCTCTCTTTGATTCCAGACCTTGGCGACGTTGAAAACCCACTGAATAAACAGAACAACGCGGCGCTCTTCGTGCCTCGGCCCGACCGAGTCGTCGATTGTCGGAAACCGATGTTGGATACCCACAGTTACCACTGGGACAATGATTGGTGGATTGAGCAGGTGGTCAGGAACTTTGGCCTCTGAAAGGCTGGTTCCGCAACGGACGGTGTTTGTTCAAGTCCCCAATGTCCCGCGGAGCCTGGTTCATGATTTTGCTCGCCATAGTGCGCGACCGCCACATGATGCCATCAGATAAGCGTCCGGCGCTTATCTGAAAAGTGCGCCACACGCCCGGGAACGTGTTCACGAGCCCCGGCTTGAATGGGGTCTGGTCAACTCATGTCACGGGCTTTTCGAGTAGGAGTAAAGTGGTAATCGCGAACGCGTCGAATTGCCAAAACCCGTAGGTTTCTGTCAAACCCAATAACGACCGTTTTTGCCACTGGCCTTGAACCGCTTTGCATGTTGTCGTGATCCTCCAGAGCGCCGCCATGTGCCGGTCGGAACATGCTGCGGTAAGACTGTTTGCCGTGACATAATGCGATTTCGCGTGCCAGAGCGATGCGGCAACAGGGCAATCCGACCCGAAATTGAACCGTCTCGCACAAATTGTTGCCCGCTGGGTCCCATCCCCCCACCGCACGCATCGCCCACCATCCCTCTGGACCGCCCCGCGCAGCGCCCCTAACGTGGCGGCGATGCTGCGCTATGCTCTCAAACGTCTGGCCTCGCTCGCCGTCTCGCTGCTGGTGGCGAGCCTGGTGATCTTTCTGGTGGTCGAGGTCGCCCCCGGGGACCCGGCCTCCTACATGCTGGGTATCAATGCCCAGCCCGAGACCGTCGCCGCGCTGCGGACCGAACTTGGGCTCGACGTACCGAAATACCAGCGTTACCTCGACTGGGTGACGGGCATGGCGACGGGCGATTTCGGCACCTCCTACACCTATCGCGCGCCGGTTTCGCAGATGATCTCAGACCGGCTCTGGGTGTCGCTGCCGCTGGCGCTTTATGCGCTGACGCTGTCGACGCTGATCGCGTTTCCCGCCGGGATCTACGCCGCCGCGCGGCGCGGGCGATTGGGCGACATGGGCGTGATGGCCGCGACCCAGCTGGGCGTCGCAGTGCCGAACTTCTGGTTCGCAATGCTGCTGGTGCTGCTTTTTGCCATCAACCTGCGCTGGTTCAGCGCCGGGGGCTTTCCGGGCTGGGACGATCCCTTGCAGGGGATCAAGGCCCTGACCCTGCCCGCCATCGCGCTCGCCCTGCCCCAGGCCGCGATCCTGGCCCGCGTCATGCGCTCTTCGCTGCTCGACATCCTGGGCGAGGATTTCATCCGCACCGCCCGCGCCAAGGGTCTGTCGCGCCGCCAGGCGCTGTGGCGGCACGGGCTGCGCAACGCGCTGATCCCGGTGCTGACCATCATCGGCCTGCAATTCTCGTTCCTGCTGGCGGGGGCGATCATCATCGAGCAGGTGTTCTTCCTGCCGGGCCTCGGACGGCTGATCTTCCAGTCGATCACCCAGCGCGACCTGATCGTGGTCGAATCCGTGGTGATGCTGCTCGTCTTCGCGGTGATCGTGGTGAATTTCGCCGTCGACCTGGCCTATGCCGCCGTCGACCCGCGCCTGAGAACCCGCTCATGAACCGTTCTCTGATCCTCGGTCTCGCCCTGACGCTGCTCTTCGTCGGCGCCGCTTTGGTGTCGTTCCTCTGGACCCCGGGCGACGTCGAGGCGATCAACATCGCCAGCCGCCTGCAGCCGCCCAATGCCGACAACCTCCTCGGCACCGATCACTTCGGCCGCGACATCCTCAGCATGATCATGGTCGGCGCGCGCACCTCCATCGCGGTCGCGCTGGTGGCGGTCGGCATCGGCATGGGCGCGGGCGTGCCGCTGGGCCTGACCGCTGCCGCGCGCAAGGGCGGCTGGCTGGACGAACTCATCATGCGCGGCAACGACCTGATCTTCGCCTTCCCCAGCCTCGTCATCGCGATTCTGATCACCGCCGTCTTCGGCCCCTCCGCGCTAAACGCGATCATCGCCATCGGCATCTTCAACATCCCCGTTTTCGCCCGCCTCAGCCGTGGCGCGGCGCTCTCGCTCTGGCAGCGCGACTTCATCCTCGCCGCCCGCGTCGCCGGCAAATCCGGCGCCCGCATCAGCGCCGAGCACATCCTGCCCAACATCGCCAACCTGCTGATCGTGCAAGGCACGATCCAGTTCTCGCTGGGTATTCTGGCCGAGGCCGGCCTCAGCTACGTGGGCCTCGGCGCACAGCCGCCCGTCCCGTCCTGGGGTCGGATGCTCGCGGATGCCCAGACCATGGTGGCACTCGCCCCGCATGTGGCCATCATCCCGGGCCTCGCCATCGTCGGCATGGTGCTCGGCCTCAACCTGCTGGGCGATGGCCTGCGCGACGCGCTCGACCCGCGCCTCAGAATCCTGCGCACATGACTTCATCTGGTCACAAATATCCCGGGGGAGGCCGCAGGCCGGGGGCAGAGCCCCCTCTTCTCGCCCTCGACGGCCTCGGCGTCGCGATCCACGGCAAGCCGATCCTCAAGGACCTCTCCCTCACCCTCCAGCCCAGCGAGATCCTGGCCATGACCGGTGAATCCGGCTCCGGCAAGTCGATGACCGCACTCGCCGCCATGGGGCTTTTGCCGCACAGCGCCCAGATCACCGGCCGGATCTCCCTGGGCGACACCCTCCTGACCGACCTCTCCGAACCGCAGCTCTGCGACATCCGCGGGCGGCAGATCGGTATGATCTTCCAGGAACCGATGACCGCCCTCAACCCGGTCCAGACCATCGGCCACCAGGTGACCGAGACGATCCTGATCCACCGCGCGATGACGCCCGCAAGGGCGGAAGAGCGGGCCCGCGACGTGCTGGCACGGGTCGGCCTGCCGCCGGACCGGTTCCCGCTCACACGTTACCCGCACGAACTCAGCGGCGGCCAGCGCCAGCGCGTCTGCATCGCCATGGCCATCGCCCTGCGCCCGCGCCTGCTCATCGCCGACGAACCGACCACCGCGCTCGACGTCACCACCCAGGCGCAGATCCTCGAGCTCATCCGCACGCTCGTCCGCGAAGAGAACATGGCGCTCCTGATGATCACCCACGACCTCGCCGTGGTCTCGGGCATGGCCGACCGTATCGCGGTGATGAAGGCGGGCGAGATCGTCGAGCAAGGCCCAACCGCCCAGCTCTTCGCAAAGATGCGCCACCCCTACACCCGCGCTCTCTTCGAGGCGTCGCGCCACCGCGCCGACCTGCACGGCCTCACCCCCGGTGCGCCGCTGCTCGCGCTGCGCGACGTCACCCGCGACTACCCGCTGCCCAAGACCCGGCTCTTTCAGCCACGCCAGAACTTCCGCGCCGTCGACGGCGTCAGCTTCGACATCCGCGAAGGCGAACGCGTCGGGCTGGTGGGGGAATCGGGTTGCGGCAAGTCCACCCTCACCCGTGCCATCCTGGGGCTCGAGCCGGTGCAATCCGGCTCCATCACCCTGAACGGCGCGCCGGTCTATACGGGCGGCCATCCCAACCTCGACGTGCGGCGGCAGATGCAGGTGGTGTTCCAGGACCCCTACGGCAGCTTCAACCCCCGCCACCGCGTGGCGCGGCTGATCACCGAACCGTTCCATCTGCTGCCCGATCCGCCCAAAGGCCAGGCCCGCGACAACGCCATCTCCGAGGCGCTGACCGCCGTCGGCCTGCACCCCGACGACGCCGGCAAATACATCCACGCCTTCTCGGGCGGCCAGCGCCAGCGCATCGCCATCGCCCGCGCCCTGATCATCCGCCCCCGGTTGATCCTCTTCGACGAGGCGGTCTCGGCGCTCGACGTGCGGGTGCGGGCGCAGATCCTCGACCTGATGGCCGATCTCAGCCGCCAATACGGGCTGACCTATCTCTTCATCAGCCACGACCTGTCGGTCGTCCGCTCGATCACCGACCGCGTGCTGGTGATGCGCGCGGGGCGGATCGTCGAGCACGGCCCCACCGACGCTGTCTTTGATGCGCCGCAGGACCCGTATACCCGGGAACTGATCCGCGCCGCCCCGAAACTGCCCGACCTGAAAGGAGAGACCGATGCTGCCCGACCTGCCCTTTGACCCCGGCCATGTGCTGATCGGCGGTGCCTGGCGCGCCACGTCCGCGAAGCTGCCGCTCGACAACCCCTCGACCGGCGCGCCTCTCTGCGAGATCGCCCGCGGCGGCGGGGCCGAGATCGACGCCGCCATTGCCGCCGCCCAGGCCGCCCGCGCGGGTGATTGGGGCCGGATGACCGCCGCCGAGAGGGGCCGCATCCTTCTGCGGCTCTCGCAGCTCGTGCTCGACAACGCCGACCTGCTGACCACGCTCGAATCCCTCGACGTCGGCAAACCGCTGGCGCAGTCGCGCGCCGACGCGCTGGCGCTGGCCCGGTACTGCGAATTCTACGGCGGCGCGGCGGACAAGCTGCATGGGCAGACCATCCCCTATCTCGACGGCTACACCGTCTATACCCTGCGCGAACCGCATGGGGTGACCGGCCATATCGTGCCCTGGAACTACCCGATGCAGATCATCGGGCGCTCGGTCGGCGCGGCTTTGGCCACCGGCAACGCCTGCGTCCTGAAACCAGCCGAGGACGCCTGCCTGACCGCTTTGATGTTTGCCTTTCTCGCCCAAGAGGCCGGCCTGCCCGACGGCGCGCTGAACGTGGTCCCCGGCCTCGGGTCCGAGGCGGGCGCGGCGCTCTCCGCCCATCCCGGCATCGACCACATCAGCTTTACCGGCTCGGTCGCCACCGGATCGGCGGTGCAGGCCGCCGCCGCCCCCAACGTGGTGCCGGTGACGCTCGAGCTGGGCGGCAAATCCCCGCAACTGGTCTTTGACGACGCCGATATCGACGCGGCCCTGCCCTTCCTGGTGAACGCCGGGCTGCAGAACGCCGGGCAGACCTGTTCGGCGGCCTCGCGGATCCTGGTGCAGCGCGGCGTGCTGGACGAGGTCACGCAGCGCATGGCCGCCGCCTATGCCGCGAAACGCGTCGGCCCGGCCACCGGCGACGCCGACATCGGCCCGCTCATCAACGCCCGCCAGAAGACCCGGGTCGAGGGCTATCTGGCCCGCGCCGAGGGCCTGCCGCTGATCGCCGCCGCCGAGCTGCCCGCGGACCTGCCCGAGGGCGGGCATTACGTCCGCCCCAGCCTCTACGGCCCCGTGCCCCCCGATCATCCCCTGGCGCAGGACGAGATCTTCGGCCCCGTGCAGGTGATCATCCCCTTCGACACCGAGGCCGAGGCCCTGGCCATCGCCAACGGCACCGATTACGGCCTTGTCGCCAGCGTCTGGACCCGCGACGGCGCGCGCCAGATGCGGCTGGCGCGCGCGCTGCGCTCGGGTCAGGTGTTTCTCAACAATTACGGCGCCGGCGGCGGGGTCGAACTGCCCTTCGGCGGCACCGGCAAATCGGGCTTTGGCCGCGAAAAGGGGTTCGAGGCGCTCTACGGTTTCTCCACCCTCAAGACCGTGGCGGCCTTTCATGGATAAGGAAATGGGCATGATATTCGAAAACAGGTTCGCGGGCCGACGCGCGGTGGTGACCGGCGGCGCGTCCGGCATCGGCAAGGGCATCGCCGACCGGCTGGCCGCCGAAGGGGCGGACGTCATCGTCTGGGATCTCGCCGATACCGCCACCCGCCGGATCGACGTCACCGACGCCGACGCCGTCACCGCCGCCATGGCCGAGGACGCGCCCGATATTCTGGTCTGTTCCGCCGGGATCACCGGGCCCAACACCACCGTCGCCGACTATCCGCTGGACGCCTGGCACAAGGTCTTCACGCTCAACGTCCACGGCCTGTTCTATTGCAACCGCGCGGCGGCCTCGGTCATGCCCGCAAAGGGCTGGGGCCGCATCGTCAACATCGCCTCGGTCGCCGGCAAAGAGGGCAACCCCAACGCCTCGGCCTATTCCGCCTCCAAGGCCGCCGTGATCGGCCTGACCAAGTCGCTGGGCAAGGAACTGGCCACCACCGGCGTCACCGTCAACGCCGTCGCCCCGGCGGCCGTCGAGACCGCGATCTTCGAGCAGATGAGCGCCGAGCACATCGCCTATATGAAGTCGAAAATCCCCATGAACCGCTTCGGCAGCATCGAGGAAATCACCGCAATGGTCTGCTGGCTGGCCTCGGACGAGGCCAGCTTCGCCACCGGCGCTGTGTTCGATCAATCCGGCGGGCGGGCAACCTACTGACGACACGTCTTGATCACGTGACGGTTGCAGGACTAAGCTGGATCAGGGCGGTGTTCGCGCGCCGCCGCGCCAGGCAAAAGGACCCCGCGCCATGAGCAAACCCGCCGCTTTCGTCATGCTTCTGGCCCTGGCGGCGCTCTGCGCCGGGGTCTTCGGGGCGCTGCACAATCAGCTCAGCTATTCTGTCGGGGCCAGCTACTTCCATGACTTCAAGTTCGCGCAGTTCGGCATCGCCGAGGCGTCGCAGAACCGGATCGGCGCGGCCTGGGTCGGCTGGCGCGCAAGCTGGTGGATGGGGCTTTTGATCGGCCTTCCCGCCTTCGGGCTGGGGCTGGTGATGATCGGCAAACCGTCGCATCTGGTCGCCGCCGGGATCGGCGCCATCGGCGCGGTGCTGTTCGTGACGCTGCTCTTTGCGATGGGCGGGCTGATGCTGGGCATGTTCGGCAGCGGCACGTCCTTCGCCGCCGCGCATGACATTCCCGCCGGGGTCACCGACCGCGACAGCTTCCTGCGCGCGGCCTTCATGCACGAGGGCGCTTATATCGGTGGGCTGGTGGGCCTCTTGGCCGCGCTGGCCACCATGTGGCGCGCTGGTAAGGTCGAGCGCCGCATGTCCGGTGCCCCGGCATGAGACTGCCCGGCAAGATCGCCATCGTCACCGGCGCGGGCTCGGGGTTCGGCGCCGGGATCGCCCGACGCTTTGCCGCCGAGGGCGCGCAGGTCATGGTCGCCGACATCAACGCCGAGGCCGCCCGCAGCGTCGCCACCCAGATCGGCGGCCTGGCGCAGCCTGTCGATGTCGCCGACGGCGACAGCGTCGCCGCGATGATCGCCACCGCCGAGGAAAGCCTCGGCCCGGTCGACATCCTGGTGAACAACGCCGGCGTGACCCATCTGCCCGGCCCGATGGAGACAATTTCCGAGGACGATTTCGACCGCGTCTTCGCGGTGAACTGCAAATCGGTCTACCTCGGCGCGCGGGCTCTGGTGCCGCTGCTGAAGGAACGCGGGCGCGGCGCGATCCTCAACATCGCCTCGACCGCGGGCGTCTCGCCGCGCCCGAACCTGAACTGGTACAACGCTTCCAAGGGCTGGATGATCACCGCGACCCGGGCCATGGCCGTCGAACTGGCCCCGCACGGCATCCGCGTAAACGCGCTGAACCCGGTGGCGGGCGAGACGCCTCTGCTGAAATCCTTCATGGGCGAGGACACGCCCGAGATGCGCGCCAAGTTCCTCGCCACCATCCCCCTGGGCCGCTTCTCGACGCCCGAGGATCTGGCCAATGCCGCGCTCTATCTCTGCTCCGACGAGGCCTCGATGATCACCGGCGTCTGCATGGAAGTCGACGGCGGCCGCTGCATCTGACCATGCCGCCCGCACTGCCGCCATATCTTTTGGGCCCCCCGGCCCACCCTCCCGCCGCCGCGGGCGCGCGCCAGCGCGCCCGCCCCCCGGCGACGCGCGAAAGCGCGGCGCAACCATGATCCCCGGCCCGCGAAATCTCATCACCGACGTGGCCGGTCTGCGGGTCGGCAACGCCCAGGATCAAACCCTCCGCTCCGGCACCACCGTGCTGGTGGGCAACGCCCCTTTCACGGCCTCCTACGCCGTCATGGGCGGCGCGCCCGGCACCCGCGAAACCGACCTCCTGGAACCCGACAAGAGCGTGCCGGGCGTCGATGCGCTGGTGCTCTCGGGTGGCAGCGCCTTCGGCCTCGCCGCAGCACAAGGCGTGATGGAGGCGCTGCACGAACAGGGGCGCGGCTTTTCCGTGGGCCGGGCGCGCGTGCCCATCGTGCCCGCGGCCATCGTCTTCGATCTGCTCAACGGCGGCGACAAGGACTGGACGGAAAACCCCTATCCCGCCCTGGGCCGCGCGGCCCTGGCCGGGGCGGCAGAGGACTTCGCCCTGGGCAGCGTCGGCGCGGGCACGGGGGCGCTGGCCGCGATGCACAAGGGCGGGCTGGGATCGGCCTCCCTGGTATTGGCGAGCGGCCACACGGTCGGCGCGCTTGTCGCCGCCAACCCGGTCGGCAGCGTGACCACGCCCTCCGGTCGTCACTTCTGGGCCGCGCCGTTCGAGGTCGGGGACGAATTCGGCGGTTTGGGCCCGGACCCGGCGCGCGGCCTGCAGCCGTTGCCGCCCAGCCGCAAAACCAGCGCCATGCACGGGCCGACGAATACCGCCGTCGCCATTGTCGCGACCGACGCGGACCTCAGCAAGGCGCAGTGCAAGAGGCTGGCGCTGGTCGCGCATGACGGCATCGCGCGGGCCGTGGTGCCCGCGCATCTGCCCAGCGACGGCGATCTGGTCTTTGCGCTCTCGACCTCGGTCCGTCCCGCCGACCCCGTGGCGGTCGCCCAGATCGGCCACGCCGCCAGCCTCTGCCTCGCGCGCGCCATCGCCCGCGCCGTGTGGGAGGCGACGCCGCAGGAGGGCGATCTGCTCCCGACATTGCGTGGCGAGTTGGGGTTGTACTGAACCGAGCCTCAGCGCAGGATCGGCGGTTTCGACGGGTCCGACCCGGGGGCGACGCGGTCTGCCTCCTGCGGCACTTCGGGTTCGGGCAGGTCGAAGCGCAGGCCGACCCGCGCCAGCCGCGCCGCCATCGGGTCGCTGTCGCGCAGGAACACCACGTCGAGCGCGCCCGCCTCGATCCCCGAGAACACCAGCGCCTCGTTCACCGCGCCCGCCAGCGCGGCTTCGGCGCCGGGCAGCGTGCCCGCGATGCCCAGCAGATGCCCGCGCCCGCCGCCCTCGTAAACCGCGCCGGCCAGCCAGGCGCTGCGCGCCAGCCCCGCAGCGCTGGCCAATTTCGCGTCGAGCGCGGTCAGCAGCACGTCGGGCAGACCACGCGGGGCAGTCACCTCGGCGACCCGCGCCTCGGCCTCGGCCGGGCCGTGGCCCAGCGTCTGGGCCAGCCAGTCCACCGCCTCGGCCGGAATCAGGATCGACGACGGCGCGACCTCGAGGTTGACGCCCAGCCCGACGCCCTGCCCGGCCAGCATCGACGCCACCGCCCGGCCCGACAGCGCCAGGTAGGGGGCCGCGCGCCCGGTGAAGGCGGCCAGCCGCTCCTCGCGGTCGAAGACCAGCACGAAACGCGCGTCGCCAAGGTCGAAGACCTCGGGATCGGCGCGGTCGCCCTCGGCCTCGCGGGTCAGCAGCAGGAACAGCTCGGACCCGGCCAGACGTTCGTAAAAGCGCAGGCGCGCGGCGTCGTTTTCGGGCGCGGCCTCCATCGCGGCATGGGCGGCGTCGAGCGGGGTTGTCTCAGTCATTCAGCACCTCTTGCACCCGCTGGCGCAGAACCGGCAGCAGCTCGGCCTCGAACCAGGGGTTTTTCTTCAGCCAAGCGGTATTGCGCCAGGACGGATGCGGCAAGGGCAGCCGGTCGGGCAGAAAGTCGCGCCAGGCGCGCACGGTGTCGGTGACATTGGCACGTGTCCGCAGGTGGTATTTCATCGCATAGCCGCCGATCGCCAGCGTCAGGCGCAGATCGGGCAGCGTGGGCAGGATCCGGTCGTGCCATGTCTGGCGGCAGATCGCGGGAGGCGGCAGGTCGCTGCCCGCCGCGTCATAGCCCGGAAAGCAGAAGGCCATCGGCACGATGGCGACGCGCGCGCGGTCATAGAACGTGGCCTCGTCCAGCCCGAGCCATTCGCGCAGCCTGTCACCCGAGGGGTCGGAGAAGGGCCGCTGCTTTTCATGCACCCGCAGCCCCGGGGCTTGCCCGGCGATCAGCAGGCGCGCGCCGGGTTGGAACCAGACCACGGGGCGGGGCCGGTGCGCGGTTGCGGTGGCGGCGAAGCGGTCGGCGCAGAGCCTGCATGACCGTATGTCCTGAGCGAGGTTCGTCATCCCCGCGCAATGTGGGGCGGCGGGGGCGGATTGACCAGTGCCGGGGGATATTTCGACGATATTAGAAATATGCTTTGCGTGATGTGGATATTTTGATATTTCTAAAAATATGAAAATCGAATCGATAGACGATATCGCCCTGGCGCAGGTGGCCTCGAAATTCGCGGCGCTGGGATCGGAACAGCGGCTTGCGGTGCTGCGCACGCTGGTCCGGGCAGGGCCCGAAGGGCTGAACATGGGCGCGCTGGGGGCGCGTTCGGGCATCGCCGGATCGACCCTGACGCATCATTTGAAAATCCTCGCGCAGGCCGGGCTGGTCACCCAGGCACGGCAGGGCCGCAGCATCATCTGCGCCGCCGTCGCCCATGACGCGGTGTCCGACCTGTCGCAATTCCTGCTGAGGAATTGCTGCGCCGACAGCGCCCATCCCGACAAAAGGCACGACCATGGCTGACACGACAACGACCCTGCCGCGCCTGCCGCGGATCGGACGCGCCTGGTGGGCGACGCTGGCGCTGCTGGGGCTCGTCGCGGCGCTGGACGCGGCGCAGTTTCTGCCGACCGTGATCTTTACCGCCACGGCGCTGTGGCACACCGCGCCGTTCATCCTCTTCGCCGTTCTGGCGGTGGCCTATCTCAAGGCCAGCGGGGCCGAGACGCTGCTGGCGCGGGCCTTTGAGGGGCACCCGGCGCGGATGATCGTCATGGCGGCGCTGCTGGGCGGGCTGTCGCCGTTTTGCTCGTGCGAGGTGATCCCCTTCATCGCCGCGCTGCTGGCCGTGGGCGCGCCGCTGAGCGCGGTGATGGCGTTCTGGCTGGCCTCGCCGCTGATGGACCCGGCTATGTTCCTGATCACCGGCGGCACGCTGGGGTTCGACTTTGCGGTGGCCAAGACCCTGGCCGCGGTGGCGATCGGCATGGCGGGGGGCTTCGGAACCTGGGCCTTTGCGGCGTCGCCGGTGTTCCGCGATCCGCTGCGCGCACAGCCGCAGGTCGGCGGATGCTGCGGGACGAAAAAGCCGTTCTCCGGCGCGCCGGTCTGGGCGTTCTGGGGCGATCCCGCCCGGCGCGGGGCGTTCCGCGAGACGGCGCTGACGAACGGGCTCTTCCTACTGAAGTGGCTGACGCTGGCCTATGTGATCGAAGCGCTGATGGTGACCTATGTGCCGGCAGAGGCCATCGCCTCGGTGCTAGGCGGCACGGGCGTGTGGCCGATCGTTCTGGGCGCGCTGGTGGGCGCGCCGGCCTATCTGAACGGCTATGCGGCGGTGCCCCTGGTGGATGCGCTGCTGGCGCAGGGCATGGCCCCGGGTGCTGCGATGAGCTTTGTCGTAGCGGGCGGTGTCAGCTGCATCCCGGCGGCTGTGGCGGTCTGGGCGCTGGTCAAGCCGCGGGTCTTCGCGGCCTATCTGGGCTTTGCGCTGGCCGGCGCGCTGGCGGCCGGGCTGATGTGGGGGCTTTGGGTCTGAGCCGGTTTCGCCGCCTTCGGCGGCAACCCGGGCGAGGGGCGCTGCCCCTCGCGCTCCCCGGGATATTTATGACCAGATGAAGGGGAGGCGGGCGCGCCTCTGGTTTTGACGGGTCACGAGGCGACCTGTTCGCGCAGGATCGAGGCGGTGAGCGAGACCATCAGGTAGATGCCCGAAAAGATCAGGAAGGCCAGGATCGTGTTTTCGAAGCTGCGCGGATAGCTGGCGTCTTCGGAGGCGACCGGCACCACCGACGTGGTCAGGTAGCGGGCCTGGCTGTCGGCGTCGCGGCGAGCCTGTTCGAGCCGTTCCAGCGCGCTTTGCAGCATCAGGTCGCGGGTCGCCAGATCGGCCTGCGCCAGCTGGATCTGTACCGCCAGTTCGGCCAGCGAATTCTGTCCGCTGGTGGCGGAGGTCATCTGGGTGTTGAGCTCGGCCAGGAGCGCCTCGAGCCGGCGGATGTCGCCCTCGACGCCCTGCACGCGGCTTTGGTTGGGGCGGGCGTTATCCAAAAGCGCCTGCAACTGCAGGCGTTTTTCCTGCAGCTCAAGTTCGCGGCTGTTGATCTGGCCGCGCAGGGCGGCGATGCGCGCCTCGGGGTCGACGATGGAGCCTTCCTGCTGCAGGCGGACCAGCCGTTCCTGCGCGTCCTGCCGGGCGAGCTGCGCCTCGGCCAGGCCCTGTTCGGCATCCGACACCGCGTTCGAGCGTTTGCGCAGCGACAGGTTGTCGACCCGCTCTTCGGCATAGCCGATCAGGGCGCGGCTGAAATCGGCGGCGACCTGCGGATCGGCGGCGCGGATCTCCATCCGGATGACGCCCTCGGTCGGGTCGTAGCCGATGTCGATGTTCCGCTTGTAGAGCTTGTAGGCCTCTTCGTTCGAGGGATCGTCGCCCAGCCGCTGGATCGGGTCGATGAAATCCTGCGTGTAATGCGCCTTGAAGCCTTCGTCCTCGTCCAGCCGCAGCATCGCGTCCTTGGACATCAGATAGCTTTGCACCGCGATGGCGTCCTGGTTGGTGGCGAATTGCGTGCCCGAAAAGAGGCTGCCCATCGCGCCGCCCTGGTTTTCGGCCTTGAGGATCAGGAATTCGGACTTGGTGGCGTACATCGGCGTCGCTACGGCGTAAAAATAATACCCCGCGATCAGCGTCGGCAGCAGCACGAAGGCCACCAGCCGGGTGAAAAGCAGCGCCATCTTCTTGCGGCGGCGCTGGGCCAGCTCGCGCTGGATCTGCATGATCTCGGCGGCGCGGCGTTCTGCCGGGCTGGCGGTTTCGGTCGAGGGCAGGGTCTGGCGGTCCGCGCCTGCCGGAACGGTCTGGGGCAGCTGCACCTTCGGTTCGGGCTGTTTCGGCTGGCCCTGATCGGCCCCCGCGCCGGGTACCACCAGTTCAAGCATGTTGGTGCGCTGGAACGGGTCGATCCCGCGGGCGCGCAGCAGCCGCACCGCGTCGAAATCCGAGGTCGGGGCGAGCCCGTGCTTTTGCGCCACCCGCCGCGCCATGCGCAGCTGGCGGCCGGTCAGACCCTCCTTTCGGATCGCCTCCATGTCCACCTCGCCGGCCACCTGCGCGGCAGAGCTGACCTGCCCGTCGCGCGGGGCTGCGGGGCGGGCCTGCGGGGGCGCGCTGGCCGCCACCGCGCGGACGGGGCGTGCGCTGGGCGTGGGGCCGGGCACGCCCTCGGGCTCGACCGTGCCCGAGCGGCGGATGCGGAACTTCTTAGCCTTGGGTTTCGTAGTCATAGAGCTGTTTCGCTTCTTCCAAGGTTTCAAACATGTGCAGCCTGCCGTCCATCAGGACAGCCGCCTTGCGGGCGAATTTTTCCAGAATCTGCGGCTGGTGCGACACGATGATGATCGTGGTCGTGCGCAGCCGTTCGGCCAGGATATCCCCGGCCTTGCGGTTGAATTCGACATCGGTCGAGTTCGGCATGCCCTCGTCGATGAGATACATGTCGAAATCCAGCGCCAGCATCAGCGAAAAGGTGAACCGCGCGCGCATGCCCGAGCTGTAGGTCCCCAGCGGCTGGTCGAAATACTCGCCCAGCCCGCAGAGCCAGCGGCAGAACGACTCGACGTAATCGGGATCGAGCCCGTAAAGCCGCGCGATGTAGCGCGCGTTTTCCTTGGCCGAGATCTTGCTGACCACGCCGCCCATGTAGCCCAGCGGGAACGAGATCCGGCAGTTGCGCCGGATCTCGCCCTCGTCGGGTTTTTCCAGCCCGGCCATCATGCGGATGAGGGTGGTCTTGCCGGTGCCGTTGGGGGCCAGAATGCCCAGCGACTCGCCGATATCCACGCGCAACGACACACGGTCCAGGATCACCTTGCGGTGCGATCCCGTCCAGAAGGACTTGCTGACCATGTCGAACTCTAGCATGAGCGGCTCCGGCGCGCGGGTGCCAGCGGGATATCCCGGGCTGGCGTAAAGGCTTATTAGGCGCGGAATTTGTTTACATTATGGCCCGTTTTGGAAACAAAAGACAATGTTCGAGGTCGCTGTTCGCGTCGGGCGACTAGGGCCGCAAGCGGTGCCGCAGGGCCTGCAGGGCTAAGACCAGATTGCACGGCGTTTAAGGCCAGACTAAGGTTCTCGCATGGCCATTCCCGTCCAGGCATTCCAGCTCGACCCGCGCGGTCAGGGCACCTTGCAATCGCGCATCCAGCAGATGGTCGCCGAAGGCATCCTGTCGGGCCGGTTCAGGCGCGGCGAAAAGCTGCCCTCGACCCGGGGTCTGGCGCAGCATCTGGGCGTCAGCCGGATCACCGTGACGTTGGCCTATACCGAGCTTCTGGCCAACGATTACCTGCAATCGAAGGGGCGGTCGGGCTATTACGTGTCGGATAACGCGCCCGAGCCGCCCGCCTTCGACCCCCAGACCGCGCGCGAGGATCGCGTCGACTGGTCCCGGGCCATCGGGCAGAAATTCACCGGCGGGGCCACGCCGGTCAAGCCGCAGGACTGGGCCAGCTTCCGCTTTCCGTTCATCTACGGCCAGACCGACCCCGAGCTTTTCGACCACGCCAACTGGCGGCTTTGCGCCTTGCAGGCGCTGGGGGCGCGGGATTTCGGGGCGTTGACGCGGGATTACTACGATCAGGACGACCCCGAGCTGCTGTCCTTCATCGCGCGCCACACCCTGCCCCGGCGCGGCATCCACGCCCGGCCCGACGAGATCCTGATCACCCTGGGCGCGCAGAACGCGCTATGGCTGACCGCGCAGGTGCTGCTGACCCAGCGCCGCCGCGCCGCGATCGAGGATCCCTGCTATCACGCCCTGCGCGATATCCTGACCCAGTCGCGCTGCCACCTGTCGCCGGTGGCGGTGGACGAGGACGGGATCCCGCCCGACCGGATCCCCGACCGCACCGACGTGATCTTCGCCACCCCCAGCCACCAATGCCCGACCTCGGCGACCATGCCGCTCGACCGGCGTCAGGCTTTGCTGAATCGTGCCCGGGCACTGGATGCGCTGATCGTCGAGGACGACTACGAATTCGAGATGGCCTATCTCAAGCCGCCGATGCCGGCGCTGAAATCGCTCGATACCGACGGGCGGGTGATCTATGTCGGCAGCTTTTCCAAATCGCTCTTTCCGGGGCTGCGGCTGGGCTATCTCGTCGGTTCCGCCCCGTTCATCCGCGAGGCGCGCGCGCTGCGCGCCTCGGTGCTGCGCCACCCGCCGGGGCATATCCAGCGCACGGCGGCCTATTTCCTCAGCCTCGGCCATTACGACGCTCTGATCCGGCGCACCGCGCGGGCGCTGACAGACCGCCGACGGGTGATGGAAGAGGCCATCGCGGCGCACGGTCTGACCATCGCCGGGCGCGGCGCGCATGGCGGGTCGAGCTTCTGGATGCAGGCGCCTGAGGGGGTGGACACCGAACACCTGGCCGAAACCCTGCGCGCCGAGGGCGTTCTGATCGAACCGGGGCGGCCCTTCTTCAGCGGCGCGCAGCCCTCGGGGCGCTATTACCGGCTGGCCTACAGCTCGATCCCGATGGCGCGGATCGCGCCCGGCGTCGAACGCATCGCCGCCGCCATCGCCCGGGCGCAAAGCGCGCTTGCACCTGCCCCGGCGGGCGGCTAACCGTTCGGCCCATGCGGATCATCCGGGATTATCAATACGTCGAACCCTTGGACCGGGGCGCCAGCGCCGCCATCGGCAATTTCGACGGCGTGCATCTGGGCCACCAGGCCGTGATCGACCTGGCGCGCAACGAGGCCCGCGGCGCGCCGCTGGGCGTGCTGACCTTCGAGCCGCATCCGCGCCAGTATTTCGCCCCCGACGCCCCGCCCTTCCGCCTGATGGGCCCCGAGGCGCGCGCCTCGCGGCTGCGCAAGCTGGGGGTCGAAAAGCTTTATGAGCTGAACTTCAACGCCGCTCTCGCCGCGCTGACGCCCGAGGCCTTCGCCCGCCGGGTGATCTTTGACGGGCTGGGGCTGACCAACGTGGTCGTAGGCGCGGATTTCTGTTTCGGCAAGGACCGCGCGGGCAACGTGGACGCGCTGCAACGGCTGGGGGCCGAGCTGGGCTTTCGCGTCACCGTGGCCGATCTGCTGAAAGGCGAGACCGGGCAGGTGTCCTCGACCGCGATCCGCACCGCGCTGAGCGAGGGCCGCCCCCGCGACGCCGCCGCCCAGCTGGGCCACTGGCACCGGATCGAAGGCCCGGTGATCGGCGGCGAACAGCGCGGGCGCGACCTGGGCTATCCCACCGCGAACATGTCCATCGACGGGCTGCACCCGCCCAAACACGGCGTCTATGCGGTGCTGGTCGATGTCGCCACCGGCCCCCATAAAGGCACCTACAAGGGCGCGGCCAGCATCGGCGTGCGGCCCATGTTCGGCGAAAACACCGCCAATATCGAAACCTTCCTCTTCGATTTCACCGGCGATCTTTATGGCAGCATCCTGTCCGTCGCGCTGGTCGATTACCTGCGCCCCGAGCTGAAGTTCGACAGCCTCGAGGCGCTGATCGCCCAGATGGACGCCGATTGCGCCCGCGCCCGCCAGATCCTCGCCGCGTCATGACCGATCCGATCGACCGCTCCGGCCTCGCCCCCCGCTTCTGGGAGCGCAAGAAACTGGCCGATCTCAGCCCTGCCGAATGGGAGGCGCTCTGCGACGGTTGCGGCAAATGCTGCCTCAACAAGCTCGAGGACGAGGACACCGGCCATGTCGAACTGACCCGCGTCGCCTGCCGGCTCTTCGACGACACCACCTGCCGCTGCGCGCAATACGACATCCGCCACCAGTTCGTGCCGGAATGCATCGTGCTGAAACCGTCGAACATCGACAGCCACGCCTACTGGATGCCCCGCACCTGCGCCTACCGCCTGCTGTGGGAGGGCAAGCCGCTCTACGACTGGCACCCGCTGATCTCGGGCACTCCGGAAACGGTGCACGAGGCGGGCGTGTCGATGCGCCACCGCACGGTGGCGGAATTCGAGGTCGGCGAAGACGACTGGGAAGACCACATCATAGAGGAACCCTTGTAATGCATTTCGCCAGCGACAATTCCGGCCCGGTCCCGCAGCAGGTTCTCGATGCTTTGCACGAGGCCAATACCGGCCACGTCATGGCCTACGGCGCCGACCCGCTGACCGACGAGGTGACCGGCCTGATCCGCGACCTCTTCGAGGCGCCCAACGCCGCCGTCCACCTGGTGGCCACCGGGACCGCCGGCAACGCGCTGGCGCTTTCGACCCTGTGCCAGCCTTACCAGACCGTGTTCTGCACGCCCTGCGCCCATATCCACATGGATGAGTGCAACGCGCCCGAATTCTTCACCGGCGGCGCCAAGCTGACGCTGGTGCCCGGCGACGACCGCATGACCCCCGAGGCCCTGCGCCACGCCATCCTGAACGAGGGCAATCGCGGCGTGCACGGCCCGCAGCGCGGGCCGGTGTCGCTGACCAACGCGACCGAATGGGGCAACGTTTACGATCCGGACCAGATCAAGGCGCTTGCGGCGGTCGCGCGCGAATTCGGCCTGCCGGTGCATCTGGACGGCGCGCGCTTTGCCAACGCCTGCGTCGCGCTCGGCTGCACCCCGGCCGAGATGACCTGGAAGGCGGGCGTCGACGTGGCGGTCTTCGGCGGGACCAAGAACGGGCTGATGGGGGTCGAGGCGGTGATCTTCTTCGACCCCGCCCAGGCGCAGAGCTTCGAGCTGCGCCGCAAGCGCGGCGCGCATCTCTTTTCCAAGCACCGCTATCTGTCCGCGCAGATGGCCGCCTATCTGCGCGACGACCTCTGGCGCGGCCTGGCCCTCCGCGCCAACACCGCCTGCGCCCGGCTGGTGGACGGGCTGCGCGACGCAGGCTTTGGTTTTGCCAACGATCCCGTTGCCAACATGGTCTTTATCCGGATGCCCCGTTCGGTCCACCAGCGCGCCATGGCCGCCGGCGCGGTCTATCACATCTGGGAAGGCGCTCTGGAAGGCGACGACCCGGACGAGATCCTGACCGGACGTCTGGTCTGCGACTGGTCCACCAGCGACGCCGAGATCGACGCCTTCCTCACCGTGATCGGTGAGTGACCAATTGACCAGGAGGACCCGGCGCAAGGCCGGGTCTGCGCCACGCCGGGAAACGGCGGTCAGTTCATCTGGAAGTGAAGCTCGTAGCTGCCATCCTGGAACGCGCCGAAGAGATCGGGGATATCCGGGTGGTCCACCGGTTCGCCGGAATAATCGGCCACCAGGTTCTGTTCCGACACATAGGCCACGTAAAAGCTCTGGTCGTTTTCCGCCAGCAGGTGGTAGAACGGCTGCTCCTTGGCAGGCCGCGCCTCTTCGGGAATGGCCTCGTACCATTCGTCGGTATTGCTGAATTCCGGGTCGACATCGAAGACCACGCCGCGGAACGGGTGCTTGCGGTGACGGACGACCTGGCCCAGATGATATTTCGCGCGATGTGTGTTCATGACGTGCCTCTACAAGTCCGTTTTAGACCTTTCAATGGCAAGTTGTCCAACTTTTAGCCACAATTCGGCGGAAACACTCTGTGCCCCGGACCCCAACAGTACGGCTTTGGCAGCGCGTCAATGCCGCCCGGGGGCGCGTTTTGCAATTGTGATTTCCCATGCGGCCCCGATCGGTTAGACTGTGAAAAAAAGCAAAACGAACCGGCGAGAGGCAGATGAGCAGATCCCTTCGCGCCCTGGTGGTGATCCTGTTGCTGGCGTCCTGTGGCGGCGGCGGGTCCTCCACGGCCCCCCGAAATCTCGACAACGCCTGTTCGATCCTCGAACAGCGCCCGAAGTATTTTCGCGCCTTCCGCGCCGCCGAACGCAAATGGGGCGTGCCGGTGCATGTGCAGATGGCGACGATGTACCAGGAAAGCAAATTCATCGGCAATGCGCGCACGCCCTTGCGGTTCGCTCTGGGCGTCATTCCGGTGGGGCGGCAAAGCTCGGCCTATGGCTACAGCCAGGCGCTGGACGGCACCTGGGACGAATACGTGAGGGCCACGCGCAGCCGCCGCGCCAAGCGCGACAATATCCGCGACGCCGCCGATTTCATGGGCTGGTATATGGCGGGCTCCCGCGACCGGCTGGGGATTTCGCTGTCGGACGCGCGCAACCAGTACCTGGCCTACCACGAGGGCCGCAGCGGCTTTGCCCGCGGCACCTACAATCGCAAGAGCTGGCTTCTGCGGGTGGCCAACGAGGTCGGCGAACGTTCGGTGATCTACCAGTCGCAGCTGCGCCGCTGCCGCGCCGCGCGGCGCTGATCGCGGGTAGAGGTCCCGGGTCAGGCCCGGGACCGCGCCGCGCCCGGCCTCAGCGGCGCAGCTTCTCGACCTCGGCCCTGATGTCGAAGAGCCTGTTGGACAGGGTCGCGCGGTCCAGCGCGCCCAGCACGACCGTGGTCTGCTGGCCGTCGCCATCGGTGATCACCCATTGCCGCAGCTCCACCGGATCGCCGGTGAACTTCAGCTGGATGGTGCCGTATTCCGGCCTTTCGGGATCGCGCGCGGTGACGATCGTCGAGGTGCCGTCATAATCATGCGCCGTCACCATCCCGGCCCGCGCCAGATCCACATTACGCGCCAGGATGATCGACAGCGGCGTCTGGTTCAGCGGATAGGTGTCCGGCACCGCCCCCAGCTTGCGGTCGAGGATATGCACCGCGCCCGCGCCCACCAGCACCAGCGCCCGCTCCGGCGGATCATAGTCGAACCGCATCTTGCCGGGCCGCTTGATGTAAAGCGTGCCTGTGCTCAGCGTGCCGTCGGAATTGATCTGTGTGATCTTGCCCTCCGCCGACTGGATCCCGTTGAGATACCGCGACACCTCGTTCAGCGACAGCTTTTCGGCCGCAGCCGGCAGCGCCAGCGTCACCAGAAACGCCGCGGCGGTCAGAATACGAAACATCTGCGTGGTCCTTGCTGCTCTCGTCGCCCGCCTTGTCGCACGAACCTCGCGGTTATGCGATAGCAGGCCCCTTCAAGCAGATATCGTCAGCAAGCCTCCGCCATTCAACCGCCCCCTGAAACCAACGCGCCCCGCCCCCTGCTTCTTCTTGGCGAAAATACTCCGGGGGTTTGGGGGCTGGCCCCCAATCGAACCTGCGAGCGGGGGGCCAGCCACCTACTGCTCGGGCACCAGGATCTCACGCTTGCCCACATGGTTGGCCGAGGACACGACGCCCTCGTCCTCCATCTGCTCGACCAGCCGCGCGGCCTTGTTGTAGCCGATGGCCAGCTTGCGCTGGATATAGGAGGTCGAGCATTTGCGGTCCTTGATCACGATGGCCACCGCCTGATCGTAAAGCGCGTCCTCGCCATCGGTATTGCCGCCCGTCGACAGGCCCAGCACCGCGTCGATGTTCTCGGCCTTCTCGTCGTCCGGCCCCTGCACCACGCCCGAGACATATTCCGGCGGGCCGAAGGCCTTGAGGTGGTTGACCACCTCCTCGACCTCTTCGTCCGACACGAATGGCCCGTGGCAGCGGGTGATCTTGGCCCCGCCCGCCATGTAAAGCATGTCACCCATGCCCAGCAGCTGCTCGGCGCCCATTTCGCCCAGGATCGTGCGGCTGTCGATCTTCGACGTCACCTGGAAGGAAATCCGGGTGGGGAAGTTGGCCTTGATCGTGCCGGTGATCACGTCGACCGACGGGCGCTGCGTGGCCATGATCAGGTGAATGCCCGACGCCCGCGCCATCTGCGCCAGGCGCTGGATGCAGGCCTCGATCTCCTTGCCCGCGACCATCATAAGGTCGGCCATTTCGTCGACGATGACGACGATATAGGGCATCTTCCTGGGCTCGAATTCCTCGGTCTCGAAAATGGGCTCGCCGGTGTCGTCGTCGAACCCGGTCTGCACGGTGCGCTCGAACATCTCGTTGCGGCTCAGCGCGTCGGCGACGCGGCCGTTGTAGCCGTCGATGTTGCGCACGCCCATCTTCGACATCTTGCGATAGCGCTCCTCCATCTCGCCCACGACCCATTTCAGCGCCACGACAGCCTTCTTGGGGTCGGTCACCACCGGGCTCAGCAGATGCGGGATGCCGTCATAGACGCTCAGTTCCAGCATCTTGGGGTCGATCATCACCAACCGCAGATCGTTCGGCGTCAGCTTGTAGAGCAGGCTCAGGATCATTGTGTTGATCGCCACCGACTTGCCCGACCCGGTGGTCCCCGCGATCAGCAGGTGAGGCATCTTGGCCAGGTTGGCGACCATCGGATCGCCGCCGATATCCTTGCCCAGCGCCAGCGGCAGCTTGTGGTTGCCGTCGCCGTATTCGCGGCTCGACAGGATCTCGCGGAAGCCCACCATCTCGCGGTTGTCGTTGGGCAGTTCGATCCCGATCACCGACCGCCCCGGCACGGTCGAGACCCGCGCCGACAGCGCCGACATCGACCGCGCGATATCGTCCGCCAGCCCGATCACGCGGCTGGCCTTGAGGCCCGGCGCGGGCTCCAGCTCGTACATGGTCACGACCGGGCCGGGGCGGACGCTGACGATCTCTCCCTTGACGCCGTAATCGTCCAGCACCGCCTCGAGCATACGCGCGTTTTCCTCCAGCGCCTCATCGCTGAGGTGGTGACGCTCGATCCGGTCGGGGTTCATCAAAAGGTTCAGCGGCGGCAATTCGTAATCCACCGCGTTATCCTCGAATTGCAACTGAGGCTGCGCCTCGGCCTTGGCGCGGCGCGACGGCTGCACGGTCTTGCGCGCGGGCTGCTGCACGACCTTCTTGGGCTGCGGCTGCGGCACAGCCACGGGGACGGGCGCGCGGGTGAACGCGACGGGCGGCGTGTCCTCGGGCGCGCCGTAATCGTCGGCGTCGCCGTAATCGCCGTAATCGTCGAAATCGCGGAAATCGTCCAGATCGTCGGTCAGCTCCATCGCCTCGGGCTCGGGCGGCAGCGCGGGCGCGGCGGGGGCCGCCGCGCGGGATGCGGTCAGCGGCGGCTCGGGCGGCAGGTTGCCGGGCTGCGGCTTGACGATCAGCGGATCTGGGCCGCGCCCGCGGCCTTTGGTCAGCGGCTTCGACGGGTCCGGCTGCGGCGCAATCGCACCGGGCTGCTCGCGCACGCGGGACTTGATGACATCGGCGATCTTGGCGCGGATGCGATCCTCGCCCGGCGCCTCGACGTCGTGATCCACCGCGCCTGTCGGCACCAGCTCGGGTTCCGGCAAGACTTCGGGCCGCTTGATCAGCGCGGGCATCCGCGACAGAAAGCCGGTCTTTTCAGGCATGGCTGCAGGGGCCGCGGGCACGGGGGCGCGCGGCTGCGGGGCCGGAACGGCCTCTTGCGCGGCGGCCCAAGCGGCGGCCTCGGCCGCCTCGGCGGCGCGCTTTTCGCGGCGCTGCGCCTGCGCGGCCTGCATCCTCTGCGCGGCGACCACGGCGCCGCTGGCGCCTCGGCCCAGCACGGTCAACAGCGTGGCATAGACCATGACAACCCCCACCACGAGGAACCGCAGGATGCGGCGCAGCTCGGCCAGGGTGAAGCCCAGCACAAAGGCCCCCATCGCGACGATGGCAACCCCCAGCACCACCATCGCCAGCTTCAGCGACAGCCCGATACCCAGCGGCACGAGGTTCAGCAGCGACCCCATCATCATGTCGCCGAAAAGCCCGCCGAGGCCGAAGGAATGGCTCCACTCCGGGCCGACGGTCTGGCCGGCGGCATAGACGGCGGCGACAGCGATCCAGATCGGTGCGAAGATCACCCGCGCCAGCGCGCGGCCCTCTCCCAGATGCAGCGCGAACCGCACCCCCCAGATCAGCAGCACCAGCGCCAGACCCCAGCTGCCCCAGCCCACGATCATGAAAAGCGGCGCGGCCACCGACGCGCCCAGGCGGCCCATCCAGTTCTGCACCGGCGCATCCGTCGCCGACAGCCAGCTGGGATCGTCCGGCGTGTAAGACGCGATCATCGCGGCAGCGGCGAGGCCCAGGCCGATCAGCACAAGGCCGATCAACTCCTTGCCGCGCTTTTCGATCGCGGCCGCCATGTTGCTGTCGAAAAGGGGATCGCGCCCCCGTGCCTGATATGCCATTTACTCGCCTCGTCTTTTTATTCTTGTCCGTAGAGACAATCCCGGATGCGGATCAGTCCCTTTTCGGTCTCGTCTTTCGGGGCCACCATGGCGACCCTTATGAAGGGTTTGCCCGGATTGCCCATGCCAGTGTCTGTCCCCGTGTCGCGCGACAGATAGGCCCCCGGCAGCACGCGCACGCCGGTCTCTTGCCAGAGCTTCAGCGCCGCCGCCTCGCCATCCTCGACAGGCAGCCACAGGAAGAACCCCGCCTGCGGCGGCATGTAGCCCGGCACGTTGCCGAAGATGCGGTCGGCCATGGCGTATTTCTCGGCGTAAAGCGCACGGTTCTCGATGACGTGGTCCTCATCCGCCCAGACCGCCTCGGCCACCTTCTGCAGCGGCAGCGGCAGCGGCGCGCCGGAATAGGCGCGCAGCTGCTTGATCCGCTTGATGCTTTCCGGCCCGCCGGCGACGAAACCCGACCGCAGCCCCGGCAGGTTCGACCGCTTGGACAGCGAATGAAAGATCACCACGCGCTCGGGATGCGCGCCCATCCGCCGCGCCACCTGCAGCGCGCCGGGGGGCGGGGCGTCGCGGTAGATCTCGGAATAGCATTCGTCGGCAAGGATCTGGAAATCGTGCCGCTCGGCCAGTGCGATCAGGGTCTCCCAATAGGCCTCGCTTGCGATGGCGCCCTGCGGGTTGGCGGGCGAACAGATATAGACCAGCGCAGTGCGGTCCAGCACCTCTTCGGGCAGGGCGCCGTAATCCGGCAGATGATCGGTTGCAGCGGTGGCGGGCACCATGATCGGCTCGGCCCCGACCGAAATCGCGGCCACCATGTAGACCTGGTAGAAGGGGTTGGGCGTCAGCACGGCCGGGGTCTGGCCATGCTTGACCTCGGGGCAGAGCGCCATGGCCGCGTTGTAAAGCCCCTCGCGCGTGCCGTTGAGCGGCATGATCTGGCTGTCCGCATCGACGTTCACGCCATAACGCCGGGCGATCCAGGCGGCGATGGCCGCGCGCAGCTCGGGCGTGCCGTCGTTGGGCGGGTAGCGGTTGAAGCCGTCGACGTTGCTGGCGAGAATCGCGGCGATCCAGGGCGGAAAGGCGTGTTTGGGCTCGCCGATGGTCATGTGAATGACCTCGCCGCCCGGCGCGTGCACGTCCAGCAGCGCGCGCAGGCGCGGGAATGCATAGGCCGGTAGGTTCGAGAACCGCTCGGGAAACATGAATGACTGCCTCTGGATGCGGGATCATTGGCGCCCCGCGTTGCGTGCAGGATACGGAATGGCGCTGCCCGCGTCCAGAAAAAGCCTGCGCCGTCAGGGGGCTGTGGCGCGAAAGCCGCAGGTGGGGCCCGGGCGGCAGCTCCTCCGCCCTGCGGGCGTCCTCGCGAGGAAGACCCGCAAGGGACTGACGAGCGCCCCGCCCCTCAGCCCAGCGCCGCCTCGGCGACCGCGGCGACCTGCAAAAGCGCCTCTTCCCCCATCGCCCGGCCCATCAGCATGACCCCGCAGCTGGGCGTGCCGGAGGGCAGGGTGATCGCGCTCAGCCCCATCAGGTTGCCCACCCTTGTGTTGCGCAGGGTCAGCAGGTTCTCGGTCACGTAATACTCCCCCTGCTCCATCAGCTTGTCGAGCTTCGGCGGCAGGTTCGGCGCGGTCGGGCAGAGCACCGCGTCATACTCTGCCATGCGCGCCGCCCAGAGCTTGCGCGCCGCCTCCAGCCGCTGCCACCCAGCCACGTAATCGGCGCCCGAAAACGCCTTGCCGCCTTCGAACCGTTCGCGGATCGGCGCGAACATCAGTTCGGGCTGCGCGGTGATCTCGTCGCGCCAGGTGCCCCAAGCCTCGGTCGTGTAGAGCAGGCCGGCGTCGGCCATCGGCCCTTCGATCTCCGGCGCGTCGATCCAGTCGATCGCCGCGCCCGCCCGCTCCAGCCGCTCCAGCGCGCCGGCATAGGCCGCGCGCGGAGCGTCGCGCAGATCGTCCATGACGATGGTGCGCAGCGCCGCCAGGCGGCGGCCGCGCAACGGCAGCGCGCCCTCCAGATCCACCGCCCCGGTGCCTTCCAGCGCCGCCAGCATCAGCGCCGCGTCCTCCACGGTCCGGCACAACGGCCCCACCGTGTCGAACCGCGCCGCCAGCGGCACCACCCCGTCGAGCGGGATCCGCCCCGACGTGGTCTTGAGCCCAACGAGGTCGTTCCAGGCCGCCGGGATCCGCACCGATCCGCCTGTGTCCGACCCCACCGCTGCCGCCGCCAGCCCAAAGGCCACCGACGCCGCCGCCCCCGAGGACGACCCGCCCGCCACCGCCTCGGCGTCGTTGACGCAGGGCGGCGTCGCTGTGACCGGGTTCAGCCCCAACCCCGAGAACGCCAGTTCCGACATATGGGTCTTGCCCAGGCACACCAGCCCCATCCGCGTCGCCGTTTCCAGCACCGGCGCGTCGGCCTCGGGCACCCGGCCCTTGAGCAAGGCCGATCCCGCCTCGGTCGCCACCCCGGCCGTGTCGAAGAGATCCTTCCAGCTGACAGGCACCCCGTCCAGCGGCGACAGCCGTTCGCCCTTCCACGCGCGTTCCGATGCGGCCGCGGCCTCGGCCAGGGCGCGCTCGGGCGTCAGGCGGGCGTAGATGCGGTCGCGCAGAGGATACGCCTCGATCTTGTCGAGATAGGCCTGCGTCACCTCGCGCGGGTCGGCCTCGCCCCGGTCATAGGCGCGTCCCAGGTCGGCGGCGGTTGTCGTGGTCCAGTCGGTCATGCGGCCCTCCGTTGCGGTCGGTGCCGCGACGGTAGCGGCACGCGGGCGCATGGACAATCCCGCCCGGGCGGCCATATTGCGCCCCATGACGCATGACACCGATATCGCGATCGTCGGCGGCGGCCTCAACGGCGCCGCCCTGGCGCTTGCCCTGGCGCAATCCGGGCTGACGGTCACCATGATCGACGCCCTGCCGCTGGACACCCGCAAGGACCCCGGCTTTGACGGGCGCTCCTACGCGATGGCGCTGGCCTCGGTGCGGATGATGGCGGCGCTGGGGCTTTGGGAGCGGCTGCGCGACGACGCCCAGCCGATGCACGAGATCAAGGTGACGGATGGCCGTGTCGGCGACGGCGCGGCCTTTCTCGGCCTGCATTTCGACAGCGCCGAGATCGAGGAAGGCCCGATGGGCCACATGGTCGAGGACCGCCACCTGCGCGCCGCCCTGCTCGACGCCGTCGCCGCCGAGGACCGGATCGCCCATCTGGCTGGCCAAACCGTGGTGGCCCAGGACACCGGCGCACGCGCCGCCACCCTGCAGCTCGCGGGCGGCGGCACCTTGACCGCGCGGCTGATCGTCGGGGCGGACGGACGGCAGAGCGGCACCGCCGCGCGGGCCGGGATCACCCGCACTGGCTGGAGCTATGACCAGACCGCTTTGGTCTGCGCCATCGCCCATGAAAAGCCGCACCACGGCGTCGCGCATCAGTTCTTCATGCCGCCCGGCCCGCTGGCGATCCTGCCGCTCAAGGGCAACCGCAGCTCGATCGTCTGGAGCGAGCGCAGCGCCCTCGCCCGGCAGATCAACGCCCTGCCCGACGAACGGTATCTCGAGGTGCTGCGCCCGCGCTTCGGCGACTTCCTGGGCGAGATCAGCCTCGCAGGCGCGCGCTTCACCTACCCGCTGGGGCTGACCATCGCCAATGCCTTCGTGGCCGAGCGGCTGGCGCTGGTGGGCGACGCCGCGCACGGGCTGCACCCCATCGCCGGGCAGGGGCTGAACGCCGGTCTGCGCGACGTGGCCGCGCTGGCCCATGTCATAGCCCACGCCACCCGGCGGGGCGAAGATTTCGCCAGCGCCCCGGTGCTGGCGCGCTACCAGTCCTGGCGGCGCTTCGACACCGCCGCGCTGGCCGCCGCGACCGATCTCTTCAACCGGCTCTTCTCGAACGACAACCCGATCCTTCGGCTGGGGCGCGATCTGGGCATGCACCTGGTGCAATCCGCCCCCGGCCTGCGCCGCGGCTTCATCCGCGAGGCGGCGGGGCTGACCGGCGATCTGCCCGACCTGATGCGCGCCTGACATCTTCCCTCCGCCCGCGCGCCGTGCCAGACAGGGCACGACCAGGGGGAGGACCGCATGACCAGTCAAACAGCCACCAAGACGGCCATCGTCACCGGCGCCGCGCGCGGCATCGGGCTCGCCACGACCGATCTGTTCCGCGCCGCAGGCTGGCAGGTCGCGATGATCGACCGCGATACAGAGGAACTGACCCGCGCCGCCGGGTCGCGCGACAACGTGCTGGCGGTGGATTGCGACGTCTCCAACCCGCAGGCCGTCAACTCCATGGTGCGCGAGGTCGAGGGGTGGGCCGGGCGGCTCGATGCGCTGGTCAACAACGCGGGCGTGGCCGATTTCGGCCCCATAGCAGACCATGACTTCGCCATGTGGCGCCGGGTGATGGAGACCAACCTCGACGGGGTGTTCCTCTGCTCGCAGGCCTGCGCCCCGCTCTTGCAGGCCAGCAAGGGGGCCATCGTCAACATCGGCTCGATCAGCGGGCTGCGCGCCTCGACCCTGCGGGTGGCCTATGGCACCTCGAAGGCGGCGGTGATCCAGCTGACCCGGCAGCAGGCGGCCGAACTGGGCGAACACGGCATCCGCGCCAATTGCGTCTGCCCCGGCCCGGTGCGTACCAAGCTGGCCATGGCCGTGCACACGCAAGAGATCATCGACGCCTATCACGACGCCATCCCGCTGAACCGCTACGGCTCGGAACAGGAGATCGCCGAGGTGATCGTCTTCCTGTGCTCCGACAAGGCGTCCTACGTGACCGGCCAGATCATCGCCGCCGACGGCGGCTTTGAATCGACCGGCGTCGGCCTGCCCGCTTTGCGGGGGTAGGGGCGCGAGGAGACGATCCTTCACCGCCCCAAAGTCGCGGAATCAAGGCCAAAGGCCGCCTGCTGTCAGCGCCTGCCCGTCCCGGCGGGCTGGCGCTTTGCCGGGTGAACGCGCACCGATCATTCGTAGCAATGACTGGGCAGAGATAAAGCGCACAGAACCCGGGAAGCAGCGCCATCCCACGGGCAGGCGCTGGTCGCGGCTCATCTCCAGGGACCGCGCGCAGCCGTAACGCCCAGTCAATTCACCCTAATAAATCAATAAGTTAAACGTCAGCCTGACTGCCCCAATGTTTCGCGCGCGAAACATTGGGGCAGTCAGGCTGACCTATTTACTGGATGCGCTGTCCGTTGGCCAGGATGTGGCCTTGCTCGTTGATCTCCAGCGTCGATTTCAGCTCGTCAGGGCCATCGCCCGGCACGGCGAACATGCCCATCATCATCCGGGGGCCCATGGCGTCCTCTTCGGCCAACAGACCCATCTGGATCAGCTTGTCGATCAGCGCATTCGCGCCGGACAGGTTCAGATTGACCGCGCCGGTCGGCTTGGGCAGCCCGTCGAACGATTCAAGGTCGCTGTTGTCGAAGGTGAAATCGCCGGTGCCGGTCAGGCTCACCCCGGCCGCCTCGACCGTCAGCCCCTTCAGCGTCAGCGCATTCAGCTCACCCGGCACGCCGCCGGTCTGTTCGAGCTGGGCTAACGCCTCGGTGTCGTAGAGGCTGATGAACGGCGTCACCATGCCCGCAAGGTCGAAGGCCACAGTCGCCGGGTCGCGCGGCAGCACGTTGCCCGGATCGAAGATGTTCCACAGCAGGTCCGACATGGTGAAGCCGCCCAGCGTCACCGCCAACGCGATATCCTCGGGCGTGTCCGAGGCGGCCGTCGGCAGCTCGAGCGTCAGGCCCATTTCCGCCATCGCCACGTCCACCGGCAGCGGGATCTCGCCGCCGCTCAGGCTGACGCTCAGCCCGGTTCCGCCGATGGAATAGCGCAGGCTGTCGGCGGTGACGTCGACCGCCAGCGACCCGCTCTGCGACGAGGTCTGGCCCTGGGTCACCTCGCCGCCGTCGGTCGCCGAGAACTGCATCTGCCCGCCCTGATGCGTGAACGTGCCCGATCCCTCGACGCCCATGGCCATCATGTCGGCCAGCATCTCGGGCGTGACAATCTGCGGCATCTTGCCGGTGCCCGCGATGGCCAGCCCGGTCATCTGACCCGTGAAGGTCCCCGAATCGCCGCTGTCTGGGTCGTTGAAGGCCATGTCGTAGGTGACCGCGCCCACGGTCACGCTCTGGTCGATCTCGCGCATGCCGCCGCTCAGCGTGACGGCAGAACGGCCTTCGACCGGGCCCGAGCTGAGGGCGAACCGCGCCACCTCTGCGGGGATGGGAACGCCGTCGACCGTCAGGCCCGACAACACAAGCCCGAGGCTGTCGGCGGTATAGCTATAGACCATCGCCCCGGGATCGCCCGACACGACCATGTCCAGCCCCTCCTGGGTGTAGTCCATCACCACGTCGACCGGGTCTTCGCCGTCTGGCGTCACATTGACCGCAATGGGCATTGAGGCCGGGAAGGTGACCCGCACCGTGCCGTCGCCCGCGTCGCTCAGCAGGACCTCGGACATGGAAAAGCTGACCTCGCCCTCGTCTTCGGGCAGCGTCATCGAGATCACCGCGTCGGTGACCTGCAGATCGGATCCTTCGGCGGTTTCGGTCGCCATCACCGAATAGCCGAAGCCCTGGACATAGGCGGTGATATCGCCCCAGACATCCGCCGGCGTTACCTCGGCGGCGACGGTGTTGGCCATCAGGCCGAGCGCAAGGGCGGTGGAGCTGAAACAGGCAAATTGTCTGGTCATAATCGTTCCTTCCCGAATGAAATTCCTGAAACCAGCTTCGACCCTCCGGCGCAGAGGGTCAAGGGGCTGGACCGCCTGCCGCCGGGTCATTACCAAATGGACCGACATCAATGGGAGGTTGCAATGAACTTGACCGGGAAATCCGCGCTGATCACCGGCGCGAGCCGCGGAATCGGCGCCGAGGCGGCGCGCGTGTTCGCAGCGGCCGGGGCCAATGTGGCGCTGGTGGCGCGCAGCGGCGATGCAATTGCCGAGCTGGCCGGCGAGATCGGCGAAAAGGCGGCGGCGATCCCCTGCGACATCTCGCGCTACTGGGAGGTCGAGCAGGCGGTGCGCAACTGCCAGACGGCCTTTGGCGGGCTCGACATCCTGATCAACAACGCCGGTGTGATCGAGCCTGTGTCGCATATGGCCAGCGCCGACCCCGAGGCCTGGGGCAATGTCATCGACATCAACCTCAAGGGCGTGTTTCACGGCATGCGCGCGGCGCTGCCGGTGATGCTGGCAGCGGGCGGCGGCACGATCCTGACCATCGGGTCGGGCGCGGCGCATGGCCCGGTCGAGGGCTGGTCGCATTACTGCGCCTCGAAGGCCGGCGCGCTGATGCTGACGCGCATGGCCGACAAGGAAAACCGCGACAAGGGCATCCGCGCCTTGTCGCTGTCGCCCGGCACCGTGGCGACCCAGATGCAGCGCGAGATCAAGGCCTCGGGCATCAACCCGGTCAGCCAGCTGGACTGGTCCGCCCATGTCCCGCCGGACTGGCCGGCGCGGGCTTTGCTGTGGATGTGCGGCTCGGACGCGGATGGGTTCCTGGGCGACGAGGTCTCGCTGCGCGACGAGGACATCCGCCGCAAGGTGGGCCTGATTTGATCCGGGTCGCGGACGACGGCGCGCTGCGGCTGATCACGCTCGACCGGCCCGACAAGGCCAACGCCTTGACGTCCGGGATGCTGGAGGCGCTCTGCGAGGCGGTCGAAGGGGCGGCGGAGGCGCGGGCGCTGGTGCTGACCGGCGCGGGCAAGGTCTTCAGCGCGGGCGCCGATCTGGAGGCCGCGCGCGCGGGGCTGGCGACCTCGCCGCTCTGGGAGCGGCTGTCGGGCGCGGTGGCGGGCTTTGAGGGCCTCAGCATCGCGGCGCTGAACGGTACGGTCGCGGGCGGTGCCATGGGGATGGTGCTGGCCTGCGACCTGCGCATCGCCCCGGCCTCGGCCAAAATGTTCTATCCGGTGATGAAGCTGGGCTTCCTGCCGCAGCCCTCGGACCCGGCGCGGCTGGCGGCGCTGGCGGGCCCGGCGCGGGCCAAGATGATCCTGATGGGCGGGGTCAAGGTGGGCGCCGAAGAGGCCATGCGCTCGGGCCTGATCGACCGGCTGGCCGAAGGCGATGTTCTGGCCGAGGCCCGCGCCTTGGCCGCCGACACGCTGGCCGCCACACCCGAGCATGCCCGCGCCATCAAGGCGCTGATCCCGGCCCTGCCCGGCGCGGTGCGCTGAAGCGCACCCTACGGCGTCGTGCGGAGCTGTGTGCCGAAGGCTCAGAGGTCCATCTGGAAGAAGATCAGATGGTCCTTGGCCAGGTCCGGCACCGGTTGGTAGGGCCCGCGCAGGCGAAAACCCATGGAAAGGTAGAGCGCGGTCGCGGTTGTCAGTGGCTTGCCGGTGTCCATGAGAATGCGGCGAAAGCCCATGTCGCGGCATTGCGCGATCAGCGCCTGCATCAGTGCGCGGCCCGCGCCCCGGCCGCGGGCCGCGTCGCGCACGTAGACCCGCTTGATCTCGGCCGTGCCGGGTTCGAGCCTGTGCAGCATTCCGCAGCCCACAGCCGCGCCGTCAAGCCGGGCGAGCTTGACGCTGCCCGACGGCGGGGCGTGGTCTGTTTCGAGCCGCGCCATGACCTTTGCATAGCCGTCGCGGGGGTAGAAATGCCGGACGATCGCCGCGTCCTTCGGGCCGAGCTCCAAAAGGAAGTCGCGATAGTCCCAGCACAGGTCGCGGACCGCGTCGAAATCCTCAGGCGTTCGCGCCTCGCGGATGTCGAGCCCGGCGGTCATTCCGCCAGGCGACGCACCACGCTGTCGGCGGTCACCCGGCCCAGCGCAGCGCCGTGTTCGACCACTGTCAGCGCGCCGTCCTTGAGCTGTGGCATCAGATCGCGGATCGGGGTTTCGGCCTCGACCTCGGCGCCGCCGGTGCCGGGCTCCATCACGTCGCGGGCAGTCAGCACGCCCAGCGGGTTCATGTTCGCGACGAAATCCGCAACATAGTCCGACGCGGGGTTCGAGAAGATCTCGCGCGGGGTGCCGCATTGCACGATGCGCCCGCCCTCCATGATGGCGATGCGTCCGCCGAGTTTGAACGCCTCGTCGAGATCGTGGCTGACGAAGATGATCGTGCGCTTGAGGTCGCGCTGGTGCTGCAAGAGCTCGTCCTGCAGCCGGGTGCGGATCAGCGGGTCGAGCGCCGAGAAGGGTTCGTCCATCAGGAGGATCGGCGCGTCGGTGGCGAAGGCGCGCGCCAGGCCGACGCGCTGCTGCATGCCGCCCGAAAGCTCGCCGACCTTGCGTTCGGCCCAGTCCGACAGGCCCACCAGCGCCAGCTGACGGTCGACCTGATCGCGGCGTTCGTCGGCGGTCTGGCCCGCCAGCTCCAACCCCAGCCCGGTGTTTTCGCGCACTGTGCGCCAGGGCAGCAGGCCGAATTGCTGGAACACCATGGCGACGCGGGTCTGGCGGATGCGGCGCAGCTCACGCGCGCCGCAGGCGGTGACGTTGACCATGCGCCCGCCGTCGTTGACGCCGACATGGCCGCGCACCACCGGGTTCAGCCCGTTGACCGCCCGCAAAAGCGTGGATTTGCCCGAGCCCGAGAGGCCCATGAGCACCACGATCTCGCCTTCGTCCACGGTGAGCGAGCAATCGTGCACCCCAAGGACCTGGCCGGTGGCGGACTGGATCTCGGCCCGGGTCTGGCCCTTGTCGGCCAGAGGCAGCGCCGCTTCGGGGTGATCGCCGAAAAGGATCGTGACGTTGTTGAACTCTACCGCGGCCGTCATTTGTCGCCCACCCGCAGCATGCGGTCCAGCATGATCGCCACGATGACGATCACGAAGCCCGATTCGAACCCGAGGCCGGTGTCGACCCGGTTGAGCGCGCGCACCACCGGCACGCCCAGCCCGTCGGCACCCACCAGCGCCGCGATCACCACCATCGACAGCGACAGCATGATGGTCTGGTTCAGCCCCGCCATGATCTGCGGCAAGGCGTAGGGCAGTTCGATCTTCCACAGCGTCTGGCTGGGTTTCGCGCCGAAGGCCTCGGCGGCCTCAAGCAGCGCGGTGGGGGTGTTGGAAATGCCCAGATGGGTCAGCCGGATCGGCGCGGGGACGACGAAGATCACGGTGGCGATCAGCCCCGGCACCATGCCGATGCCGAAAAAGACGATGGCCGGGATGAGGTAGACGAAGGTGGGCAGGGTCTGCATCAGGTCGAGCACCGGGCGCATGGCGCGGTAGAGCCGGGGCCGGTGCGCGGCGGCGATGCCGATGGGCACGCCGACGCCCATGCAGACCACGCAGGCCGACAGGACCAGGGTGAGGCTTTCGGTGGTTTCCTCCCAGTAGCCCTGGTTGAGGATGAAGAGAAAGCCCAGCGCCACGAAGAGCGGGATCTTCCAGCCGCGCTGCAGGGCCCAGGTGAGGGCGGTAAACACGGCCACTACGATCAGCGGATGCGGCGATTGCAGCACCCAGAGGATGCCGTCGATTAGGGTCTCCATCGCGATGGCGAGCCCGTCGAAGAACCAGGCGCCGTTGGACTGGAGCCAGTCGAAGACGGCCTCGGCCCCGTCGCCGATGGGGATCTTGTGATCGGTGAGCCAGTTCATGCGGCGTCTCTCCGGGTTCGGGCCGTCCACTTCGGGTGGGGGGCGTGGAGGCCCCGGGGCAAGCCCGGGGCTCTGTCGCGCCGGTGCCTTCGATTTCGCAAAGGCACCGGCCGTTTCGCGCAACACGGCCCCGGGCCTGGCCCGGAACCGCGGATCGGCGCGCGGTTTACATCTTGAGCGCGTCCATCACCGCAGCCACGGCATCGCCGCCGTCCTTGGTGGTCACACCGTCGAGCCAGCCGGTCACCATGTCGGTATTGGCCGCGAGCCAGGCCTTGGCGGCATCCGCCGGGTCCTCGCCGTCATCGAGGATCGCGCCCATGATCTCGTTTTCCATCGCAAGGCTGAATTCGAGATTGGTCAGCAGCTTGCCGACATTGGGGCAGGCATCGACGAACCCGGCCGACGTGTTGGTGTAGACCGTCGCGCCGCCCAGGTCGGGGCCGAAGTAATCGTCGCCGCCGGTCAGGTAGGTCAGGTCGTAATTGGCGTTCATCGGGTGCGGTTCCCACGCGAGGAACACCACCGGCTCGTCGCGGCTGACCGCGCGGCCGACCTGCGCCAGCATCCCCTGTTCAGAGCTTTCCTTGACCTCGAAGCCCTCGAGCCCGAAGGCGTTGGCCGCGATCATATCCATGATCAGGCGGTTGCCGTCGTTGCCCGGCTCGATGCCGTAGATCGTCTCTTCGAGCGCATCGGCGGCGCCGGCGATGTCGGCGAAATCCGCGATTCCCATGGCGGCGCCGGCGGCGTTGGTGGCCAGCGTGTACTTAGCCCCCTGCAGGTTGGCGCGAACGGTGTCGACGGTACCGGCCTCGCGGTAGGGGGCGATGTCGGCCTCCATCGTGGGCATCCAGTTGCCCAGGAAGATGTCGATGTCGCCCTCGGCCATCGAGGTATAGGTCACCGGCACCGACAGCACCTTGATGTCGGTCTCGTAGCCCAGCGCCTCGAGCACGGCGGTCGTCGCGGCGGTGGTGGCGGTGATGTCGGTCCAGCCCACGTCCGAAAAGGTGATGGTGTCGCAATCGGCGAAGGCGGCGGTTGCGGCGAGGGTCAGCGATGCGGCGCTGGCGGCCGTCAGCTTGAGTGTCATTTTATGTTTTCTCCCTGAAGTGACTGCGCCGATCATCGCGCATCGGGGACGTTTTGCAACACGCAAGCCGGGGTCAATTGCCGAGAAGCGCGGGCGTGGGGCGGATTTCGCCGCAGACGATCCCGCGCCGGTTGCGCAAGGGCGGGTTCAGAAAGCGCTGCACGTCTGGGTGGGCGGGGTCGAGCACCCCGAGCCGCACGAGGATCGCGGCGATGGCGCATTCCGAGGCGCGAGTCGCGCCATCGGCGATCTTGAGCGCGACGCCCAGCCCGCGATCGGGCAGGATGGCGGTGAAAAAGCCCTCGGCCCCGGTCTTGAGCGCCAAGGGCTCGCGCGCGGCGCGCATCAGGAGCGTGCAGGCGCGGCCCTCGCCCGCCACGTATTCGGGATGGGCGATCATCGCCCCGGTCAGCTGGGTGGCCGCCTCGACCAGAGCGCCGCCCTGCCCCCCGGCGGCGGCGAAGAAGGCCATGGCGCGGGCCGTGCCCTGCATCGTGGTGGCGAAATTCGGCGCCGAACAGCCGTCGATGCCGAAGCCCTGAGTGGGCGCGCCGGTGACCTCTTCGGTTACCTCGCGCACGGCTTGCTGCACCGGGTGGTCGGGGTCGATATATTCCGGCCCCGCGCCGAGATGGCGCGCCAGCGTCAGAAAGCCGGTATGCTTGCCCGAGCAGTTGTTATGCACCTGGCAGGGCGGCTCATAGGCGCGGATCATCGCCATTTTGAGCGCCTTGTCGCGGCTGGGCTGGGGGCCGCAGCGCAGGTCGTCCTCGCCCAGCCCCAGATCGGCCAGCCAGGCGTTGACCGCATCCACATGCAGCGGCGCGCCCTCGTGCGAGGCGCAGGCCAGCGCCAGCTGCGTACCGCCCAGCCCGTGCGCCCGCGCAGCACCCGAGGCGATCAGCGGCAACGCCTGGATCATCTTGACCGAAGAGCGCGGCAGCACCACCGCGCCCGGGTCGCCCCAGGCCTCGACGATGGCGCCAGTGGCGTCGCAGATCACCGCGTGGCCGGAATGCAGGCTTTCGGCCAGCGGGCCGCGCCGGATTTCAACCATGGGAATTGCCGGGGTGGACATGGGGGCCTCACATCTGAGCGATAATCTGCCAACAGGGCTTTCAAGCGCCCGGTATTTCAGGCTAATAAAATAACGTCGAGCGAAAAAGGGCTTGCGTCAGGGGATAAGCCGGAACAGGCAGGGACGCAGGGTTGTTGTATTGAGGCTGTGGAAGCTGGAGGCAGCGGGATGAAATCACTTTTCGGGCGGGTGCTGGCAAGCGCCGCGATCGCGCTGGCGGGGACGAGCGTCCTTGCGCAGGAAGAAAGCACCAATCGCGTGGACGCGATGACCGATTGGTCCGTGTTCGAGGGCGACAATCCGCGCGAATGCTGGGCGGTCACGACCTACAAGGAAAGCGTCAACACCAAGGACGGCCGCGTGGTCGCTGTGACGCGGGGTGAGATCCTGCTGATGGTGTTCTATCGTCCCGGGGCGGACGTGCAGGGACAGGTGGCCTTTACCGGCGGCTATCCCTTCGCCAGCGGCTCGACCGTGAACGTCGACATCGGCGGCAACGAGTTCGAGCTTTTCACCGAGGGCGAATGGGCCTGGCCGGCGACGCCGCAGGACGATTCCAAGCTGATCACCGCGATGAAGCGCGGGGCGGATGCGGTGCTGACCGCGCGCTCGAGCCGGGGCACGCAGACCAAGGACACGTTCTCGCTTCTGGGGTTCACGGCTGCGGTCGAGGATGCCGAGCGGCGGTGTTCGGGCGGATAACGAGTGGGGGCGCTGCCCCCGCCGCCGTTGGCGGCTCCCCCGGAGTATTTTTGCCAAGAAGAAGACAGGGGCGCGGTTGCGATCGCGCCTTTTGCTTTTTGTCCCGAATCCTATATGAGGCGGGAGTTTCGAGCCGAGGACCGAGCCCATGTCTGCCAAAGCGCCCATCACGCAGGACGTTCTGACGATCCCCCGCAAGCTGCCGGAGGGGCCGGTGAACCTTGTGGGTCTGACGCGGGCGGCGCTGCGCGAGGCGCTGATCGCCGCCGGGACCCCGGAAAAGCAGGCGAAGATGCGGACGGGCCAGATCTGGCAGTGGATCTATCACTGGGGGGTGCGCGATTTCGCCGAGATGACGAACCTGTCGAAGGCCTATCGCGCGCTTTTGGCCGAGCATTTCGTGATCGCCCTGCCCGAGGTCGTGTCGCGGCAGGTGAGCGCGGACGGCACGCGCAAGTACCTGGTGCGGATCGCGGGCGGGCATGAGGTCGAGGTGGTCTATATCCCCGAGACGGATCGCGGCACGCTGTGTATTTCGTCTCAGGTGGGCTGCACGCTGACCTGTTCGTTCTGCCACACCGGCACGCAGAAGCTGGTGCGCAACCTCACCGCTGGAGAGATCGTCGGCCAGATCATGCTGGCGCGCGACGATCTGGGCGAATGGCCCGAACCCGGCACCGGCACCGGAGAGAGCGGGCCGCGGCTGCTGTCCAATATCGTGCTGATGGGCATGGGCGAGCCGCTTTACAATTTCGACAACGTGCGCGACGCGATGAAGATCGCCATGGACGGCGAGGGCATCGCCCTGTCGCGCCGCCGCATCACCCTGTCCACCAGCGGCGTGGTCCCCGAGATCGCCAAGACCGCCGAAGAGATCGGCTGTCTGCTGGCGGTGTCCTTCCACGCCACCACCGACGAGGTGCGCGACAAGCTGGTGCCGATCAACAAGCGCTGGAACATCGAGACGCTGCTGGGCGCGCTGCGTGAATACCCCAAGCTGTCGAATTCCGAGCGGATCACCTTTGAATACGTGATGCTGAAGGATGTGAACGACAGCGACGCCGACGCGCGCCGGCTGGTCAAGCTGATCCAGGGGATCCCGGCCAAGATCAACCTCATTCCGTTCAACGAATGGCCCGGCGCGCCCTACCAGCGCAGCGACTGGAGCCGGATCGAGGCCTTTGCGGATATCGTCTATAAGGCGGGCTATGCCTCGCCCATCCGCACGCCGCGGGGCGAGGATATCATGGCGGCCTGCGGGCAGCTGAAATCCGCCACCGAGCGCGCGCGCAAGTCCCGCGCGCAGATCGCGGCGGAGACCGGCACCTCCTGAATCCCGAAGCTTGAGGCCTGGGCCGGGCCGGGGCTTAGGCGTGCCGATTGACATACCCGATAGTTTCAGTCAGGATTTCGGGCAACCCCTCGGTGCGCCGGAGCCTGACATGAAGCACAGCCCCTTTCCCGATACGCCGACCCGGCCCCTGCGCCCGGTCGAGCGCGCCTTCGTTACCATGGTGCGGCAGTGGCGCGCCGGCGCCGATGGGCAGCAGATCGTGTGGAACGATCTGGCCGTGCGGCTGGGCCCGGCGCGGGCGCTGGAAACCCTGCTGCAGCTGATCGACACCCATGGCTGGCGCGCGCTGGATATTCTGGACCCCGACGCGCCGGCCTTCTCGGCCGACGAGGCGGATCTGGCGCGCCTGGTGATGATGGCGACCGAGCAGGACCGCGAAAGCGCGCTGGCCGAGGCGTGCTTTGTCGTGCGGCCCGCCGTTCTGTTGCAGCTCTTGATCGCGGCGGAGCGGGTCGGGCTGCCGCTGCTATGCGCCGATTGCCGGGCGCGGGTGGCGGGCCAGACGGGATTTTTCGATCGGCCCCCTTGACCTTCCAGTGACTGGAACCCCTATCTGAGCCTCAAACGGCAACAGAAAAGGGGCGACTCATGGCCCAGACACTGACATTCGACGTCACCGGAATGACCTGCGCGGGCTGCGCCGGGCGCGTGGAGCGCGCGCTGGCGGGCGTCCCGGGCGTGACCGGGGCGCATGTGAACATCGCCAACAACAGCGCGCAGGTGAGCGGCGATCCGGACCCCGGCGCGCTGGCCGTGGCGCTGAAGGACGCGGGCTATCCAGCGCGCGAGGAACGGATCGTGCTGACGATCACCGGCATGAGCTGCGCGTCCTGCGTGGGCCGGGTCGAGGCGGCGCTGAAGGCCGCACCGGGCGTGGTGGAGGCCAGCGTCAACCTGGCCTCGGAAACCGCCGAGATCGTCATCCTGGGCGGTGCGACCGAGGCGTCGTCGCTGGCGCAGGTGGTGACCGACGCGGGCTATCCCGCGCATGTGCAGGATGCCGAGACCGACGATGCCGACGCAAGGCGGGACGCCGAAACCAATGCGCTCAAGCGCGATCTTCTGATCGCCGGAGCGCTGACGCTGCCGGTCTTCGTGATGGAGATGGGTGGGCATATCTTCCCGGCGCTGCATCACTGGATCGGGCAAACCATCGGGCATCAGACCTCGTGGCTGATCCAGTTCCTGCTGACGAGCGTGGTTCTGGCGGGGCCGGGGCGGAGGTTCTACCGCATCGGCCTGCCGCTGCTGGCCAAGGGTACGCCCGATATGAATTCGCTGGTGGCGCTGGGCACGCTGGCGGCCTGGGGGTATTCCACGGTGGCGCTGTTCTTGCCCGCTCTGCTGCCCGAGGGCACCCGTGCGGTCTATTTCGAGGCGGCGGCGGTGATCGTGACGCTGATCCTGCTGGGCCGGTTCCTTGAGGCGCGGGCCAAGGGGCGCACCGGCGCGGCGATTCGGCGGCTGATGGGGCTGCGGCCCGACACCGCGCGGGTCGAGCGGGATGGTCAGATCATCGAGGTGCCGGTCGCCGACATCCGGCGCGGCGAGGTTCTGCACCTGCGCCCCGGCGAGCGGATCGCGGTGGACGGGACGGTGCTGACCGGGCGGTCCTATGTCGATGAAAGCATGATCACCGGCGAGCCGATCCCGGTGGAGAAAACCGAAGGGGCCGAGCTGGTCGGCGGTACGGTCAACGGCAATGGCGCGCTGAGCTTTCGCGCGACGGCTGTGGGTGCCGACACGGTGCTGGCGCGGATCATCGCCATGGTACAGCAGGCGCAGGGCGCCAAGCTGCCGATCCAGGCGCTGGCCGACCAGGTGGTGCGCTGGTTCGTGCCGGCGGTCATGGCCATTGCGCTGGTGACGGTGCTGATCTGGCTGACCTTCGGGCCGAACCTGACCTTTGCGCTGGTGGCGGGCGTATCGGTGCTGATCATCGCCTGCCCCTGTGCCATGGGGTTGGCGACGCCCACGTCGATCATGGTCGGCACCGGGCGCGCGGCCGAGATGGGCGTGCTCTTCCGCAAGGGCGACGCGCTGCAGCGGCTTGACGACGTGGCGGTCATGGCCTTCGACAAGACCGGCACGCTGACCGAGGGCAAGCCCGAGATGGTGCGCGCCGAAACCGCCGAGGGTTTTGACGCCGACACTGTGCTGCGGCTGGTCGCCAGCGCCGAGCAGGGATCCGAGCATCCTATCGCGCGGGCGCTGGAGCGCGCCGCCAAGGGGCCGCTGTCGCAGCCCGAGGACATGGAGGCCATCGCCGGCCACGGCCTGCGCGCGCGGGTCGACGGCAAGGACGTGCTGGTCGGCGCCGAGCGGCTGATGACCCGCGAGGGGGTCGAGATCGGTGCGCTGAGCGGTGCTTTGGAAGAAATGGCCCGGCGCGGCCAGACGCCGGTTCTGGCGGCGGTGGACGGCCGCATCGCGGCGGCCTTTGCCGTGGCCGACCGGGTCAAACCGACCAGCCGCGCGGCGGTCGAGGCGCTGCATGCCCAGGGCATCAAGGTCGCCATGATCACCGGCGACACCGAAGCCACGGCGCAGGCCATCGCCCGCGATCTGGGCATCGACCACGTCCGCGCCAGCGTCCTGCCCGAAGGCAAGGTCGACGCGATCAAGGCGCTTAGGCAGGAATTCGGCGCGGTGGCCTTCACCGGCGACGGCATCAACGACGCGCCCGCGCTGGCCGAGGCCGAAGTGGGCCTCGCCATCGGCACCGGCACCGACGTGGCCATCGAATCGGCGGATGTGGTGCTGGTGTCGGGCGACATCGCGGGCGCGGTGAACGCGCTGCACATCAGCCGCGCCACCCTGCGCAACATCCGGCAGAACCTCTTTTGGGCCTTTGCCTACAACGCCGCACTGATCCCGGTGGCGGCGGGGGTGCTCTACCCGGCGATGGGCGTGCTGCTGTCGCCGATGCTGGCGGCAGGCGCGATGGCGCTGTCGTCGGTCTTTGTGGTCAGCAACGCGCTGCGGCTGCACCGAGTGACCCCGGCCATGACCGAGCGCCCCGCAAGGGGCGGCGGGCAGCTGACGAAGGAGGCCGCGGCATGAACATCTCGGAGGTTGGAAAACGCGCGGGCCTGCCCGCCAAGACGATCCGCTATTACGAGGAAATCGGCCTGATCACGCCGCAGCGTGACGCTAACGGCTACCGCGCCTTCCGCGACAGCGACGTGCACAAGCTGGCGTTTCTGGCGCGGGCGCGGGCGCTGGGGTTCCCGATCGAGGATTGCCGGACGCTGCTGGCGCTGTACCAGGACGAAACCCGCGCCAGTAGCGACGTCAAACGCGTCGCCCTGGAGCACCTGACCCAGATCGACGACAAGATCGCCCAGCTGAGGGGGATGCGCGATACGCTCGCGCATCTGGTCGAGGCCTGCCACGGCGACAACCGCCCCGACTGCCCCATCCTCAGCGATCTGGCGGACGAAGGTTAACCCTTCAGGCCGCCTTGGCGCGGCCGCGCCCGTGCGGGGCGGTCAGGTCGAGATCGGGCCCGATAGGCACGATGCGGTGCGGGTTCACCGTCTCGTGGCTGTAGTAATAGTGCCGCACGATGTGGTCGAAATTCACCGTCTCGGCGACGCCCGGCCACTGGTAAAGCTCGCGCACATAGCCCCAGAGATTGGGGTAATCCACGATCCGCGCGCGGTTGCACTTGAAGTGGCCGTGATAGACCTTGTCGAAGCGGATCAGCGTTGTGAAAAGCCGCCAGTCGGCCTCGGTCACGCGGTCGCCCATCAGGTAGCGGTTGCCCGCCAGCCGGTCCTCGAGCCAGTCCAGCGTGTCGAAAAGCGGTTGGACGGCGGCGTCATACGCCTCTTGCGTGGTGGCGAAGCCGCATTTGTAGACGCCGTTGTTGAGCGTGTCGTAGATCCGCTCGTTCACCGGTTCGATGTCGGCGCGCAGCTCTTCGGGCCAGTAATCGTCGGAATTGCCGGTCAGCCCGTCGAAGGCGCTGTTGAACATGCGGATGATTTCCGCGCTTTCGTTCGACACGATGGTCTCGCGCTGCTTGTCCCAGAGGATCGGCACCGTCACCCGGCCCGACAGCTTGGGATCGGCCTTGAGATAGATGTCACGTGCAAAGGGCAGGCCGTAAAGCGTATCGCCGGTCGCGCCCTTGTCGTCGGTCTGAAAGCTCCAGCCGTCGCCCAGCATGTCGGGGTGCACGGCGCTGACACTGATCAGATCCTCAAGCCCCTTGAGCTTGCGGAAGATCAGCGTGCGATGCGCCCAGGGGCAGGCATAGCTGACGTAGAGGTGATAGCGCCCCGCCTCGGCCTTGAATCCGCCCTCGCCACTCGGCCCGGCGCTGCCGTCCGCGGTGATCCAGTTGCGGAACTTGGCGGCAGAGCGTTTGAACGCGCCGCCGGATGTCTTGGTGTCGTACCACTGGTCGTGCCATTCGCCGTCGATCAGAAGGCCCATGTCATGTCTCCTATTGCTTGGAAGAGAACGTAGGGCTGTGCGCGAATGATGCAATCGGCGGTCAGCGCGCAAGGACCTGCGCAAATTCGCACATCGTCACTTGCGCCGGACGTAGGTCTGCCAGAGCCAGATCAGCAGTACCGCCCCCAGCACCGCGCCCACCAGCCCCGCCAGCGCGCCGGTGACCGTGATCAGCACCCGCAGCACCAGCCCGCCGATGACAGCACCCGCCATGCCCAGAAGCACGGTTTCCACCACGCCCATGCGCACATGCATGATCCGCGTGGCCAGGAACCCCGCCGCCGCCCCGATGATGATCAGCCAGATAACCATGCCAGACGTTCCCCTTACCGTTTGCGCCAATGAGTCGGCACGATGATCAAAGCGCCGATGGACGAGGCGATGGCGTTAAGCCCCGGCGACCCGAACCCGATCCCGAACATCAGCCGCACGAAATAGGCCAGGAAGGCCCCGCCGATGCAGATGATGATGCTCTGCAGGATACCATTGCGCGTGAAGCCTGTCCGCTCCGAGACATAGCCGACAATGCCGGCGATCACGATGGTGCCGATGAGCGTGGGGAACATGGCCTAGCCTCCGAACCTTGCGCCGGCGGGCACCGGGTGGCCGCGCAGAAAGACCTCGGCATCCTGCGCGCCTTTGCCCGCCCGCTGCGCCCGGGTGATGCGTACGGCGCCCTGCCCGCAGGCCACGGTGAATTCATCGTCCAGCACCTGCCCCGGCGCGCCCTGCCCTTCGGTCACCCGCGCGCCCAAAAGCTTGATCCGCGCGCCGTCCAGCAGGCTCCACGCGCCGGGAAAGGGCGCAAGACCCCGGATCAGGCGGCTGACTTCGGCGGCGTCGCGGGTCCAGTCCACCGCCGCCTCGGCCTTGTCGATCTTGGCGGCATAGGTCACCCCCGCCTCGGGCTGTGGCTCGGGCACGAGATCGGGCAGCTTCGCCAGGGCTTCGACGATCAGCTCGGCGCCCAGAACGCTCAGCCGGTCGTGCAGCGCGCCGGTGGTCTCTTCGTCGCCGATGGATACCGATTGGCGCAGCAGCACCGGCCCGGTGTCCAGCCCCGCCTCCATCTGCATGATGCAGATGCCGGTCTCGGCATCGCCCGCCATGATCGCCCGGTGGATCGGCGCCGCCCCGCGCCAGCGCGGCAAGAGCGACGCATGAATGTTCAGGCACCCGAACCGCGGCGCGTCCAGCACCGGCTGCGGCAGGATCAGGCCGTAAGCCACCACCACCGCCACATCCGCCCCCAGCGCTGCGAAGTCCTCCTGCGCCTCCGCCCCCTTCAGCGACAGCGGATGGCGCACCGTCAGGCCCAGCGCCTCGGCTCGCGCCTGAACCGGCGTCGGGCGATCCTTCTTGCCGCGCCCTGCGGGCCGGGGCGGCTGGCAATAGACGCAGACGATCTCGTGCCCGGCCTCGGCCAGCGCCTCCAGCACCGGCACCGAAAACTCCGGACTGCCCATGAACACGACCCGCATGTCAGAAACCCCACCTTGTTTTCATCTGGTCAAAAATATCCCGGGGAGCGCGAGGGGCAGCGCCCCTCGCTCCCGAACCCGGACAAAGGCTCACCGCCCCGCCTTGCGTGCGCGGCGCAGCAGGATGTCCCGCTTGGTCCGGCTCAGATGATCGAAATACATCTGACCGTTCAGATGGTCGATCTGATGCTGCACGCTCGTCGCCCAGAGCCCGACGAAATCGCGCTCTTCCACCGCGCCCTCGGCATTGAGGAACCGCACCGTCACCGCGCGCGGGCGCTCGATCCGGGCCCAGACGCCGGGCAGGTTGGGGCTCGCCTCGTCATGGGCGCGTATCTGCACGCTGGCGTGCAGAACCTCGGGATTGGCCATTCGCACCGCGCGCGCCCGCTCCTCGGACGCATCCACCACGGCAAGCCGCCGCATCTCGCCCAGCTGCGGCGCGGCGAGGCCGACGCCCGGCATCGCCTCCATCGTATCGATCATATCGTCCCAGAGCGCGCGCACCGCGTCGTCGATCGCCTCGACCGGCGCGGCCACCGAACGCAGCCGCTTGTCGGGCCATGGGATGCAGCGCCGCGCGGTCACAGGCGGCCTTCGTACTCGGCGACCAGCTGCGCGCGGCCCTCGGCGCTCAGCCGGTCGAAATGCACCAGCCCGTCGAGGTGATCCAGCTCATGCTGCGCGCAGATCGCCTCTGCCCCGGTCAGGCGGCGCTGCTGCATGGCGCCGTTGAGATCGGTAAAGGCCAGCGTGATCGCCCGGTGCCGGGGCACCTGCGCGGTCACGCCCGGGATCGACAGGCATTGCTCCGGCCCGATCCGAATGTCGTCCGAGGCTTCGGCGATGCGCGGATTGAGACAGGCCAGCGGGCGCATGTCGCCCTCTTTCCAGCCCACGTCGATCACGAAGACCCGGGCCAGCACCCCGACCTGCGGCGCTGCCAGCCCGCGTCCCGCAGCCGCGTACATGGTTTCGAAAAGATCGCCCACCAGCGCCTCGATCCCGTCCAGCGACGCGACCGGCTCACAGCGGCGGGAGAGATGCGGATCGGGCCATTCCAGGATCGGCCTGACGCTCACGCCCGCGCCCTTTCGCGTTTCAGCTTGACCATCTTGCGGGTGATCATCTGCCGTCTGAGCGGCTTGAGGTAGTCGATGAAGAGCTTGCCATCCAGGTGGTCGATCTCGTGCTGGACGCAGGTCGACCAGAGCCCGTCGAACTCTTCCTCCTGCGGATTACCGTTCTGGTCGATCCAGCCGACCTTGACGGCGGCCGGGCGTTCGACGTCGGCGAATTGATCGGGGATGGACAGGCAGCCTTCCTCATAGACGCTGCGGTCGTCCGACACCTTCAGCACCTCGGGGTTGAACATGATCAGCGGGCGGCCGGGCTTGTCGTCGTCCTTGACGCAATCGAGCACGATCAGCCGCTTCTGCACACCAAGCTGGGGCGCCGCCAGGCCGATGCCCGGCGCGTCGTACATGGTTTCCAGCATATCCTTGGCCAGCTCGCGCAATTCGTCCGACAGGTCGGGCACCGGCGCGCAAACTTTTTTCAGCCGTGGATCGGGGTGGATGAGGATAGGCCTGATCATGCCTGTCATTTAGGCAAATCGGACGGCCGCTGCAATATCCCGCCCTTGCAGTCGCGGCCAAACTGGCTAGCGTGCGCGCTAAATCAGCCATGAGGACGCGATGACCAGCCAATTCGACAAGGAAATCGACCGCAGGGGCAGTCACAGCTCGAAGTGGGACGCGATGGAGACGCTCTATGGCGTGTCCCCCGACGATGGCCTGGCCATGTGGACCGCCGACAGCGACTATCAGACCGCCCCTTGCGTGATCGACGCGCTGCGCCGCGCCGCCGATCACGGGGTGTTCGGCTATACGCTGACCTATCCGGGTTACCTAGAGGCGATCCAATGGTGGATGCAGACCCGCCACGGCTGGCAGATCGACACCGGCTGGATTCTGACCACGCAGGGGCTCGGCAACGGCATCGCGCTCTGCCTCGATGTCTGGAGCGCACCGGGCGACGGCGTGGTCACGTTCAACCCGGTCTATCACGAATTCCGCGCCAAGGTTGACAAGTCGGGCCGCGAGGTGACCGAATGCCCGCTGAAGCGCGAAGGCGACACCTATGTGCTCGACCTCGAGGACGCGCAGGCGCGGCTGACGGGCCATGAAAAGGTGTTGCTGTGGTGCTCGCCGCAGAACCCCTCGGGCCGCGTCTGGAGCGCGGAGGAACTGCGCGCCGTCGCCGATTTCGCGGCGCGGAACGATCTGATCCTGGTTTCGGACGAGATTCACCACGATCTGGTCTACCCCGGCAACCACTTCGTGCCGATGCACATCGCCGCCCCGCATGTCGAGGACCGGCTGGTGGTGCTGACCGCCGCCTCCAAGGCCTTCAACATCGCCGGGCAGCGCACGGGGAACATGATCATCCCCGACACGACCCTGCGCGCGGCGATGAAAAAGCGCCTGACCACGCTGGATTACAAGCCCGCGGCGCTGCCGCTGATGATGATCGAGGCGGCCTACAGCCCCGAAGGCGCCGAATGGGTCGACGCGCAGATCGCCCATCTGGAGGGCAACCGCGCCGTCTTTGACGCCGCCGTCAACGCGATCCCGGGGGTGCGGTCGCTGCCCTTGCAGTCGACCTACCTCGCCTGGGTGGATTTCGCGGACACAGGCATGACATTCGACGAATTCAACGGCCGGGTCCTGAAACAGGCGCGCATCGCCGCCAGTGCCGGCCCCGGTTTCGGCCCAGGGGGCGAGACCTTCCTGCGCTTCAACCTCGCCACCACGCGCGCACGCGTGATCCAAGCCGGCAAGCGGCTGCAAGAAACCTTCGCCGATCTGCAGTAAGCCGTCCCGGGCTTGCCTAGTTACGGGGCGGGCGCGCCTTGTAGACCGGCAGGTGCCAGCCCCAGTGCAAAGAGCCCGCGCGGAATGCAAAGGTCGCCCCCGCGCAGGCCAGCGCGGCCAGCTCGGGGCCCAGCCCCAGCGCACCCGCGATCACCGTGGCCAGCGACCCGGCGAGGGCGCAGGTGACGTAAAGCTCGCCCTGTTTCAGAACCAGCGGCACCTCGTTGGCAACCACGTCACGCATCAGCCCGCCCATGCAGCCGGTGATCATCCCCATCACCAGCACGATCGGCACCGGCTGATCCAGGCTTGCCGCGATGCCCGATCCGGCGGCCACCGCCACAGCCAGCGCGCAGGCGTCCAGCCACAGAAGCACGCGGTACCGGCTTTCCACCAGGTGCGCCGTGAAGAACACCACCAGCGCCGCGCCGGTGGCAACGCCCAGATAGGTCGGCTGCGCGATCCAGAACACCGGATTGCGGTCCAGCAGAACGTCGCGCAGCGTGCCGCCACCCACCGCCGTCAGGCAGGCCATGAAGGCGAACCCCACGATGTCGAGCTGCGCCCGGCTGGCCACCAGCGCGCCGGTCAGCGCAAAGACCAGCACCGAGGCGAAATCGAGCGCGGTGAAGACGGTCATCCTGCGCCCCCTGCTGCCGTGCTGCACCGGATCACCGCCGTCACCCCCCGTTGGCCGAGCGCTTGAACGGCGCCATGCCGGCGCGGGCCAGTTCGTCGGCGCGTTCGTTCTCGGGGTGGCCGGCGTGGCCCTTGACCCATTCCCAGGTCACGTCGTGCCGGCCCCTCGCCTCGTCCAGCCGCTGCCAGAGCTCGACGTTCTTCACCGGCTTCTTCGCCGCCGTCTTCCAGCCGTTGCGCTTCCAGCCGTGGATCCAGCCGGTCACCCCGTTCTTTACATAGGCGCTGTCGGTCACGATGGTGATCGCCGAAGGCCGCGCCAGCGCCTCGAGCGCGTTGATCGCGGCCAGAAGCTCCATCCGGTTGTTGGTGGTCTCGGCCTCGCCGCCGCTCAGTTCGCGCTCCTTGAGGATCGTATCGCCCTCCACCGCGCGCATCAGCACGCCCCAGCCGCCGGGGCCGGGATTGCCGGAACAGGCGCCGTCGGTATAGGCGAAAAGCTCAGCCATGGGCGGTCACCGAAATCCACGGGTCCATCGAGCCCGAAAGGCCCTTGTCAACACCGCGTTTGAACGGCCCCGGCGTCAGCCCGGCGTCCTGCAAGAGCCGCGTCAGCCCGGCTTCGGTGAAATACGTGTAGCCCCGGCCCAGCGCGTCGCGCGCTTCGCCCTTGCCCTCCTTCACCGCGATATGAAAGAGCCCGCCCGGCCGCAGCGCCCGGGCAATCGCCGACAGATGCCGCGGAATGTCGGCGCGTGGCGCGTGCAGCAGGCTGAAGTTGGCCCAGATCGCATCATAGGCCGCAATCGCCGTCAGATCGTCGAACACGGCCTGCCGCGCGGCGACCCCAGGCTGGCGCGCCGCCAGCGCCACCATCTCGGCCGAGGCGTCCCAGGCCTCGACCTGCAGGCCCGCCGCCGCCATGTGGCGCGCCGACCCGCCCGGCCCGCAGCCGAGATCGAGCACGCGCCCCCCCGGCACGACACGCGCGATGAAATCGGCCAGTGTCCGGTCCGGGCCATCGCGCCCGGTAAGCGCGGCGTATTCCCCCGCCCTGGCGTCGTAGACGCGGATCGTCTCTGGGTCGGTCACAGGATCACCCCCACCGCCAGGCAGGCCACCACCAGCGCGGTCAAGAGGCCGCGCAGCCGCATCCACCACTCCGGCGCCAGCCCCCAGCGCCAGAACGCCCAGTCCAGCAGCAGAAGCCCCAGAAAGCCGAAGATCAGGTTCATCCCCGCCGACACCGGCCCGCCGCCGGTCATGAAGAACGCCCAGAGCGCCGGGATCACCGACAAGGCATAGCCCGTCGCCGCGCGCCCGCCTTGGGCCTTGGTGGCAAAACCCCAAAGCACGCCCGACATGAACGACAGAATCACCGACCCGTAGAAAAGCTGCACATAAGGCCCGATGAAACGAGCCCCGAGATTGGCCTGCCCCCAGCTTGCCGCGCCGTCCGACAGCAGCGTCAGCGCGCCCCAGGCAAAGGGGATCACACCGGCCAGGCCCAGGATCAGGGCGGAGCGGGGTATCTGGCGCAAGCGTCTTCCTCCTGTCGGTCGGTTCCTCGGGGGTTCTAGGGCCAAATGCCGCGCGGGGCCAGAGCCCCGGCGCGCCTCAGGCCCGCTCCAGCGCCAGCCGCCCCGCCAGCGCCGCGAAAAGCGCGGCGAACGACCGGTTGAGCCAGCGCATCGCCCGCTCGCTGGCCAGGATCCAGTCGCGCGCCGCGGCGGCAAAAAGCCCGTAAAGCACGAAGACGACAAAGGTCATCGCCATGAACACCGCCCCCAGCATCATCATTTCGCCCGTGGCGCTGGCCGGATCGCCTGACAGGAACGGCGGCAAGAGCGCCAGGAAGAAAAGCGACAGCTTGGGATTGAGGATGTTGATCAGCGCCCCGCGCCGGGCGGTTTTCGCCCAATGCTCGACCGGGGCCGTGCCATCGACCGACACCGCGCCCCCGGATTTCAGCGATTGCCAGGCGAGGTAGAGCAGATAGGCGACCCCGGCGAATTTCACCGCGTTGAAAAGCAACGCCGAGGCATGCAGCAGCGCCGCCAGACCGAGCGTCGCCGCCAGCAGATGCGGCACGATGCCCAGCGTGCAGCCCAGCGCCGCCGCGACCGAGACCAACGGCCAGCGTGTAGATCACGCCCGTTCCGGGGGCCAGAACGACGACGAAGGCGGTCAGAAGAAACTGCAGGGACATGGGCGTGAAACCCTTCGATGAACCGGGGGCGCCAGAATCGCGACAACACGCGTCATGTCAACCACAGCTTGTCATGACTTGTGCCTCACGGGACGGCGGGCGGGGCGATGCGCCTTGGCGCGAGCGGCGCTCGGCGGTCCGTCAGGCCGGCTCGCGCAGCACCCGGGGGACCTTGAACTCGACGTTTTCCTGCGCGGTCTCGACCTCTTCGACCGTCACGTCATAGCGGGCGCGAAAGGCGTCGATCACCTCTTCGATCAGCACCTCGGGCGCGCTGGCCCCGGCGGTGATCCCGACTGACCCGATCCCCTCCAGCGCGCGCCAGTCGATATCGCCTGCCCGCATCACCAGCTGCGCATAGGCGCAGCCGGCGCGGCGGCCGACCTCGACCAGCCGCTGGGAGTTCGACGAATTCGGCGCACCCACCACCAGCATCGCATCGGCCCTGGGCGCCATCGCCTTGACCGCCTCCTGCCGGTTGGTGGTGGCATAGCAGATGTCTTCCTTGTGGGGCCCGACGATGGCCGGGAACCGCGCCTGAAGTGCTGCGACGATACCCGCCGTGTCATCCACAGAAAGCGTGGTCTGGGTCACAAACGCCAGCCGCTGAGGATCGCGCACCGCGACCCGCGCCACGTCCTCGACCGTTTCCACCAGCAGCACCTCGCCCTCGGGCAGCTGGCCCATGGTGCCCACGGTCTCGGGGTGGCCGGCATGGCCGATCATGATCATCTGAAGACCGTTCTCATGGTGGCGCGCGGCCTCGATATGCACCTTGCTGACCAGCGGGCAGGTGGCGTCCACATAGACCATCTCGCGCCGGGCGGCCTCGGCGGGCACCGCCTTGGGCACGCCGTGGGCCGAGAAGATCACCGGGCGGTCGGGCGGGCATTCTTCCAGCTCTTCGACAAAGACGGCACCCTTTTCGCGCAGCCCGTCCACGACGAACTTGTTGTGCACGATCTCGTGGCGGACATAGACCGGCGCGCCCCATTTCCGCAGCGCCATCTCGACGATCTTGATCGCGCGGTCGACACCGGCGCAGAACCCGCGCGGCGCGGCCAGATAGAGCGTGAGGGGGGGCTTGGTCATGGCGTCAACTCCGGTCGTTGTCCCAGACCTAAGCGCTTGTCCCCGGCCCGTCCAGTGCCGCCGGAGGTATTGATCCGCGAGGGTTGCAAACTAAAATACTCGGTACCGCATACGATGGCATGCCGACGGGGGGAGGCTGACGCGACATGCACGATCTGGACGACGCATTCTTTCAGAATTCCGAGCGCCGGATGCAGGCGCTGCGCGAACGTTTGTCCGAGGCGGCGCTGGAGTCGCTGGCGCGCGACGTCGTGCAGCGCCTGTCGACCCGGACCCTGTCGGGCCGGGACGGCGATCTGGAAAACCCCGACGCCGCCGATATCGAGGCGCTGACCACCGCGCTGATCAGCGCCGAACCCGAAGTCGCGCGGCGGATGATGCAGCGGTTGCAGAAGCGCGGTCTGACGCTGGACACGCTCTATTCGAAATACCTCGCGGCGGCGGCGTCGCGGCTTGGCACGCTCTGGAACGACGACGTGATCACCTTCGTCGAGGTCACCGCGGGCGTCGGGCGGGTGTTCGAGCTGATCAACATGCTGCGCCGCGCGCTGCCGCCGCCGCGCATCACGAGGGCCGAACCGGTGCTCTTCACCTCGGTCCCGGGCGAGGATCACGGCGTCGGCGTCGAGATGGCGGCCGAGCTTTTCCGTCAGCACGGGTGGGACGTGCAGGTGCTCTTCGGCGCCGATCAGGATACGATCCTGGCCGAGATCGGCAAGGTATCGGCGGTGGTGCTGGGCCTCTCGTCAGGCGGGCAGCGCACGGCAGAGGCGCTGGCGCGGCTGATCCACTGCGTGCGGCTGATCTATCCCAATGTCTACATCATCGTCAGCGGCCAGATCGTCAGCGAAGAGCCCGAACTGGTCGAGCTGATGATGCCCGACAGCGCCGTGGCGACAGTCGAGGACGCGCTGGCGACCATCGAAACCCTGAGATTCGGCTGACGGATTTGTGTGTTTCGCGCCGCAGCGTGTTCCGATACCCCTTTGGGCAACAACGAAAAGACCTGGCAAGGATTGAAGATGAAGAAAATCTATTGCGCCGCAGCAGCGGTCGCGACGTTAGGGTTCGGCGGGTTTGCCTGGGCGCAGATGAATGCCGGCCAAAGCCCCGGCATCCTGCCCTATGACGAGCCCGCGCGCGTGGCCAACGGCGCCACGATCTATGCCGAGAATTGCGCGGCCTGCCATGGCGCCGATCTGGAAGGCCAGCCCAACTGGAAGGACCGCGACGCCGCCGGCTATCTGCCCGCCCCGCCGCATGACGAGACCGGCCACACCTGGCACCACGACGACATTCTTCTGGTCCGGATCACCGCGCTTGGCACCGAGGCCATCGTCGGCGGCGGTTACAAATCGAACATGATGGGCTTTGCCGAGGTCCTGTCGGCGGACGAGATCCTGGACGTGCTGGCCTATATCAAGAGCACATGGCCGCCGCAGGTCGTCGAGACGCACAACCAGATCAACGCGCGGGCGCAGGTCTTCCGCAACTGAGGCGCGACGGCCCCGGGTCAGGTGGCCGCCGCGGTCAGCCAGGCCAGAACGATGTAGCGCCCGGTCTTGGCGATGGTGACCAGCAGCAGAAAGAGCCACCAGGGCGTGCGCATGATCCCGGCAATGACGGTGAAGGCATCGCCGAACGGCGCCCAACTGAGCAGCAGCGTCCAGACGCCCCAATGCGCATACCAGCGCTGCGCCCGGGCCAGCGAGGCCTGGGAGGCGGGGAACCAGCGCCGTTCCCTGAACCGCTCCGCCCCGCGCCCCAGCGCATAATTCACCACCGCGCCCAGCGTGTTGCCGACGCTGGCCACCGTCACCAGCAGCCACAGCGGCACCAGCGCCTCGAGCTGCAGGGCGACGAAGACGATTTCCGACTGGAACGGAAGAATGGTCGCCGCCCCGAAGGCGGCGAGAAAAAGGCCGCCTAGAGCGGCGGCCTCAGCAAGCATCGGTCACGCGGATCAATTTCCGTTGGCAACCTCGAACGAGCGTTCCGCCACCGCTTCGCGCGGGGGGCGGCCGATGACTTCGCGCAGTTCGTCGAGCTCAATGAAGTTGTCGGCCTGGCGGCGCAGCTCGTCGGCGATCATCGGCGGCTGGCTGCGGATGGTCGACACGACCGACACGCGCACGCCCTGACGCTGCAGCGATTCCACCAGAGGCCGGAAATCGCCATCGCCCGAGAACAGCACGATGTGATCGATACGCGGCGCGAGTTCCATGGCATCGACCGTCAGCTCGATGTCCATGTTTCCCTTCACCTTACGGCGGCCCTGACTGTCGGTGTATTCCTTGGCCGGCTTCGTCACCATGGTGAAACCGTTGTAGTGCAGCCAGTCCACCAGCGGGCGGATCGGCGAATACTCGTCATTCTCGAGCAGCGCGGTGTAGTAGAAAGCGCGAACCATCTTTCCGCGACGCACGAATTCCTGGCGCAACAGCTTGTAGTCGATGTCGAACCCCAGCGCCTTCGCGGCCGCGTACAGGTTTGATCCGTCGATGAACAGCGCCAGCCGTTCGTCCTTGTAAAACATAAAATTTCCTTTCGGTAATTGGCCCCGCTTTTCCGTGAGTGTGTAATGTGCGGCGGAACCGGTTAAGCAAGGGTAAGTATTTTCGCAAGCCTTTCAAGGGATCAATAGGATGGTTTACAATACCTCTTTTACCGTTTTCGGACAAGAAACGCTGGTTGCCGTGGGGTCAAACATGGGCTCACGTTCCGGTGACGCCCGCCAGACCGTCGCTGCCGCGCTGTTCGAACTGGCCCGGCGGGGGGCGGTGATTCGCCGGATCAGCCGGTTCTTTTCGACCCCTTGTTTCCCTGCCGGCGCGGGCCCCGATTATGTGAACGCGGCATTTTCGCTCGCCAGCGACCGGCCGGCGGCGGAGATGCTGGCGCTCTTGCACACGGTCGAGACGGACTTTGGCCGCGAGCGGGTGCAGCGCTGGGGAATGCGCAGCCTCGATCTCGACCTGATCGGCATCGGCGATCTGGTGCTGCCGGATGCGCGAAAACAGGCGGAATGGCGCGCATTGCCGCCCGAGCGGCAGCGCGAAGAGGCCCCCGACGAGCTGATCCTGCCGCATCCGCGCATCCAGGACCGCGCATTCGTTCTTGTGCCGCTATGCGATATTGCGGCACAGTGGGTGCATCCGACGCTGGGCAGGACGGCCCGTTCGCTCTGCGATGCGCTCCCCTCGGCCGACCGGGCCGGGGTGGTGCCTTTGTGATCGTTTCGCGCCTTGTCAATAAGGCTGCGGCGCGTTACATGTGCCTTTCCGAATGTGATCTGAGAAAGAGGCGCCCATGGCCCGCGTGACGGTAGAAGACTGCGTTGACAAGGTTCCCAACCGGTTCGAGCTGGTGATGCTGGCCGCGCATCGTGCGCGCGAAATCGCCAGCGGTGCCGCCCTGACCGTGGATCGCGACAACGACAAGAACCCAGTCGTCGCGCTGCGCGAGATCGCCGAGGAAACCCAATCGACCGACGATCTGCGCGAACGCCTGATCGAGTCGAACCAGTCGCAGATCGAGGTCGACGAACCCGAAGACGACGCCATGGCGTTGCTGATGGGGGCCGAGGCCGACAAACCCGCCGAAGACGACATGTCCGAGGAAAAGCTGCTGCGCGCTCTGATGGAGGCGCAGGGCCAGGGCTAACGCCCTGGTCGGGACCGGAAAGGTGACACGCCCATGATCGCGGCGGATGATCTTGTTGCCCTGGTCCGCAACTACAATCCCAAGACCAACGCAGCGCTTATTCACGCGGCCTACGATTATGGCCGCGACATGCACGACGGCCAGTTCCGCCGCTCGGGCGAACCCTATTTCAGCCACCCCGTCGCGGTGGCCGCGATCCTGACCGAACAGCAGCTCGACGACGCCACGATCATCACGGCGCTGCTGCACGACACGATCGAAGACACCAAATCCACCTATTCCGAGATCTCCGCGAAATTCGGGTCGGAGGTGGCCGATCTGGTCGACGGCGTCACCAAGCTGACCAACCTTGAATTGTCCAGCACAGAGACCCAGCAGGCGGAAAACTTCCGCAAGCTCTTTATGGCCATGTCCAAGGATCTGCGGGTGATCCTGGTCAAGCTTGCCGACCGGCTTCACAACATGCGCACCATCAAGGCGATGAAGCCGGAAAAGCAGGCCAAGAAGGCGCGCGAGACGATGGATATCTTCGCGCCTCTGGCGGGCCGGATGGGCATGCAGTGGATGCGCGAAGAACTGGAGGATCTGGCCTTTCGCGTGCTCAACCCAGAGGGACGCGCCAGCATCATCCGCCGCTTCATCACGCTGCAGAAGGAAACCGGCGACGTCATCCACCGCATCACCTCGGACATGGTGCACGAGCTGGAGCAGGCGGGCGTCGAGGCCGAGGTATTCGGCCGCGCCAAGAAGCCCTATTCGATCTGGCGCAAGATGCAGGAAAAAGAGATGGGCTTTTCCCGGCTCAGCGACATCTACGGCTTTCGCGTCATCACCCGGACAGAGGCCGAATGTTACGCCGCGCTGGGGGCGATCCACCAGCGCTGGCGCGCGGTGCCGGAGCGGTTCAAGGATTACATCAGCCAGCCCAAGTCGAACGGCTATCGCAGCATCCACACCACGGTGTCGGGCCGCGATGGCAAGCGGGTCGAGGTGCAGATCCGCACCCGGCAGATGCACGACGTGGCCGAAACCGGGGTCGCCGCGCATTGGTCGTACCGCGACGGGGTGCGTTCGGAAAACCCCTTTGCCGTCGATCCGGCCAAGTGGATCAGCTCACTGACCGAGCAGTTCGACGCCGAGGAAGATCACGAAGACTTCATGGAAGCCGTCAAGCTTGAGATGTATTCCGACAAGGTCTTTTGCTTTACGCCCAAGGGTGACGTGATCAAGCTGCCGCGTGGGGCGACGCCGCTGGATTACGCCTATGCGATCCACACGCGGATCGGATCGGCCTGCGTCGGCGCCAAGGTCGATGGCATACGCGTGCCGCTCTGGACACGGCTGAAGAACGGCCAGTCGGTCGAGATCATCACCGCGCAGGGCCAGACGCCACAGGCGACCTGGCTGGACATCGCCACCACCGGCAAGGCCAAATCGGCCATCCGCCGCGCCCTGCGCGAAGCTAATCGCGAGCGGTTCATCAAACTGGGGCGCGAGCTGGCGCGCTCGGCTTTCGAGCATGTCGGCAAGAAAGCGACCGACAAGGTGCTGGAAAAAGCGGCCAAGACCCTGCGGCTCGAGGATGCCCAGACCCTGTTGGCACGGCTGGGCAGCGCCGAACTCAGCGCGCGCGAGGCGGTGCAGGCGGTCTATCCCGACCTCGCCCCGCGCGCCAAGCATACCGAGGTCGAGGTCAATCGCGCCGTCATCGGTCTGGCGCACGGTCAGGGGTTCGAACGCGCGTCTTGCTGCCAGCCGTTGCCGGGCGAACGCATCGTCGGCATCACCCAGCGCGGGCGCGGCGTGATCGTTCATGCAATCGACTGCGAGGCGCTGGCCGAATACGAACATCAGCCCGCGCGATGGCTGGATCTGCACTGGGCCGACGGGCAGCACCCGGCGGTATATTCCGTCACGCTGGACATGACCATCGGCAACGACGCCGGTGTCCTTGGCCGCATCTGCACGCTGATCGGCGAACAGAAGGCCAATATCTCGGATCTGAAATTCGCCGACCGCAAACCGGATTTCTACCGGCTTTTGATGGATGTGGAACTGCGCGGCGCGGAACAACTGCATTCGGTCATTTCCGCGCTCGAAGCCGAAAGCGATGTCGCCTCGGTCGAGCGTATGCGCGACCCGTCCCTCGTGACCGCCCCGGCGGCGGCCGAGTAGGAGGGGCGGCTCTTGGTCTTCAAGCGCAGGGACAGGCGCCCGATCTGGAAGGTCCTGGTCGAGGCGCTCTGGCCGAAGGGCGGCTGGGCGCGCGCGGCCCGTTACGTGCAGCACCGCCTCAACCGCCTGCCAGATCCGCCGGAAACGATCGCGCGCGGGATCTTTGCCGGGGTCTTCACCACCTTCACACCGTTCTACGGCCTGCATTTTCTGATTGCGGGGGTGCTGGCCTGGGTTCTGCGCGGCAATATCATCGCCTCGCTGCTCGCCACTTTCTTCGGCAACCCGCTGACCTATGTGCCCATCGGCGTGGTGTCGATGCGGACGGGGTACTGGCTGCTCGAAATCGAGGGCCCGTCGGAACACGGTTCGCTGGGGCAAAAGTTCGCCCATGCGGCGGATAACCTCTGGAACAACGTCATCGCGCTTTTCACGCCGGATAAGGCGGATTGGAGCGATCTGCGAATATTCTATGACGAGGTGTTCTTTCCCTACATGGTCGGAGGCATCATCCCCGGGATCGTCACCGGGCTGCTGTGCTATTATCTGTCGGTGCCGCTCATCCGCGCCTACCAGAACCGCCGCAAGGGGGTTTTGAAGGCCAAGTTGGCGGCTTTGAAGAAAAAGAAGAAACAGACAGATGGCGGGGCCGGGGCAGAGTGAGGCGGCAGCGTCCCGGTGGCGTTCTGAAATGCGCTGTACGCGGCCGCTCCCGAATCAGGCCCGGGTCATTCTGACATACCGGCAATTGTTCTTCGCCGATCAAAGGTCAACAAAGGCAACATCCGGACGCTTGAGCAGATTGTCGGCATTGTCTGCGACCTCTGCTGTGGCTGCGATCTGCCCGGTCCCTTAGAGGACCCGTTCGTCGTTTGAATACGCTTTCAACAGGTAGTCCGGGGCACCGAGAATGTCTGGAAGGCCCGGGGAGTTCGTCACTGTGAACCTCCCCATCTGAATTGGTCCGCCGTCATGTTTAGGATACGGAGGACAGTGAATGGCGGACAAGAAACACAAGCCAGAGGAAATAGTTCAGTAGTTGCGGCAGGTTGATGTGCTTGTTGGACAATGGACGGCACGCGTGGCCGCGATCCGCGAAGTGCGCATACCGTCGTGTCGCGGCGCTGCCGAGAGACGCTGGCTGGCAGGTCAGCGATGGCCGTGTCGAACGGCTGTGGAAACGGGAGGGGCTGAAGGTGCCGCCGAAACAACCGAAGAGATCGAGGCTTTGGCTGAACCCTCTCGGGACATTGCTGCGCAATGCCCTGCCGGGCAGTGGACGGCTCTCCGGTTGCGGCCGGTGAGGTGCCCCTAGATTTGTAGACGCTTTGCCCCCTAACTTTGAGGCGAGGAGGCCGACATGGGGACAGGCAACTACAGCGACGGGTTCAAGCGGGATGGGGTGCATCGGATCACGGTGCGGGGGTATCCGGTTCGGGAGGTTTCCCGGCGTTTGGGCGTGAGCACGTATTCTCTCT
>NZ_JAWHTD010000027.1:0-57542 GCF_032586235.1 Aestuariicoccus sp. MJ-SS9
AAGGCCTTCCTCTCAGCCATCGCGTTAGCCGCAACCGTCATGTTCTGGCTATGAAATGTGAATGAGTCCTGACCCTAATCAGCAGGTTCGGGGTTCGAGTCCTCGCGGGATCGCCAGATATCTTTCGATCTCCGACGATCTTCGTTCTGGATTGATCGGGTTAACCATTTGTGAACCCGGCGCGGTCTCAATGGCCCGAGGCGCGTCTAGCGCGCAAGGCAGGGGAATGGCACGCGCCGCGTCAGGGGATCGGCGGCGCTGCCGGCGGCCGGATCGCCCGCGCGCCCCGCGCGCCGGTGCGGAACACTCACGGGCCTTTAAGGCTTCCGTGCCGCCGCCCTCGCCGTCCTCCACGCAGCCGCTCAGCCCGCCGCTGCCGCGCGCTCGAGCGCCGGGTAGCGCAGGCCCAGCGTCACCCCGCGCGCGATGAACGAAATGTGCAGCGCCAGCCAGAGCCCGTGGTTGCCCAGCGGCTCCAGCAGCGTCAGCACCGCCGCGCCATAGACCAGCGCCGAGACCAGCATCATGTTGCGCATGTCCGCCGACCGCGTGGCGCCGATGAAGATCCCGTCGAGCATCCAGCTCGCCAGCCCCACCAGCGGGGCGGCGACCATCCACGGAAGGTAGCTCAGCGCCGCCGCGCGCACCGCCGGATCCTGCGCCATGACGCCGATCAGCCAGGGCCCCAGCAGCCAGAAGGCCAGCGCCAGCCCGGTGACCAGCCCCAGGCCCCAGAGGCTGGTCAGGACGGTGCTCCGGCGCAGTTGGGTGATGGCGCGGGCGCCGATGGCGCGGCCCACCAGTGCCTCGGCCGCGAAGGCGAACCCGTCGAGCGCATAGCCGGTGACGTGCAGGAATTGCAGCAGCACCTGGTTGGCCGCCAGCGTCACGTCGCCAAAGCGTCCGCCCAGCAGCAGGAACGACACAAAGATCGTCTGCAAGAGCAGCGAGCGGATCAGGATGTCGGTGTTCACCACCGCCATGCGTTTGAGCCGTATCGCGTCGAACACACGCGGCCAGTCGCGCCAGTCGGGCACGCGGAAGGCCGCGCGGCAGAGCCAGAGCCCCAGCGCCAGCCCGCTCCATTCGGCGATGAAGGTGGCCAGCGCGACGCCGGGCACGCCCCAGCCCATCGCCAGCACGAAGACCAGGTCGAGCGTGACGTTGACGCCGTTCATCCACAGCTGCAGCGCCAGTACGGCGCGGGTGCGCTCTTGGGCGATCAGCCAGCCGGTGATGCCGTAAAGCGCGATGGCGGCGGGGGCGGACCAGATGCGGATCCGCATGTAGTCGCGGGCCAGCGCCTCGACCTCGGCGCTGGCGGGGGTGATGGCGAAGGCGCCGGCGAAGATCAGCGGTTGCAGCAGGATGAGCGCGAGCCCGCCCATGAGGCCGATCATCAGCACACGGGTCAGAAGTGCTGCGATTTCGCTGCGGTCATTCGCGCCGGCGGCCTGTGCGGTCAGCCCCACGGTGCCCATGCGCAGAAAGCCGAAGATCCAGTAGACCGCCGACAGGACGATCGCGCCGACGCCCACCGCGGCGATGGGCTCGGGCGCGGGGATCTGGCCCACGACCCCGGTGTCGACCGCGCCGAGGATCGGCACGGTGACATTGGCCAGAAGGATCGGCACGGCGATCTTGAGCACCCTTTTGTGGGTGACGGGGCGGGGCGCTTCGGTCATGGCTCAGCGTGGGGTGGTGGCGGAGGAGGGGGCGCTGCCCCCGCTGCTGCGCAGCCCCCGGAGTATTTCCGCCAAGAAGAAGCAGGGGCGGGGCGCCTAGCCATCCTTGCGCGGCATCAGGAAATGCGCGGCGGCCTGGGCGAAGGGGCGGTCGCGGTTGTCCTGCCAGGCCTCGGCCTGGACCGAGGCGTAGCGGCGGCCCGAGCGGGTGACGCGGGCGCGGGCATAGGCGTCGCGGGGCAGGCCCGAGCGCAGGTAGTCGACGGTGAAGTCGATGGTCTTGGGCAGGCGCGGCAGGTCGCCGGCCTCGAGCGCGTCGAGGCCGATGACGCCGGATTCGATGTCCTCCCAGAGCACCGACCAGCTGAGGGTGATGATCGCGGTGACCTCGAGGAAGGCGGCGGTGACGCCGCCGTGGATGGCGGGCAGGAAGGGGTTGCCGATCAGCTTGTCGTCGAAGGGCAGGATCGCCGTCAGCTCGTCGCCACGGCGGTCGAATGTGATGCCGAGGAACTGGATGTAGGGCACACCGTGGGCAAGCGCGCGCAGGGCGGCGTCGCGGCGCTGCTTGACCTGCTGGACGGGTTCGGGGGCCTTGCGCGGCATGGCTCAGGCTCCTTCCACGGTGAAGGCGCCGGTGGCGGTGGCCACGGGCCGGCCGGTGTCGTCGTCGCAGGCGGTGGCGCGCACGAAGGCCACAGAGCGGGTGATGTGATAGCATTCGGCCCGCGCCACGATGGCCTGGCCGGGGGTGGCCGCGCGCATGTAGTCGATGCGCAGGTCGATGGTGGCGGTTCCGGCGGGGCTTTGGGGATGGCTCATCACCGCCGCGCCGCCGCAGGTGTCCATCAGCGCCGACACCGCGCCGCCGTGGATCACGCCGGTTTCGGGATCGCCCACCAGCTCGGGCGCGTAGCCCATGCGGATCACCGCCACGCCGTCGCCGATCTCGGTGATCTCCATCCCCAGCGCGCGGGCGTGGGGGATGGTTTCGATGAACTGGCGGGCGATGCGGGCTTTGTCGGCGGTCATGGCGGATCCTCTGCTGGAAACCTTGGACCACGGCGCGGGGGCGGGCGCAAGCCTTGGGGATTGCCCTCACGGCAGGCTGGCCGTACCTTTGCGCCACGAGGGGGACGAGAATGGCCGAAACACGCCTCAGCTTTAAAGAGATGTGCGCGAAGTTCGACGTGACGCCGCGGACGCTGCGCTATTACGAGTATATCGAGCTTTTGCAGCCCGAGCGCGACGGGCGCGCGCGTTGGTACGGACCGCGCGAGGTGGCGCGGATGACGCTGATCCTGCGCGGCCGCAAGTTCGGCTTTCAGCTGGAGGACATCCGGCAGTGGCTGCTGATCTACGAGGAAGAGGGCACCGAGGCGCAGATGCGCGCCTGGATCGGGATGGCCGACCGGCAGATGCAGGAGCTGGCCGAGCAGCGCGCGCAGCTTGACGAGGCGATGGCCGAGCTGAAGACGCTGCGCGATGAGACGGCGGCGCGGCTGGGATAGATCAGTGTCTGTGACCTTATGTTTCGCGCGCGAAACATTGGGGCAGGGAGGCTGACATTTAACTTATTGAAATATTAAGATAAGTTGACGTTCCGTGGCCGCGGCGCGCGGTGGGTCCGCGTGGGCTGACAAGTGTTTGTGTGCCGATCCATCGCCATCGGCTTTGGGTGACCGACATCTTTCAAAGCGCATGGGCCGCGGAAGCAAGGCCGAAGGCCGCCGCTTTGGTGACGTTGGCGCGCCGTTCGGTCGGGGGAATGACTGGGCTGGGATAAAGCGCACAGAATGTCGGTAGCTGCGCCATCCCACGGGCAGGCGCTGGCCGCAGCCTAGGGCGCAACCGAGTCCCGGGCTTTACCCGGGACCTCCACGTCCGCCCTAGACCCGCTCGCCTTTTCCCATCCGGTCCAGAAAGGCCTCGGCCTCGCGCAAAACCGTCTCTTTGCGGTCGTCCTTCATCCGGTCCCAGGTGGCGTACATCTGGCCCATTCGGGGGTTCTTGGAAAACCGCTCGCGGTGGCGGATCAGGAAATTCCAGTAGAGCAGGTTGAACGGGCAGGCGTTCTTGCCGGTCTTGGCCTTTACCGAATAGGCGCAATGGCCGCAGTGATCCGACATCCGGTCGATATAGCTGCCTGAGGACACATAGGGTTTGGACGCGATGACGCCGCCGTCGGCGAACTGGCTCATGCCGATGACGTTCGGGGCCTCGACCCATTCGAAGGCGTCGAGATAGACGGCGAGATACCATTCGTGCACCTCGGAAGGGTCGATGCCCGCGAGCAGGGCGAAATTGCCGGTCACCATCAGGCGCTGGATGTGGTGGGCATAGGCCTCGTCGCGGGTCTGTTCGACGGTCTTGGCCACGCAGCGCATGTCGGTGTCGGCGGTCCAGTAGAAATCGGGCAGTTTGCGCTGGTGGTTGAGTGCGTTGCGGCGGGTGTAACCGGGGCCCTCGCGGTAGTAGATGCCGCGGACGTATTCGCGCCAGCCGATGATCTGGCGGATGAAGCCCTCGACCGCGTTGAGCGGCGCGGCACCCTCGCGCCAGGCCTCTTCGGCGGCCTGGCAGACCTCGAGCGGGTCGAGCAGGCCGAGGTGGATATAGGGCGAGATCACCGAGTGATAGAGAAAGCGGTTGCCATCCAGCATGGCGTCCTGGAAATCGCCGAATTTGGGCAGCGCGTGTTTGATCCAGTGGGTGAGCTGACGGCGCGCCTCTTCGGCATCGGTGGCGTAGTGGAACGGGCGCAGATTGCCGAAGCTGTTGCCGAAGCGCGCCTCGACCAGGTCGAGCACGGCCTCGGTGGTGGCGTCCGGGGTGAACTGCATCGGGCCGCCGTAATCGACGCTGTCGGGGGCGGGTTTGCGGTTGTCGTGGTCGTAGTTCCACTTGCCGCCGGCGGGGTCGGTGCCCGCCATCAGAAGGCCGGTCTTGCGGCGCATCTCGCGGTAGAAATACTCCATCCTGAGGGCCTTGCGGCCCCGGGCCCAGTCGTCGAACTCCTTGTGGGAGGCGACGAAGCGGGTGTCTTCCAGCTGGATGACCTTGAGCGGCGCGTCGTGAAGAGCCTGGATCAGCCGCCATTCGCCGGGTTCGGTGGCGAGGACCTCTGTCGCGCCTGTTTCCTCGGCGCGGCGGAGCAATTCGCCGGGGATCGAGCCGGAGTTGGCGGTGTCATCCAGTTCGGTATAGCGGACATCCCAGCCGTCGCCGCGCAGCCGGGCCGCGAATTTGCGCATGGCGGCGAAAATGAGCGCGATCTTCTTGGGGTGGTGGCGGACATATGTGGCCTCGTCCGCGACCTCGGCCATGACGATGGTGTCGGTGGCCTTGTCGGCCTCTTTCAGCGCGGCGATATCGGGGGTCAGCTGGTCGCCGAGGATCAGGATCAGGCGGCTCACCACGGCACCTCGTGGCCCTGCCAGTCGAAGAACTTGCCGGTATCGGCGGGGGTGAGGCCATGGAGGACACGCAGCAGGTTCTGCGCGGCCTCGGGCGCGGGGACGGTGGGGTGGCGGCTGGCGAATTTCGCGGTGAAGGGGGTTTCGACGGTGCCCGGGTGCAGGCAGACGCAGGCCAGATGGCGGTGGCTGCGCGCCAGTTCGATGGCGGCCGAATGGATCAGCTGGTTGAGTGCGGCCTTGGCGGTGCGGTAGCTGTACCAGCCGCCCAGCCGGTTGTCGCCGATCGAGCCCACCCGCGCCGAGAGCGCCGCGAAGATCGCCGGACGGTCGCGCGGGATCAGAGGGAGGCTGTGTTTCAGCACCAGCGCAGGGCCCATGGCGTTGAGCGCGAACTGGTTCTGTAGGGCCTTGGGGTCAAGCTGTTTCAGCGTCTTTTCAGGCTCTGCCCCGTCGATTTCCAGAGCGCCGGTGGTGGTGAGGATCAGGTCGAACGGGCCATCGAGGCGGGAGAGGTGATGGGCGACCGAGGCCTCGTCGGTGACGTCCAGCCCGTCGTCGCGGCGCGACAGGGTCGTGACGCGGGTGCCCTTTGCCGTCAGGGCCTGCGTGAGGGCCGAGCCGATACCGCCCGAGGCGCCGATGATGAGTGCATTTTCCATGATCGCGCAGCTAGCGGGCGGGGCGGGGGGATCAAGGGGTGGCGCCCTTGGCCGGGTTCGGGAGCGAGGGGCGCTGCCCCTCGCGCTCCCCGGGATATTTTTGACCAGATGAAGGGGGGCGGGGGTGCGGTGCATTCGGGGGTTTTCATTTTCCGTGTTCGGCGTATTATGGCGCGCATGAACGCTGTTGGTCATATCGGATGTGCCGTGCGCGCCCTTGCCGGGCTTGCGCTTGACCTGCGTCTTCTTCTAATCCGCCTCTGAGCGTGCCGTCCCGGCGCGTCCGCTCAGAGGGGCTTTGCCATCGCGCCGAAGACACGGATGAAGACAAGCGAGATTTTTCGAGATGACTGAGACAGTTAAAGACAAGGCCGCGCCCAAGGCGGAAAAGGACCGCGTGGTGATCTTCGACACCACGCTGCGCGACGGCGAGCAATCGCCGGGTGCGACGATGACCCATGCCGAGAAGCTGGAGATCGCCGAGCTTTTGGACGATATGGGCGTGGACATCATCGAGGCGGGCTTTCCCATCGCCTCGGAGGGGGATTTCCGCGCGGTGAGCGAGATCGCGGAGAGATCGAAGAACGCGGTGATCTGCGGGCTGGCGCGGGCGCAGCTGCCCGATATCGACCGCTGCTGGGAGGCGGTGAAACATGCCGAAAAGCCGCGGATCCATACCTTCATCGGCACCTCGCCGCTGCACCGGGCCATCCCGAACCTGACCCAGGACGAGATGGCCGAGCGCATCCACGAGACCGTGACCCATGCGCGCAACCTTTGCGACAACGTGCAATGGTCGCCGATGGACGCCACGCGGACCGAGTGGGATTACCTCGCCCGGGTGGTCGAGATCGCCATCAAGGCGGGCGCCACGACGATCAATATCCCCGACACCGTGGGCTATACCGCGCCGCGCGAATCCGCCGATCTGATCCGGCGGCTGATCGCCGAAGTGCCGGGTGCCGACGAGGTGGTCTTTGCCACCCATTGCCACAACGATCTGGGCATGGCCACGGCCAACGCCCTGGCCGCCGTCGAGGGCGGCGCGCGGCAGATCGAGTGCACGATCAACGGGCTGGGCGAGCGCGCGGGCAACACCGCGCTGGAAGAGGTCGTCATGGCGCTGAAGGTGCGCGGCGACATCATGCCGTTCCAAACCGGGATCGACACGCGCAAGATCATGCATATCTCGCGCCGGGTCGCGACGGTGTCGGGCTTTCCGGTGCAGTTCAACAAGGCCATCGTCGGCAAGAACGCCTTTGCGCATGAATCCGGCATCCACCAGGACGGCATGCTCAAGAACGCCGAGACCTTCGAGATCATGCGCCCCGAGGATGTGGGTCTGACCGCCACCAACCTGGTGATGGGCAAGCATTCGGGCCGCGCCGCGCTGCGCGACAAGCTGCGGCAGATGGGCGTCGAAGTGGGCGACAACCAGCTCAAGGACATCTTCGTGCGGTTCAAGGAGCTCGCCGACCGCAAGAAGGAGGTCTATGACGAGGACATCCTGGCGCTGGTGACGGCCACCACCGATGGCGACATGAACCGGCTGCAGCTGGTCAACCTCGCCGTGACCTGCGGCACCGGCGGCCCGGCGCAGGCGGTGCTGGAGATGGAGATCGACGGCAAGGACGTGAGCGCCACCTGCGAGGGCGACGGCCCGGTGGATGCGACCTTCAAGGCGGTGCGAGAGGCCTATCCCAACAGCGCCCGGCTGCAGCTTTACCAGGTGAACGCGGTGACCGAGGGCACCGATGCGCAGGCCACCGTGAGCGTGCGGCTGGAAGAGGACGGCATGATCGCGACCGGCCAGTCGGCGGATACCGATACGGTGGTCGCCTCGGCCAAGGCCTATATCAACGCGCTCAACCGGCTTTTGGTGCGGCGCGCGAAGGCGGGCCGGGACGTCAAGGAAATCAGCTACAAGGATGTGAGCTGAGCAGGGCGGCGGCGGAGGGATGCTCCGCCGCCGCGCTTTTTTGGGCGGGCGCGTGCGGCGGGAAGGGCTATGGTCCGGGCCGCCGGATCACGGCAGAATGGCGGTGACACCAATCGAAAGGGCGTGACCGCGATGCTTGCCACATTCGGGCTTTTGCTAAGCTGCCAGCTGATCGGAGAGGTCGCGGCGCGCGGGCTTGCGCTGCCGGTTCCGGGGCCGGTGCTGGGGCTTGCGCTGCTGTTGCTGCTCTTGCGGCTGAGCCCGCCTCTGGCCGAGAGGCTGCGGCCCACGACCGGCGTGATCCTGGCCAATCTGTCGCTGATGTTCGTGCCGGCGGGGGTCGGCGTCATCGGCAATCTGGAGGTCTTGTCGAAGGACTGGCTGGCGCTGTTGATCATCCTGACGGTTTCGACGCTGCTGGCGATGCTGGCGGCGGTGGGGACGTTCATCCTGGTGCGGCGTCTGACCGAAAGGGGGGCGGGCGCATGACGGATGTGGCGCGGCTCTGGAGCTATCTGTCCACCTCGCCGCTGACCTGGCTGACGGCGACGGTGCTGGCCTATCTGGCGGCGGATGCGCTGGCGCGGCGGCTGGGAAACCCGCCCTGGGCCAACCCGGTGCTGATGTCGGTGCTGCTGATCGCGCCGGTGCTGTGGGGGACGGGGACGGCCTATGCCGCCTATTTCGAGGGCGCGCAGTTCATCCATTTCCTGTTGGGCCCGGCGACGGTGGCGCTGGCGCTGCCGCTTTGGGACAACCGCGAGACGATCCGGCATTCGGTGCTGCCGATCCTGCTGGCGCTGGTGGCGGGATCTGTTGTAGCGGCGGGCTCGGCCATTCTGCTGGCGCGGGCGTTTGGGCTGCCGCCGGAGTTGATCCTGTCGGTGGCGCCCAAGTCGACGACGGCGCCGGTGGCGCTGGGGATATCCGAGGCGGTGGGCGGGCTGCCGTCGCTGACGGCGGTGCTGGTGATCCTGACGGGCATCATCGGGGCGGTGACGGTGACGCCGCTGATGAACCTTCTGCGGATCGGGGACTGGCGGGCCAGAGGCTTTGCGGTGGGCGTGGCCGCACACGGGATCGGCACGGCGCGGGCGTTTCAGGTGAACCCGGTGGCCGGGGCCTATGCCGGGATCGCCATGGCGCTGAACGCCCTGCTGACGAGCCTGATCGTGCCGGTGCTGGTGCGCTGGCTGGTCTGAGGACGCTGTCCGGGGCGGCGGTGCGCCGGGCGGTGTCAGCCGTCGCGGCGGTGGGTCTGAAGCACCGCCAGCGGGACGATGTCGAGGGCGCGCTGGTGGGTGGCCTCGAGCCGGACATCGGGGGCGCAGCCTTCGTCGTGGGCCTGCAGAAAGCGCGCGGCGCAGAGGCACCATCGGTCCCCGGCCTTGAGCCCGGCAAAGCCGAACTCGGGGCGCGGGGTGCTGAGGTCGTTGCCGACGTATTTCGAGAAGGCGAGAAATTCGTCGGTCATCACGGCGCAGACCGTATGGCTGCCCTGATCGGCGTCGCAGGTGTTGCAATGGCCGTCGCGGAAAAACCCGGTGACCGGATCGTTTGAGCACAGCTCGAGCGGGCCGCCCAGCACGTTGATGGCGGGATCCTTGCGCATGGTCAGTCTCTCCCCTCTGCCGCGTCGGCGATGCGGCGGAACATCGCCAGGCTTTCGTCGAAGGCGCCCTCGTCGCGGAAGGCGCGGTCGGCCCCGGTGGTGGCCACGACCACCCCGGCGGGGCGGTTGACGTAGACATATTGCCCGTAGACCCCGCGCGCCAGGAATTCGCCCGGGCGCGGGTCCGAGGCGATCCACCACTGATACCCATAGCGCAGTTTGCCCGGGTCGGTATTGGCCGTGGGCGCGGTGCTTTCGGCGACCCAGTCCGCCGGCACGATCTGGCGACCGTTATAGGCGCCGTTCTGCAGGAACATCTGGCCCATGCGGGCGTAATCGCGGGTGGTGACGTTGAGCCCGCCCAGAACGAAGGCCACGCCGTAGCCGTCGGTGACATAGTAGGGCGTGCGTTCCAGCCCCATCGGCGCGATGATCTTTTCGCTCAGCAGTTCGGGGATCGACCGCCCGGTCGCGCCGCGCAGCACCATCGACAGCACATGGGTGTCGATCGAGACGTATTTCCAGCCCCTGCCGGGGGGCTGGAAGGTCTCGCTCAGCCCCGCCGCAAAGCCGTCCATCGAGGCGCCCAAAGCCAGGACCCGGCCCATCTTGTTGATGTCGCTCCAGAAATCGAGGTAATCCTCGTCGAATGTCACTCCCGAGGACATCTGCAGCACGTTGCGGATCGTGGCGCTGTCATAGGCCCCGCCCGCAAGCTCTGGCGCATAGTCGGTCACCGGATCGTCAAGGCTGCCGATCGCGCCTTCGGCCAGCAATACGCCGAAAAGCGCTGAGAGATAGGATTTGGCCACCGACCACGAAATGCGCAGATCGTCCGGCCCGGTGCCCATGTAATAACTCTCGTGCACCAGCGCGCCATCGTGCAGCACCACCAGCGAGGTCACGGCGCGGCCGGTCAGGAAGGTGTCGAAGCCATCGGGCATGGTCAGGGGCGGGCCTTGGGGCAGCTCGGCCACCGGGCCGTCGCCGCGCGGCACCGGCGCGGATTCGAAGAGGTCGTCCATGTGCGAGAAATTGGTGACGATCCGGTCCTCGGCAAAGAGCGTGTTGACCGCCATCAGGCGCGCCAACGCTTCGCGCTTCCAGAGCGCGGCGGCCCCGGCCAGAACCGCGAGGATCAGCAGGACCGCCCCGCCGCGTTTCAGAAATCTGCGCATCTGCGTCTCCCTCGGTTCAGGGGACCATGTGGCGCGCCGGTGTGCAAGGGCAACCGTGGGGCGGCGCGATGCGCGCGGTCACCGGAACCGGTCGGCCAGTTTCTGCAACGGGCTGCGGATGTCCTCGGGCGGTGTCTCTGCGGCCTTGTCGGGGGCGGGCTTGTCCTTGGCTGGCTTTGCCGCGCCGCCCGAGCGCGGGGGTGCGACGCGCAAAGCCACGGCGTTCATGAATTTGCCGGTGTCGCCCGCCGCCAGATCCGGCGCGCCATCGGCGATGCCGCGCAGAAGATCGTCAAGCCAGCCTTCCTCGGCCTTGGCGAAATCGTGCAGCACGTAGGCCGCGACCTTGTCCTTGTGCCCCGGGTGGCCGATGCCAAGCCGCACGCGGGCATAGTTTTCGCCGATATGGGCGTGGATCGAGCGCAGCCCGTTGTGCCCCGCGTGCCCGCCGCCCTGCTTGACGCGGGCCTTGCCGGGGGCGAGGTCGAGCTCGTCGTGAAAAACGGTGATGTCCTCGGGCGCGAGCTTGTAAAAGCGCATCGCCTCGCCCACGGACTGACCCGAACGGTTCATGAAGGTTTCCGGCTTGAGCAGCAGCACCTTCTCGGACCCCAGCCGCCCCTCGGCCACCTGGCCCTGAAAACGCGCCTTCCACGGGCCAAAGCCATGCGCCTCGGCGATCCGGTCGAGCGCCATGAAGCCGATGTTGTGCCGGTTGCGGGCGTATTTTGCGCCCGGATTTCCCAGGCCCACGAAGATCTGCACGCTTGCCTCCGTCTTGCAGCTTCCGTCTGTCTAACGCGCCGCCGGGGCTTTGGCAAAGCGGCGGATGCAAAACGGCCCCGCCGGTGACAGCGGGGCCGCTTATCGGTGCAACGGTGGCGGGATTTAGTCCTCGCTCGCCTCGTTGATGACCTCGGTCTCGGGGGCCTCTTCCTCTTCGTCCTCGGCGGCGCGCAGGCCGGACGGGGCCGAGATGTTGGCGATCACGAAGTCGCGGTCGATGGTCGGCTTGGTGCCCGCGGGCAGGGTCACGTCGGAAATCGTGACAGTGTCGCCGATGTTCAGGCCGGCCAGATCGATGGTGATCTTCTCGGGGATGTCACCGGCGGTCACGACCAGCTCGACCTCGGGGCGCACCATGGTCAGCACGCCACCCTTCTTGATGCCGGGCGCGGTGGCCTCGTTCAGCACCTCGACGGGGATGAACAGGTTGATCTTGGTCGTGCGGCGCAGGCGCATGAAATCCACATGCGTGGGCAGGTCCTTGACCACGTCGCGCTGCACGTCGCGGCAGATCACGCGGACGTCGTCATGCCCGTCGACCTTCATGTTGAACAGCGTCGACTTGAACCGCCCGGCCCTCAGCTTTTTCAGCAGTTCGTTGAAGGGCAGGTTGATGGGCAGCGGGTCTGTGTCACCGCCGAAAACGATGCCCGGAACCATGCCGTCGCGGCGTGCCTGACGAGCGGCGCCCTTGCCTGTCCCCGTGCGTTCCTGAGCGTGAAGATCTGGGATCTCTCCAGCCATGTTGTCTCTCCATATGTAAAGGCCGGGTGCCTCCAAGGCTGTCACCCGGCATGAAACCGTGCGCGTAGCGCGGTTTGGAGAGGATGGCAAGGGGTTTGGCGCGCGGTTCGGCCCGCGCGCCGCTGTCGCGGGTCCGGATCAGGGGCGGACGTAGGCGTAGCCCTGCTGCTGCAGTTCGATCAGCCGCACCACGCCCGAGGGGGTGATCTCGGCCTCGGACATCAGCGCGACCTCGTGGCCGACCTTTTTCTCCATCTTCTTCAGCGTGTTGCCGCAGGCGGAGAATTTCAGGTTGTCCATCTCGAGGCTCATGGTGCTGATGCGCTGCTCGACCGGGCTCTTGCCGGGGACGAACATCTGCAGGCCGGGGCCATAGGCGACCATCTCGATGATCACGGCGTCGCCCTGCTCGGCGTAATGGCTATAGACGTTCTGCGCGTTGTTGAGCGCCGTGTTCATGACAGCCGGATCGGCCTGGTTGACATGGATCGCGACGCGATGGGTCAGCCCCTCGGCCGAAGCCTGCGTGGCCAACGCCAGCACTGCGGCGGACAGAAGATGTTTCATGAAGCGGTTCCTCCCGGTTGGTGGGGGAAGGGTAACACAGATTTTCATATGCGCATGTGTTTTGTTGTGGGGGAGTAAGCCGTGGAAGGAACGGCAGCAAGTTGCGCGCAATGAGTTACTTGAAAATAGCGACTAACCCATTCAGTTCCGCTCTAGTCCACGCGATCAATTAGGGAGGGCAACGGCGGGAAGGTTAGGCCAGAAGCACCGACTTGCACAGAGAACTGAGTTCTAAAGTATGGGTAAGTTGTAAACCTTCCCACTTTTTTAAAATAGAGATATGTATACGCTTCATCGCAGTCTTGGAAGTTGTCATAAACCAGAACATAGGTACATTTCAACTTTAAGAGCTTCCGTCTTCCTTGCTTGACGTCAGCACGCCAAGTGTATTCTCCGACGCTGAAGCCATGCTCTCTGTCAAAACTGTATGCTTCCGGCTCGCCTTCGTATGAAGGCCTCAAGGTGCCATGCTCCAAGTCCTGCTGGACCAATATCTCAGGAATTTTTGCTTCGTATTCGCAAGACATCAGGTGCACTTGCTGAAGTCGCGCCAATTGCGCAACTTGAGCATATTCATTTTCATCAAATCTGTCACTGACGAACGAGAGTTCGTCAGTGTCGACTCTTGTGAGCGAGTTCGTCATCAGGCTGCGATCTCGGACGGAAATTTGTTTCTATTCGCAGTTGCATCGCGCCAGAAGTCTTTCCGGATAAACCCTTCGGGTGCTTTGTGATTCGAAGGCGACTTCTCTACTTGGCAATTGGCCTTTTGCCACATTTCCAAGAACTTCTTGCGCTCAGAAACCTCAAAATCGGCGTCCAATGCTTCCGAGATTTTCGCGATCGTTTTCAGAGTCAAATTGGCTCCGTCTCCGGACAGTAATTGAGAAACACGCGCTTGAGAAACGCCCATCAATCTAGACAGTTGTTTTTTAGAGATCGCTCTAGCATCCATCTCGGTTTGAATGGCAAACTGAAAAGACAGAGCAAGCCTCTGCAGGCGATCATCGATCCGCTCTTCAGCACTATTGGCTTCGAGGGAGGTCAGAAGAGTGCTCATTGGTATTCTCCCAAGCGAGATCCTACCCGATCAAGAACGGAAGGATTCGCTTTATTCTTTTGTTTGATTACGGCTTCTTCACAGATGAAAAACTTGACGCCTTTGATTGTTGCAAATCCGCCGTACACGCGCAGTTGCCAAGCCTTGCAAACGAAAACAGGAAGACCGTGCTTACCCGTCGGAAATTTGCCTTCGCGTCGAAACTGCTCTTTGTTGTTCACCTGCTGTAGGCCAAAGTCGGCAAGTCTCTGAAGTATATCAACAATTTTCTTCGCCTCCTTCTTGGATTTGGCGTTCTTTTCTGCGTGCACTTTCAATAGTCCGATCACATCAGGTGAAGCTAAAACCTGGCAGAATTCTCCCTGAGCGATCTTCTCATAGTTGTTTAGCACGTTTACTGACACCCAATACTTAAGTTAGGCCTTAACTCTTGACAACTCCCTAAAGCAAAATCCTGGAGATGTCATCTCGTCGCAACCATCATCTAGCGTTGACTCATGAATAGGACCTATATGTATGCGTCACGCTACTATTAGAAGAATGCGGTGCCCTCCACAACAACGTGCACTAGTCGAATCACGATTTTCGTCCGACTTACCTTTCGGTTAGCACTGAAAACTCAGTAGCTGGTGGCCGTAGCTTAGTTGCTGTGACCACCCAAGACCCTTTGATCAAAGGCCCGCTTTCGCCCACCGTCCCTCAAAAAGGACGGCTTAGCCGTCCATTTTGAGGGCTGAGATAAACGCCTCCTGGGGGATATCTACCTTCCCGAACTGGCGCATCTTCTTCTTACCCGCCTTCTGCTTTTCCAGCAGTTTCTTCTTGCGGGTCGCGTCGCCGCCGTAGCATTTCGCCGTCACGTCCTTGCGCAGGGCCGAGAGGGTTTCGCGGGCGATGACCTTGCCTCCGATCGCGGCCTGGATCGGGATTTTGAACATGTGGCGGGGGATGAGGTCCTTGAGTTTCTCGCACATCGCGCGGCCGCGCATTTCGGCGCGGTCGCGGTGGACCATGGTGGAAAGCGCGTCGACGGGCTCGTCGTTCACCAGGATCTGCATCTTGACCAGCGCATCCTCGCGGTAGCCGATCATCTGGTAATCGAAGCTGGCATAGCCCTTGGTCACCGATTTCAGCCGGTCGTAGAAGTCGAAGACCACCTCGTTGAGCGGCAGGTCGTAAACCACCATGGCGCGGGAGCCCGCGTAGGTCAGGTCGAGCTGGATGCCGCGGCGGTCCTGGCAGAGTTTCAGCACGTCGCCCAGATAATCGTCGGGTACCAGGATCGTGGCCTTGATGCGCGGCTCTTCGATGTGGTCGATCTTGGAGGGGTCGGGCATGTCGGCGGGATTGTGAAGCTCGATCTTCTCGCCGTCCTTCATGTAGATGTTGTAGATCACCGAAGGCGCGGTGGTGATGAGCTCGATGTTGTACTCGCGCTCGAGCCGGTCGCGGATCACCTCGAGGTGCAAGAGCCCCAGAAAGCCGCAACGGAAGCCGAAGCCGAGGGCGGCGGAGGTTTCCATCTCGAAGCTGAAGGAGGCGTCGTTGAGGGCCAGTTTCTCCATCGCGTCGCGCAGGTCTTCGAAATCGTTGGCGTCGACCGGGAAGAGGCCGCAGAAGACCACGGGGACCGAGGGTTTGAAGCCGGGAAGGGGCGTGTCGCAGCCCTTTTTCTCGGTGGTGATGGTGTCGCCGACGCGGGTGTCGCGGACCTGCTTGATCTGGGCGGTGATATAGCCGATCTCGCCGGGGCCCAGTTCGGCCACGTCCTGCATGGCGGGGCGGTAGATGCCGATGCGGTCGATGTCGTAGGTGCCGCCGGTCTTCATCATCTTGATGCGCTGGCCCTTTTTCAGCACCCCGTCGATGACGCGGACGATGACGACGACGCCGAGATAGGGGTCGTATTTGCTGTCGACCAGCATCGCCTTGAGCGGCGCGTCGCGGTCGCCGCCGTGGGGCGGGGGCAGGCGGTGGATGATCGCCTCGAGCACGTCGGGGATGCCGAGCCCGGTCTTGGCGGAGATTTCGACGGCGTCGTGGGCCTCGATCCCGATGACGTCCTCGATCTGTTCGCGCACGCGGTCGGGTTCGGCGGCGGGCAGGTCGATCTTGTTGAGCACCGGGACGATCTCGTGATCGGCCTCGATGGCGGTATAGACATTGGCCAGGGTCTGCGCCTCGACGCCCTGGGTGGCGTCGACCACCAGCAGGGAGCCCTCGACCGCGCGCATGGAGCGGGAGACCTCGTAGGCGAAGTCGACATGGCCGGGGGTGTCGATGAGGTTGAGGATATAGACCTCGCCATCCTTGGCCTTGTACTCGATGCGGACGGTGTTGGCCTTGATGGTGATCCCGCGCTCGCGCTCGATGTCCATGGCGTCGAGCAGCTGTTCCTTCATCTCGCGGGCCGAGACGGTGTTGGTGGATTGAATCAGCCGGTCGGCCAGGGTGGATTTCCCGTGGTCGATGTGAGCAACGATGGAGAAGTTGCGGATATGCGAGAGTGGGGTCATGTTCGGGGATATGCGGCGGAATTGGGGGGCGGTCAAGGTGGCGCGTGCGCAGGAACGGTGCGCGGCGCATCGGGCCCGGGGCGCAGGCCGGACCGGGGCGGCGGATCGCGGTGAAACGGGGCCGGGGCGGTGCGCAGTGAATGCGCACCCTACGGGACGGGAGATCGGAGAGATGAGCTCTGTCAGGGTGGTGGTGCGCGGTCGGGTTCAGCGGGTGGCGTTCCGGGCGTGGACGCGGCGGGAGGCCGAGGCGCTGGGGCTGAGGGGCTGGGTGCGCAACCGCGCCGACGGGTCGGTGGAGGCGGTGCTGCAGGGCGATGCCGGGAGCGTCGAGGCGATGATCGCGCGGATGCGCGAGGGGCCGCGGGCGGCGCACGTCACGGAGGTGGAGGCGGTTCCGCTGGAACGCGCAGAGGAGCGTTTCGACGGGTTCGACATCAGGCGGTAGGGCGTCTGCGGGGCCGGGGAGACGGTGCGCAGTGAATGCGCACCCTACGGGCGGGGCGCATCGGGCACGGAAATGTTGATCATTTGCCCCGCTTGGCGCATATTCGGCACAAGGCAGAGTGGCCTGCGGCACGGGGAAAACCCCGGCTTCGGGCGGTAAGGGGACCGGATGAGATGAAGGCAGTTCTTCTGGCAATGTCGGCGCTGTTGTTACTGGGCGCCTGTGGGGGCGGCGGCAAGAACCGGGTGGAACGGTTCTATGGCGGCGCATCGGTGCAATTCGCGTCCGGGCCGATCCAGAAGGCCTGCGTGCGGTCGGATCGGCGGGCGGCCAACGGACGGCTCTGCGGCTGCATCCAGAGCGTGGCGAACCGGCAGCTCAGCAGCGCCGACCAGCGCCTGGCGGTGAAGTTCTTCCAAGATCCGCATCAGGCACAAGAGATCCGGCAATCCGACCGCGCCAGTCACGAGGCGTTCTGGCAGCGCTACAAATCCTTCGTGGCGCGCGCCGAGGGCATCTGCAGCGGCGTCTGACATCACCAGGCGCAGCGCCGTAGGGTGCGCATTCACTGCGCACCGCGCCTCAGGCGCTATTGGAACAATCGCCGTTCTGCAACGCCAGCAGCAGCGCGTCGCGCCGCTGGTTCACCCGCGACAGCTGTGCGGTCAGGCTCGTGCGGGACAGCTCGAGGCTGGCGAGCTCGACCCGGGCGAAATCGCTGGTGTCGTCGCGCAGAAGGCCCGATTTCTGCAGGTTCTTCTCCAGCAGCGCGCGCAATCCGACCTCTTCGATCTGGGCGCGCAGGTAGTCGCGGTTGAGCGCGTTGAGGCATTTGAGCTCGGTCAGCGATGCCTCGGCCTGTGCATGCTGCAAGGCCAGCTGCTTTTGCAGCGCCTCCTGCGTTTCGGCCAGCTGCTGCGCGGTGGCGAAATAGCTGATCGCCCCGTAGCCCGCGCCGGCAAGGAAGACCACGATCGTGATCAGGTCCTTGAAGGGTTTCAGGATTTCGACGGTTTTCGTGACAATGGACATGGCGCGCTCTCCTATTGCACGAGGCCAAGTTCGACCGACTTGCCAGTGGAGCAGAAACAGGTGGAGCCGGTTGTGGTATAGGCCACTTCGCAGGCACCGACCGCGGTGATGCAAATGTTCGACACCGGAATCTCGAGCGCGCGTTGCGCATCCTCTTCGAACTGCATCTGCTCGGTGGTTTTGCGCGCGGTCAGGGTTTCGAACGTCGCCAGCGGTTGCGCCGGTCTGGTCGGCGCGGCGGTGGTCAGCGCCTCTTCGAGCGTTTGCGACGGTTCGGCGCGCTGCAACTCGGGGATCAGCACGCCGCGGGTCGTGCCCAGGTCGCCGATCGTGTTGCCCAGAAGGCCGTCCGCCAGGGCGGGCGTCCCGCACAGGCAGAAAAGCGCGATCCAGGCGCGTGAAATACAGGTCATGAAATACCTCCGGCCGGGTGGCAGGTCTGAAATCTTACTCAATCATAGCGCGAGTTTCAGCGCCTGTCATCCGCCGGAGGGTCAGCGGCCGCGCCGCCCCTCTTGTCAGCCGTATTGCGCCACCGGCGTGCCGGCGATGGCGGCCATGTTCAGCAGCCCGCGTGCGGTGATCGAGGGCGTCACGATATGGGCGCGGTTGCCCAGCCCCATCAGGATCGGCCCGACCTCGAGCCCGCCGCCTTTCATCTTGAGGATATTGCGCACCCCCGAGGCCGCGTCGGCATGGCCGAAGATCAGCACGTTTGCGGCCCCCTTCATGCGGTTTCCGGGCAGCAGGCGTTCGCGCAATTCGCCGTCGAGTGCTGCGTCCACGTTCATTTCGCCCTCGTAGCAGAAATCGCGCGGGGCGGCGTCGAGGATCGCGATGGCCTCACGCAGGCGGTTGCCGCTGCCTTCGCCCTGATTGCCGAATTGCGATTGCGAGCAAAGCGCGATGTTGGGGGTCACGCCGAACCGCTTGACGTGCCGCGCCGCCGCGATGGCGGTCTCGGCCAGCTGTTCCGGCGAGGGATAGACGTTGACATGGGTGTCGGCGATGAAGAGCGGCCCGTCTTCCAGGATCATCAGCGACAAAGCGCCATGCGGATGCAGGGTTTCGTTGCCCAGAACCTGTTCGATGTAATTGAGGTGCCAGCGGTATTCGCCGAAGGTGCCGCAGATCAGGCTGTCAGCCTCGTTGCGGTGGACCATCACCGCGCCGATGGCGGTGGTGTTGGTGCGCATGATGGCGCGTGCCAGGTCGGGGGTGACGCCGCGCCGGGCGCGCAGGTGGTGATAGGTTTCCCAATAATCCCGGTAGCGGGGGTCGTTTTCGGGGTTCACCAGATTGAAATCGCGGTCGGGCCGGATTTCCAGGCCCATGCGTTCGCAGCGGCTGGCGATCACCTCGGGACGGCCGATCAGGATCGGGGTTTCGGTGGTTTCCTCGAGGATCGCCTGCGCCGCGCGCAGCACGCGTTCGTCTTCGCCCTCGGCAAAGACGATGCGGCGGCTGGCGGTGCTGGCGGCGTCGAATACCGGGCGCATGAGCAGCGCGGATTTGTAGACCGATGCATCCAGCTTGCGTTTGTAGGCGGCCAGATCGTCGAGCGGGCGCACGGCCACGCCCGACTCCATCGCCGCCTTGGCCACCGCCGAGGACACCACGCCCGAAAGGCGCGGATCGAAGGGTTTGGGGATCAGGTATTCCGCGCCGAAGGTCAGCTGCTCGCCCTTGTAGGCCGCCGCGGCCTCGGCGCTGGTGGTGGCCCGCGCCATGGCGGCGATGCCTTCGACGCAGGCGATCTCCATGTCGTCGTTGATCTCGGTCGCGCCGACGTCGAGCGCGCCGCGGAAGATGAAGGGAAAGCAGAGGACGTTGTTGACCTGGTTGGGGAAATCCGACCGCCCGGTCGCGATGATCGCATCGGGCGACACCGCGCGCGCGGCGTCGGGCATGATTTCGGGGTTGGGGTTGGCCAGCGCGAAGATGACCGGCCGTTCGGCCATCTTCGCGACCATGTCGGGCGTCAGCACATTCGGCCCCGAGAGCCCCAGGAACAGATCCGCGCCGTCGACCACATCGTCCAGCGTCCGCAGGTCGGAGGGCTGGGCAAAGGCGGCCTTTTGCGGGTTCATGTCCTCGGTCCGGCCCTCATAGACCAGCCCGTGGATGTCGCAAAGCCAGATGTTCTCGCGCTTCACCCCCAGCTTGAGCAGCATGTTCAGGCAGGCGATGCCCGCCGCCCCGCCGCCCGTCGAGACGATCTTGATATCCTCGAACGTCTTGTCCGCGATGCGCAGCGCGTTGGTGGCCGCCGCGCCGACGACGATGGCGGTGCCGTGCTGGTCGTCGTGAAAGACGGGGATGTTCATCCGCTCGCGGCAGATTTTCTCGACGATGAAGCAATCGGGGGCCTTGATGTCCTCGAGGTTGATCGCGCCGAAGGTGGGTTCCAGCGCGCAGACGATCTCGGCCAGCTTTTCGGGGTCGGTCTCGTTCACCTCGATGTCGAAACAGTCGATATTGGCGAATTTCTTGAAGAGCACCGCCTTGCCCTCCATCACCGGTTTCGAGGCCAGCGGGCCGATGTTGCCCAGCCCCAGCACGGCGGTGCCGTTGCTGACCACCGCCACAAGGTTGCCGCGCGTGGTGTAGCGGGCGGCGTTGAGCGGGTCGTCCTTTATTTCCAGACAGGCCTCGGCCACGCCGGGCGAATAGGCGCGCGCCAGGTCGCGGCCGTTGGCCAGCGGCTTGGTCGCGCGGACCTCGAGCTTACCGGGTTTGGGATGTTCGTGATAGAAAAGCGCCGCCTGACGCAGCGTCTCGTTGGTCGAATCGGTCATTCTTCCGCCCCCCATGCAATTCGGATCAGGGGTAAACCATCCGGGGCGCTTGGAAAAGGCGGCGTGCGGGCGGAGCAGTTTCTGCGCAGGCTTGAAGATGGTGTTTGCGCCGCGCGCAGCTCCGGCTAGGCTGGCGCGATAATGGTGCATCGCGTTTCGGGGAAGGGCAGCCATGCGGATAATCGGTTTTTTGACACATGGGGCGGCGCTGGCGGTGGGCTTTGCGCTGGGGGTCTATACCCTGCCGATTCTCATCGCGCCCGACGCGCCGCCTGCCGAGATGCTGCAGGACAGCGCAGAACGCGCGCTTTTTTCCGGGGAATTCATCCGCGATCTCGAGGGCAGCGATTTTCTGCATTGGGGCGAGGGGGCCGTCAGCCTGACGCCCACCGAAATCGTACACGAGGGCAAGCTGGCGCCGGGGCCGGATTACAAGCTTTATCTCGTGAACGGCTTTGTCGAGGACGAGGATGGCTTTGCCCCGCTCAAGGCCGATGCGCTGCTGGTGGGCGATGTGAAAACCTTTGGCGGGTTCCTGCTGGACCTGCCTCAGGGCGTCGACCTGACCGCCTATGACACCGTGCTGGTCTGGTGCGAGAGCTTCGGCGAATTCATCACCGCGGCGCAGTACCGCTAGGCGGCTTTTCCTTGCAAAGCGGAGGCCGGGTTCGCAACATGGGCGCCCGGCCCGATGAGCAAAGGAGACAGCGATGGCGTTGAAGGAAGCGGCGACGGCGGTGCGCGAAAAGGCCTATGCGCCCTATTCCCGGTTCAAGGTCGGCGCGGCGCTGCGCGGGGCGGACGGGAATGTCTACGCCGGGTGCAACGTGGAAAACGTCGCCTCGCCCGAGGGCACCTGCGCCGAGGCGGGGGCCATCGCGGCCATGGTGGCGGGCGGCGAGACGCGCATCACAGAGGCCTATGTCATCGCCGAAAGCCCCGCGCCGGTGCCCCCCTGCGGCGGTTGCCGGCAAAAGCTGGCGGAATTCGCCGATGGCGACGTGGTGGTGACCATGGCCACGACCGGCGGGTTGGAAAAGCGCATGACGGTGGCCGAGCTGCTGCCGGGCGCGTTCGGCCGCGAGCATATGGAATGACCGACGCGCGCGAGGTCATCGCCGCGCTGAGGCGCGGAGAGGAGCCATCCACCGAAGGGCTGGCCTGGTTCGCGCAAGGCCTGGCCGACGGCACCGTGAGCGCGGCGCAGGCCGGGGCCTTTGCCATGGGCGTCTGCCTGCGGGGCCTCTCGGAAGAGGGGCGCGCGGCGCTGACGCTGGCGATGCGCGATTCGGGCCGGGTGCTGGACTGGGATCTGGACGGGCCGGTGCTCGACAAGCATTCGACCGGCGGGGTGGGCGATTGCGTCAGCCTCGTGCTGGCGCCGATGCTGGCGGAATGCGGCGTCTACGTGCCGATGATCTCGGGCCGGGGGCTGGGCCACACCGGGGGGACGCTCGACAAGCTCGAGGCGATCCCGGGCTACAACGTGAACCCCGAAGAGCGGCGCTTTCGCGAGGTGGTGCGCGACGTGGGATGCGCCATCGTGTCGGCCAGCGCCGATATCGCACCCGCCGACAAGCGGCTTTATGCGGTGCGGGACGTGACGGCGACGGTGGAATCGCTCGACCTGATCTGCGCCTCGATCCTGTCCAAGAAGCTGGCGGCGGGGCTGGAGGGGCTGGTGCTGGACGTCAAGGTGGGCAGCGGCGCGTTCATGAAGACCGACGAAGAGGCCAGTGCGCTGGCCCGCGCGCTGGTGGGCACGGCCAATGCGGCAGGCTGCAGGACGACCGCGCTGATCACCGACATGGATGCGCCGCTGGTGCCGAGCCTCGGCAACGCGGTCGAGGTCGATCAGGTGATGCGGGTGCTGACCGGGTTGGACACGGGCCCGTTGCTGGAGTTGTCGGTCGCGCTGGGCAAAGAGCTGGTGCCGGACGAGGACAGGCTGCGTGACAGTGTGGCGTCCGGTGCGGCGGCGGAGCGGTTCGGGCGCATGGTCTATGACCTGGGCGGGCCCAAGGGCTTTGTCGAGAATTGGTCGCGTTACCTGCCCGAGGCCCCGGTGATCCGCGAGGTGACCGCGACCGAGGCGGGCGTGGTGTCGGCGATGGATGGCGAGGCGCTGGGGCTGGCGGTGGTCCATCTGGGCGGTGGACGCGCGGTGGAAACCGACGTGGTGAACCCGGCGGTGGGCCTCACAGATGTGGTGGCGCGGGGCGCGCGGGTGGAAAAGGGCCAGCCGCTGGCGCGGGTCCACGCCGCCCGCGAAAGCCAGGCGGACCAGGCTGCGGCAGCGGTGCGCGCGGCGATCACGCTGGGCGATGCATCGCCCAAGGTGGGGCCGCTGGTGCGCGAGCGGATCGCGTGACGCGCCGCGGATAGAGGGGGAACGGCGGATGCGGGGCTTTCTGGTGGTGATCGATTCGGTGGGCATCGGCGGTGCGCCGGATGCCGACGGCTTCTTCAACGGTGACGTGCCCGACACCGGGGCGAACACTCTGGGCCATATAATCCGCGATCTGGGCCGCGAGTTGCGCACGCCGGTTATGGACGCTCTGGGCCTGCGCGGGGCCTTGGCGCTGGCCAACGGGCAGGACGTGGACGCGCCGGGGATGTGGGGGGCCGCGACCGAGGTATCGCGGGGCAAGGACACGCCCTCGGGCCATTGGGAGCTGGCCGGGCTGCCGGTGCCCTGGGACTGGACCTATTTCCCCGACACCCGCCCGGCCTTCCCCGACGATCTGGTGGCCGAGGTCTGCCGGATCGCGGGCACCGACGGCATTCTGGGCAATTGCCACGGGTCGGGCACCGTGATGATCGAGGAATATGGCGCCGAGCATCAGCGCACGGGCTGGCCGATCTGCTACACCTCGGCGGATTCGGTCTTTCAGATCGCGGCGCATGAGGAAAGCTTTGGCCTGGAGCGGCTGCTGGAGCTTTGCGAACGGCTGGCGCCGACGCTGCACGCGATGCGCGTGGGCCGGGTGATCGCGCGGCCCTTTGTGGGCGCGCCGGGAAGTTACACCCGCACCGCCAACCGGCACGATTACGCCATCACCCCGCCGGAACCGGTGCTGACCAACTGGGTGCAGGACGCCGGGCGCAAGGTTTTCGCGGTGGGCAAGATCGGCGATATCTTTTCGATGCAGGGCATCGACGAGGTGCGCAAGGGCACCGACGAGGCGCTGATGGGCCATCTGGGCGATCTGGTCGACACGGCCCCCGACGGCAGCCTGACCTTCGCCAATTTCGTCGAGTTCGATTCGAAATACGGCCACCGCCGCGACGTGCCGGGCTATGCCGCGCAACTGGAGTGGTTCGACGCCGGTCTGGGCCGCCTGCTGGGGCGGCTGCGCGACGGCGACATGTTGATCCTGACCGCCGATCATGGGAATGACCCCACATGGGTCGGCACCGACCACACCCGCGAACGGGTGCCGGTGCTGGTCGCCGGGCGCGGGGCCGGGCGGCTGGGCCATGTGGCCTTTACCGACGTGGCGGCGAGCATGGCCGCGCATCTGAACGTGCCGGCGCAGGGGCCGGGTAGGAGTTTCTTGTGATGGATTGTCGTGATGGATGAAGAGCGCCTCGCGCGCATTCTGGACCTGCCCAAGGTCGAGCTGCATCTGCATATCGAAGGCGGCGCGCCGCCCGCGTTCATCCGTGGGCTGGCGCAGGAGAAATCGGTCCGGCTGGACGGTGTGTTCAACGAGGACGGCTCTTACGCGTACCGGGATTTCGTGCATTTCCTCAGTGTTTACGAGGCCGCGACCAGTGTTCTGAAATCCCCCGGGGATTACGCCCGCCTGGTGCGCGCCGTGCTCGAAGAAAGCGCCGCAAACGGCGTAATTTACTGCGAAACTTTCCTGTCACCCGATTTCTGCGGCGGCGGCGATGTGGGCGCGTGGCGCGAATATCTGCACGCGATGCAAGAGGCGGCGGAGGCGGCCGAGCGCGACATGGGCGTCACCCTGCGCGGCATCGTCACCTGCATCCGTCATTTCGGGCCCGACAAGGCCAAGGCCGCCGCACTCTGCGCCGCCGAGACGGCGGGCGACTGGCTGGTGGGCTTCGGCATGGCCGGGGACGAGAACAAGGGCCGCCAGCGCGACTTTGCCTACAGTTTCGACATGGCGCGCGAGGCCGGTTTGCGGCTGACCAGCCACGCCGGCGAATGGCGCGGGCCGTCGGAGGTGCGCGAGGCGGTCGAGGATCTGCGGGTCGAACGGATCGGCCACGGCGTGCGCGCGATCGGTGACGCGGCGGTTGTGGATATGTTGGTGGAGAAGGGGATTCACCTAGAGATTTGCCCCGGTTCCAACGTGGTGCTCGGGGTTTACGGCAACATGGCCGCGCATCCCATTGAAAAGCTGCGTGAAATCGGCGTGAAGCTGAGCATCAGCACCGACGACCCGCCGTTCTTCCACACCACCATGCGGCGCGAATACGCCGCCCTCGCGCGGACCTTCGGCTGGGACGAGGAGGTCTTCCTCGACCTCGCCCGCGGCGCGATGGAAGCCGCGTTCTGCGATAAAGAAACGAGAGACAAGATACTGAAAAGGCTGGAAACATGAGCGAACACCTGACCGTCGTCGATCACCCGCTGGTGCAGCACAAGCTGACGCTGATGCGGCGCAAGGAAACCGCCACCTCGGTGTTCCGGCAGCTCTTGCGAGAGATCAGTCTGCTGCTGGCCTATGAGGTCACGCGCGAGCTGGAGCTGACAACCGAGCGGATCGAGACCCCGCTCGAGCCGATGGACGCGCCGGTGCTCATGGGCAAGAAGCTGGCGCTGGTGTCGATCCTGCGGGCCGGGAACGGGCTGCTGGACGGGATCCTCGAGCTGATCCCGCAGGCGCGGGTCGGCTTTGTCGGGCTCTACCGTGACGAGGCCACGCTGAAGCCGGTGCAGTATTATTTCAAGGTGCCCGAGGCGCTGGACGAGCGTGTCACCATCGTGGTCGATCCGATGCTGGCGACGGGCAATTCCTCGGTCGCGGCGGTGGATTTGCTGAAAAAGGCGGGGGCGCGGAACATCCGGTTCTTGTGCCTGCTGGCCGCGCCCGAGGGCGTCGCGCGGATGAAAGAGGCGCACCCGGATGTGCCTATTGTCACAGCTTCGGTCGATAGTCGCTTGAATGAAAAGGGATATATCGTACCGGGACTAGGTGATGCGGGCGACCGTATGTACGGCACAAAATAAGGTAGGTCCGCGCTTTACAGGGCACAGGTCATGCGGCATGCTGACACCACATCTGTGGGGGCAGTCATGGCGATGATACGATTGATGGCGGCGGTGACACTGGCTCTGGGGCTGGGCGCGCCCGCGGCGCAGGCGCAGGGCCGGCTGGGCACCGACATCCCGGCGGAATTCCCGCCGTCAAGCTACACCGGCAAGCAATATGTCGACAGCCGAGGCTGCGTCTATGTGCGCGCAGGCATCGACGGGAACACCACCTGGGTGCCGCGGGTGACGCGGGACCGCAAGCATCTGTGCGGCGCCAAGCCGACCTTCGCCAAGGCCGCGCCCGCGCCGGAGCCGCGCCCGGTGCCCAGGACGGCGCAGGTCGTTACGCCCGAGCCGACGGTCACGCCCAAGCCCGCGCCAAAGCCGCAGACCCGCGTCGCGCAGCGCGTGGTCGCGCCCGAGCCCGCGCCGCGGCCCAAGACCAATCGCAAGCCGCTCAAGACCGTGGCTGGCGCGCCCGGGCGGGTGGTGCGCACCCCGGCGTCCAAGCCGGTGACGGCGCCGCCTCCGCGCCTCGTGCGCGCGGTGCCCAAGGAAAAGGCGGCCAAGCAGGCGCGGCTCGCCCCGGTGAACAAGGGCGGCAGCTGCAAGGGGGCCTCGGCCCTGTCGCAGCGCTATATCAACCAGGGCGCGGGTGTGCGCTGCGGGCCGCAGGACACGCCGCATGTGGCGGTGATCCGCCGGGGCGAGTCTCCGGGGCCGGGTAAGAATGTCTATGTCAACAAGACCTACGGCTGGCAGGACGGCCGTCTGCCGGCGAAGACCGTGATCGTGCCGCGCCATGTCTACGAAAACCGGCTCCCCGCCAAGCGGGTGATCCCCAAGGGTTACAAGCCCGCATTCGACGACGGTCGGTTCAATCCGCGCCGGGCGTATCAGACCGTAGAGGGCTATCGCCAGACCCGGCTGCGCTGGACCAACACCGTGCCGCGCCGGCTGATCGACCCGGGGACCGGCGAGGATGTGACGGATCTTTATCCCAACATCGTCTACCGGGTGGAGGGATCGGACCGGGTGGTGTCGACCCGCTCGACCGAAGCGCGCCGGCCGGTGGTGGCGAGCAAGTCCCGGTCGGAGCCCGCCCGCGCGGTGGTGTCGACGCGGCAGGCGCCGAAGCGCCCGGCCGAGGCGGCAAAGGCGCGCTATGTCGAGATCGGGCTGTTTACCAAGGACGCGCTGGCGCGGAAGACCGCAAGGCGCTTCCAGCAGATGGGCGTGCCGGTGAAATACGGCGTGTCGCGCCGCAACGGCCAGCCGGTCAAGCGGGTCCTGCTGGGGCCGTTCCGCAGCGCAGACGCCTGGAACCGCGCGCTGGGTCAGGCGCGCGAGGCGGGCTATCCGCGGGCCTTCCTGCGCTGAGGCGCAAAGAGGCGCGGTGAGCAGTAAATGCGCACCCTACGGGCCGCACCTGGTCCCGGCCGCGTTGCCTTGGACCGACGCCGTAGGGTGCGCATTTACTGCGCACCGGCCCCTCAGGCGCCGCATATTCCCTGAAGTCGCACCCAGTCGGCGTCGCTGATCACCTGGCGGCTGCCCTCGGCGGCCCGCGGGTCGGCCTCGATCAGGGGCAGGGTGCTTTCGCCGGTGACGTCCAGCGCATAGGCATAGGGCGAAGACCGCAGCTCCGTAGCGGCGAAGCTGGCGAGCAGGCGGTCGATCGGCACCGCCTCCAGGTCGCGCAGCAGCAGGTCCTCGGCATAGGCGCGCAGCGCCGCATCCGGCATTTGCCCGGTGGTCAGCAGGCGCAGGCTGGGCAGCAGCCCCGCGTGATCCAGAAGGTCGCCCAGCGGATCGGTGGCGCGGCGGCGCAGTTCCTCGGCCAGGATAAAGCCCGCGGCCACGTCCGGATCCTCGGGGTCTTCCAGCACCGCCCGGTTCAGCAGGATATGCCCGCCCGGCAGATGCGCGGTGCTGCGCACACCGCTTGGCAGCACCACCAGCGCGTCGATCCGCGTCTCGCCCAGCACTCGCAGCGCCAGGTGGCGCAGCGGCACGCGTGCGGTTTCGGCGTCGCAGGGCTGGCCGGACATCCGCGTGATATGGCCCAGAAGGGCGTCGCCGATCTCGGCCCGTTTGACCGGGGGCACAACGCTGACCGTGTGCCGCACCAAAGCATCCGGCAGCCACAACACCGCTGCGGCGGCGATGGCGGCGCCGGTCGCCAGCCCCAGAACCAGCCTCAGCTTGCCCGGGCGCGGGCGGCGGCGGTCGATGGCGCGGCGCAGCCGCTCGATGGCGGCGATCATCTCGGCCTCGTCCTCGGCCAGTTCGAGTGTCTCGCTGGGATCGCCGTCGGGATGGTAGAGCGCGGGGAACTTGCCGGGGTTGGCGCGGGCCAGCGCCGCCAGCGACCAATGCGTCAGCGCCCGGCCCGAGACCTCCGAGATCGTCAGCGTCGCATCGCCCAGCGACACGATCGTCTCGCGCCGCTGTGCGTCGGGCCCGGCGCGCCAGAGGCCTGTGGCCTCGAGCCTTTCGTATTCGCTTAATGCTGTCATGCAGGCTGCTCTGCCTCTTTCGACCAAGCGTAGCATGGCGGGCGGGCAGGGGGCAATGCGGGCCGGGCTTTGCCTCAGCGGCAGGTCGTGTATCATCGGCGGGCACGGCATCCTGGGGGGAGAGCATGCGTTGGAACGGTGCGCGGCACGGCCGCAACGGTAAGAGGCACCGCCGCCACGGCGGCGATGCGGACGGGGCCGCAAGGCCCTGCGGTCTGGCTGCGGGCCACGCCGCGCCGAATGTTACGACGCCGAGACGCCGCAGCGCCGGCGCGTGGGCGGCGGCGAGGGGCTGAGCCGATGATCATGCATGCCTTGCCGGTGGGGGGCGGCATTCTTGCCCTTTCGCCTCTGCCCGGGGTCGGTGGCGATTACGCGGGCGATCTGCGCCAGGTGGCCGAATGGCGGCCCGCGCTGGTCCTGTCGCTGGTGACCGAGGTCGAGCTGGTGGCCCATGGCGCGCATCGGCTGGGCGCGGATATCCAGGACAGTGGCACCCGCTGGGCGCATCTGCCGGTCGAGGATTTCGGCGTGCCCGATGCCGCCTTTGCCGAGGCCTGGCCCGGCTGGTCGGAACAGGCGCGCCGCGCGCTTTTGGGCGCGGGGCGGGTGCTGGTGCATTGCCGGGGCGGCTGCGGCCGGTCGGGTATGGTGGCGCTGCGGCTGATGATCGAGGCGGGCGAGGCGCCGGACGAGTCGCTGGCGCGCCTGCGCGGCGTGCGCGACTGCGCCATCGAGACCGACGCGCAGATGCAATGGGCCATGGCGGCCGAACGCCAGCCCGCGGTTTTCATGCGCCACACGGTGTGACCGCGCGGCCCGGCTCAGAGCGGTTTCGTCAGCAGCACCCATTCCTCGGTGGCGGTCTGCCAGCCGTCGCGGATGCAGGCGCGGCGGGCGGTTTCGCCATAGCCGTGCCGTTCGTAAAGGCGGCGCGCGCCCATGTTGTCGCCGGCGACGATGACGCTCATGCGCTCCATCCCCTCGGCCTGCGCGATCCGGTCCGCCAGGCTTAGCAGCCGCGACCCGTGCCCCTGACCGCGATGCGCCGGGTAGCAGGCCACCACGTTGACGTACCAGGTGTCGGGCGCTTCGTTCTCGAGCTCTTGCAGGGGGCGGAAGAGAGCCGGGACATCCGCGCCGATGGGCTCGGGGCCGATGACATAGCCTGTCAGCCCGGCGATGGCGCCGCCGCCGGTGTCGACGACAACGATCTGACCGTCGCGGGCCTTGTCGGCCTGGCGGGCGCGGCCGATCTGCCAGGGGTCCTCGCCCGCCTTGGCGAGCCCTTGCCACAGATGCAGGGGCAGGCCTTCGCCCGCAAAGTTCACCAGCTCGGCCAATTGCGGCGCGTCGGCCTCGGTGGCCGGTCTGAATGGCGCGTCGAGCGGGATCATGGGCGGCTCCGTTCCGTCAGGCACTGCCCGGATCAGCAGATCATGCGCGCGCGCGACCGGTCAAGCCCGGCGCGTCAGAGGCGCATCGCCACGACGCCCGCGGCGATCAGCCCTCCGGCGAGCCAGCGGTAGCGGTCGACCTTTTCGCCGATCACAAAGGCGGCGATCAGCAGCGCAAAGAGGATCGAGCTTTCGCGCAGCGCCGCCACCAGCGCGATGGGGGCCTGGGTGAAGGCCCAGATCGCGATCCAGTACGATCCGACCGACAGCACGCCCGCCGCCAGCCCGATGCCCAGCGACGGGCGCAGCACCGCAAAGGCCGAAGGGCCGCGCGCCACCAGCGCCCAGACGATCATGCCCAGACTGTTCAGCACGAACATCCACATCAGATACCCCGTCGGCGCGCCCGATGCCCGCGCCCCCAGCCCGTCGACCAGCGTGTAACCGGCGGTGAAACAGGCCGTGCCGAGCGCCCATGCAAGCGCCTTGCCGCGCAGCCGCCCGGCGCGCCCGCCGCCCAGCAGCGCCATGGTCAGGATCCCGCCCGAGATCAGAAGGGTGGCCAGCAGGTCCGAGGCGCTCAGCGCGACGCCTAGGAATGCGACCGACACCAGCGTGACGATCATCGGCGCGGACCCTCGCGCCAGCGGATAGGCCTGGCTCAGATCGCCATGGGCATAGGCCTGCACCAGAAACAGCTGGTATCCCAGGTGCAGCGCCGCCGAGGCCACCAGCCAGGGATAGGATTGCGGCGCGGGCGGTTCGACAAAGACCAGCACCGCCAGCCCGATGACCCCGTGCGACAGCGACAAAAGCAGGATCGCCGAGGCCCGGTCTGTCCCCAGCCGGATGGCGGAATTCCACGCCGCATGCAGCGCGGCCGCGCAGAGGACGGCGAAAAAGACGAAAGGATCCATGGGCCTGCGGATGTTGTTCGGGCCAGCGCTAGGACGCGCGGCGGGAAATGGCAAGAGGCCGCCGGATCGGGGCAGGGTGCAGGACGCCGAAGGCGGCGCAGGGCCGAAGGCCGGCAGGGGGTGCGGCAGAGCCGCCGAACCCGCGCCATCGCCGTTGCCCCCCCGGTGCAAGTGTGGCACAACTCGGTTCAGGATTCTGAACGAACGAGTTTAGTGCATGACCGACTTCGCCACCCGCCGCCGCATGATGGTCGATACCCAGGTTCGTCCATCGGACGTCACCAAGTTTCCCATCATCGACGCCATGCTCAATGTCCCGCGTGAGCTCTTTGTTCCGCGCGACCGGGTCGAGGCGGCCTATATCAGCGAAAACGTCGATCTGGGCGACGGGCGCGTGGTGCTGGAACCGCGCAGCTTTGCCAAGATGCTGGATGCGCTCGATCTGACCAACGAGGATCTGGTGCTCGATCTGGGCACCGGGCTGGGCTATTCCGCCGCCGTCATCGCCCGCATCGCCGAGGCGGTCGTGGCCGTCGAGGACGACGAGACGCGCGCGGCCGAGGCGCAGGATCTGCTGGCCGAGGTCAACGCCGACAATGTCATCCTGCATGTCGGCCCGCTGGCCGAGGGCGCCCCCGAACACGGCCCCTATGACGCCATCGTCGTCGAAGGCGGGGTCGAGACCCTGCCCGACACGCTGGCCGACCAGCTGAAAGAGGGCGGGCGCATCGTCTGCATGTTCATGGAGAACGCCCTGGGCGTCGTGCGCATCGGCTGGAAGGTCGACGGGGCGATTTCCTGGCGTTTCGCGTTCAACGCCGGCGCGCCGGTGCTCAAGGGCTTTTCACGGGCCCGCGAATTTGCATTGTAAACATAAGCGGATCGCGGGGGTGGCCCTCAGCGCCGCCACGCATCGGGCAGAAGGCTTTGGAAACATGAAGCGGCGCAGTATTTCGACCTGGATTCTGACGGGTGTCGCGGCGGTCTGGATGGCCGGCGGCGCCGGGGCCGAGACGCTGGCGGATGCCCTGACCGGGGCCTACCGCAACAGCGGCCTACTGGAACAGAACCGCGCCGTGTTGCGCGCGGCGGACGAGGACGTGGCGCAGGCCGTATCCGCGCTGCGGCCGGTGATCAACTGGTCCGGGGACGTCACCCGCAGCTTTGGCACCGCGCGCAGCGGATCGACGCTGGGCACCGTCGTCGGATCGGCGTCGAACACGGTGAACATCGGCATCCTGGCGCAGCTGACGGTCTTCGATTCCGGCCGCACCCGGCTTGGGATCGAGGCGGCGAAGGAATCGGTGCTGGCCACGCGCGAGTCGCTGCTGTCGGTGGAACAGCAGATTCTGCTCCGCGCGGTGCGCGCCTACATGGAGGTGCGCCGCGCCGGCCAGTCCGTGGGTCTTGCGGAAAACAACGTGCGTCTGATCACCCAGGAACTGCGCGCCGCCCGCGACCGGTTCGAGGTCGGAGAGGTCACCCGCACCGATGTCGCCCTGGCCGAGGCGCGCCTTGCGGGCGCGCGCAGCAACCTTGCGGCGGCGCAGGGGTCGCTGGTGGCCGCACAAGAGGAATACGCCAACGCGGTCGGGCGGCGCCCCGGCACGCTGGCAGCACCCGGCGCCGTGCCGTCGGTGCCCGCCAATATCCCGGGGGCCAAGGCCAGCGCGATGCGCAACCACCCCGACATGCGCCGCGTGCAGCGGCAGGTCAACGTGGCCGAGCTGAACATCGAGATCGCCCGCGCCGCGATGAACCCGACCGTCACGCTGAACGGTCGTCTCGGCGTCACCGAGACCTTCCAGTCCGACACGTTCAACCACGGCGGCTCGATCTCGCTCGAGGCGACGGGGCCGATCTATCAGGGCGGGCGGCTCAGCTCGCTGGTGCGTCAGGCGATGGCGGGCCGGGACCAGGCGCGCGGCAATCTGCATGTGGTGCGCCACGACATCCAGCAGAACGTCGGCAACGCCTATGTGCAGCTTCAGGTCGCCCGCGCCAGCATCCAGGCCTCGCAGAATCAGGTGCGCGCGGCCGAGATCGCCTTTCGCGGCGTGCGCGAAGAGGCGACGCTGGGTGCACGTACTACGCTCGACGTTCTGGATGCGGAACAAGAGCTGCTGAACGCCCGCAACAATCTGATTTCGGCGCAGGTGGACGAATACATCGCTGCCTATACGATCCTGTCGTCGCTGGGTCTGATGACGGCGGAATACCTTAAATTGAACGTTCCGCGCTACGATCCGGCGGAATATTACAACCTCGTCAAGGACGCGCCCACGCTCAGCCGGCAGGGCGAACAGCTCGACCGTGTCCTGCGCGCCTTGGGAAAAGAATAGTATTTTTCCAATCTGTTGTGCGGCGCGGGACCGCGCGGTACACTCTGCCCGAGGTAAGAGTGGTATAGCAACGATGTCTGATCCCGTGACGAACGTGGAAATAGAGGATGTGCTGTCCTCGATCCGCCGGCTGGTGTCTCAGGACGTGCGCCCCGAACGCGCGCCGCGAAAGCCCGAGGCGCCGCAGCGGCTGGTTCTGACCCCGGCGCAGCGGGTGATGGACGATGAGCCCGCCGAACCCGACATGCCGTTCGACACGGACGCGAATGAAGAGCCTGCCGCGCAGGCTGAATCCGACAGGACCGACAAGGCTTTCGCAGCCGCCGAACCCGACATGCCGGCCGAATCGGACATGGCCGAGGCGGCCGAAGCCCCGGTGCTGCTGACCGATCCCGAATTGCCCGAACCCTCCGCGCCGGAAGGACCGCAGGCCGCAGACCCCGATGACGACAGCGCCGAATCCGACGGCGCGCTGGCCGAAATGGTCGAACGCGAGGTGGTGAACGCCCTGCGCGGCATCCTGCCCGAGCCCAAGCCCGAGGCCCTGCAGGAGGACGCCCAAGCAGGGGCCCCCGAAGAGGTCGGGTCGACGCAAAACGCCGATGTCCCCGCGTCTCAAGAGCAAAGCCCTGAGACGCGGCCAACCGATCTGCAGGACGACGAAACGCCTTCGGAAAGTGTTGAGGCCGCAGTCGCTGTCGCCTCCGAACCCGACGATATGCCCGCGCCATCGCCTCTGCGCTTGCGGAAAACGCCCGAGGCCGACAGCGCCGACAAAGACACCGCCCCCGCCGACGACACCCGCCCGGCGGCCCCGGCCCCGACGCTGGAAAGCAAGATCGCCGCGCTGGAGCAGATGATCGCCCAATCCTCCGAGGAGTGGGAGGCCGAAAGCCCCGAGGACATCGGCGGCGCCTCTCTGGAAGAAGCGATGCCCTGGCAGGATCACGTGGCGGAACTGGCAGCGGATGAGGACTTTGAGCAAGAGCGCCCCCATGCCGATCCCCCGGACCCGCAGTACAACGTCTTGCCCGGCCCAAGCTGGCATGAACCGCCGTTCCAACATCGCGAGGTGAAGGACCTGGCGCCGTCGCCGCCCGAAGAGCCGCCGATGATCGACGAGGACGTGCTGCGCGACATGGTGGCCGATATCGTGCGCCAGGAATTGCAGGGCGTGCTTGGCGAACGGATCACCCGCAACGTGCGCAAGCTGGTGCGCCGCGAGATTAATCGCGCGCTGCTGACCCAGGACCTCGAATAGCCGGTCAGGTCCTCATGGCCCTTCCACGTCACAGAAAAAGGCGCGCCCCGGCGGGACGCGCCTAAATCAGTTTCGGATTGCGATTACGCGGCTTCGCGTTCCGCCGCGGCGGCGGCGTTACGGCGCTCGCTCTCTTCGCGCGACAGCGCGACAGAGGTGCGAACCCCCTTGGCGACAAACTCCATCAGACCCGCGACAACACGTTCGTTCGGGTCGATCCCGGCGCAGGACAGCACCTCGCGCCCGTCGCGCGACCGTGCCCAGCGGGCGATCTGTTCGGGTCCGTTGCCATATTTCTTGTCGTCGGCAATCGCATCGTCCAGGGCAGCCAGAACCACAGCCGCAAAAAGCTTGCGGGAGCGGTTGCCTTGTTCGGCATTGAAGGCTGTTCCGTCAACGAAATCTTTCATGTCTCGACCTTTGATTATTGCTCTTGTCTTTTTCGGCGTGAAGGCCCTTATGGCCTATTCCAAGCGATTCGAATACCCTGTTTCTGCATGGCTTTGTTGCAAAAAACGCATAGCTTGCTGCAGGTGCAGCACGAGATATCGTTGTCTTGCCAGCCTCTGACCGGCCAGATATAGGGTGCATCAACAATTCATCAACCTTTTGTCACGGTTTCGCCTCATGCCCAAGATCAACGGAAACGAGATTCGCCCCGGCAATGTTCTGGAGCACAACGACGGCCTCTGGGCCGCGGTCAAGGTCGACCACGTAAAACCCGGCAAAGGCGGCGCCTTTGCACAGGTGGAACTCAAGAACCTGCGAAACGGTTCCAAGCTGAATGAACGGTTCCGCTCTGCCGACAAGGTCGAACGCGTGCGGCTGGAACAGCGTGACATGCAGTTTCTCTATGAAACCGACGGTATGCTGACCTTCATGGACACCGAAACCTACGACCAGGTCGAACTGCCCGCCGACCTGCTGGGCGACCGCCGCCCGTTCCTGCAGGACGGCATGACCATCGTTGTGGAATTCTACGATTCCGAGGCGCTGAACGCGACTTTGCCGCAAAAGGTCACCTGCAAGGTGGCCGAGACCGAACCGGTGGTCAAAGGCCAGACCGCCGCCAACAGCTACAAGCCCGCCGTGCTCGACAACGGCGTGCGCATCTCGGTGCCGCCCTTCGTGGGGCAGGACGAGGACATCGTCGTGAACACCGAAACCCTGGAATACGCCGAACGCGCCTGACCCCCGGAACCTGCGCGCGCATCCCTGGAACCTGCCGGGGCGCGAACTGACGACAAAGCCTCCGGCGCAACCGCCTCGGAGGCTTTTTCACGATCCCCCCTGACCCCCGACCGCATCCCGCAAATCCCCCCGCTCTTCCGCTAGGTCCAGGCGCCGCACGCAGCCCGGATGCCAGAGCTCTTTCACACCCCCGCCAACGATGCGGATTACGCCGCCCACCTGACCGGCGAATGCGCGGCAATCGCGCGCCTGCTCGGCGCGTGGGCCGGAAAGACCCTCGCCGCCTTTGTTCTCTGGAAGAGCGAGCACCGCCATGGCGATCTCATCGAACTCCCGGTCCGCCGCGCCCATGTGAATGTCATCGGCGTCTAAGCCGCGGTTTCGGCCCCGCCCTGATCCGCCGCAGAGAGAACGACTTGCGCCCCCAGGACCTCACCCGATGGTCCGTCGCTCGGCTCGTCTTCAACGCCGCCGCCGCCAAGCTGACGGCGCGCGCGGGCGCCCGGGTCCGCCGGCGCACAGAACTTCGCCGCCTCTCCCCCCGGTTTCACAGATCCCAAAATATCCCGGGGGGCTGCGCAGCAGCGGGGGCAGCGCCCCCTCGGCGGCCCGACGCTCTCACCCCCGCCAGATCACCCGCGCATCGCCCGCGGTCATGTCCGGCCCGGCCCGGTCGAAGCGCAGATAGGCCAGCGCCGCCCCGCCGGCCTGCGTGTAAAGCACGCCCGCCGCCTTGCCGCCCGCCTCGATCTCGGTGCCCACCGGCGCGGTCCCCTCGACCGCGACCGGCGCCAGCCCCTTGCGCAGCTCGGTCTTGTGCTTCATCCGCGCCGTCACCTCCTGCCCGACATAACAGCCCTTGCGGAAATCCACGCCGTTCAGCCGCTCGAACCCGGCCTCCAGGATGAAGCTGTCCGGCGTCAGCTCCACGCCGCTCTGCGGTACACAGGCCGCCACGCGCAGCGCGTCCCAATCGGCCTCGTCGCCGGGCTGGCCGTCATAGCCGCGCCAGCCCATCCGCGCATCGCGCGGATCGGCAAAGGCGCCTTCGGGCGCAGGCCCGGTCCCGCGCGTCACGTCGATATCGGTCTCTTCGATCGTCACGTCGCGGCGCAGCTTGTAGAGGCTCAGCGCCTGCACCAGCCCCGCCGCAAGCGGCTCGGCCACATCCAGCAGCAAAGCCTCGCCACGCGGCACCAGAAAGAAATCCGCGCGGTATTTCCCCTGCGGCGTCAGCAACGCGGCATAGACCAGCCCGTCCCTCAGCCGCGCCACGTCGTTGGTGATCAGATCCTGCAGGAACGGCAGCGCGTCCTTGCCCGTGACCGACAGGATTTTGCGTGGGTCGTTCATGGCCGCTCTCCCCATTTGTCTCTCCTTCCCATATAGCATCGCGCATCCGCCACAACAGGCCCCGGACCCATGCGTGCCCCGATCTCTGTCATCATCCCCACCCTGAACGCCGAAGCGTCGCTCGCCCCCTGCCTCGGGGCTTTGGGCGAGGGCCTGGCCGCCGGGCTCCTGCGCGAGCTTGTCGTCAGCGACGGTGGCTCAGAGGACGGCACCGCTGCGCTGGCCGAGGCGGCGGGGGCCATCCTGCTCTCGGGCCCACCCTCGCGTGGCGGGCAGCTCAGACGGGGCGCCGAGGCGGCAAAGGGCGACTGGCTGCTCTTTCTCCATGCCGACACCCAGCTCGCCCTCGGCTGGGCCGAGGCGGTGCAGGCGGTGTTGACCCGACCCGGGGCGTATCACTTCCGGCTGGCCTTCGACGCAGCCTCGCCGGCGGCGCGCTGGGTGGCGGGCTGGGCGAACCTGCGCTCCGCGCTCTTCGGGCTGCCCTACGGCGATCAGGGCCTGCTGATCGACCGCGCCACCTACGACGCGGCGGGCGGCTATCCCGACATACCCCTGATGGAGGATGTGGCCCTGGCCCGCGCCCTGCGTGGCAAGCTGCGCGCCCTCCCGGCCACGGCCATCACCAGCGCCGCGAAATATCAACACCAAGGCTGGATCGCGCGCGGCGCGCGCAACCTCGGCACGCTCCTGCGCTATTTCGCCGGGGCCGACCCCGAGACCCTGGCCATCCGCTACCGCCGGTAAACCGCGATGAGGGCCCGCAAGGGACCGAAGAGCTACTCCCCCTCGGTCTGCAACCGGTAGAGATCGGCATAGACCCCGCCGCGTGCCAGCAGTTCGTCGTGGCGGCCCTGATCCACGACGCGGCCCTGATCCATCACCACGATTTTGTCGGCCTCGCGCACCGTCGACAGACGGTGCGCGATGATCAGCGTCGTGCGCCCGGCGCTCAGACGCTCCAGCGCCGCCTGCACCACAGCTTCGGATTGCGCATCGAGCGCGCTTGTCGCCTCGTCCAGCAACAGGATCGGCGTGTCGCGCAGCAGCGCGCGGGCGATGGCCACCCGCTGGCGCTGCCCGCCCGACAGGCTTGATCCGCGCGGGCCCACGGGGCTGTCCAGCCCGTTGGGCAGTCGCGGCAGGAAATCGGCCACATGCGCCGCTTCCAGCACCTCGGCCAGCCGCGCCTCGCTGACGTCCCTGCGGCCCAGCAGGATGTTCTCGCGCAGGGTTTCGTCGAAGAGGGCCGCATCCTGCGACACCACCGAAAAGAGCCCGCGCAGATCGGCAAGGCGCATGTCGCCCACCGGCACCCCGCCGATGGTGACGGCACCGCTCGCGGGGTCCACCAGCCGGGTGAGCAGGTTGAAGATCGTCGATTTCCCGGCCCCCGACGGGCCCACCAGCGCCGTCGTCTCCCCGGCCTCGGCGCTCAGGGTCAGGCCGCGCAGGATCGGCTGGCCGTCATACTCCAGATGCACGTCGCTCAGCGCGATCTCGGGCACGCCCGACGGCGGCGCAAGCGGCGCAGCGGGGTCGCGCAGCGCCGGTTCGGTGTTCAGCAATTCGCGGATCCGCTCGATCCCGGCGGCGGCCACCTGCCAGACGCCACTGACATTGCCCAGCCGCCGCAGCGGCTCGAACGCCAGCCCGATGGCGGTGAAGAAGGCCATGAACTCGCCCACGGTCTTTTCGCCCGACAGGATCTCGCCGCCGCCGTAGAGCAGCACGCCGAAGAACCCGATCCCCGACATCAGGTCAATGAGCCCCGGCAGCGAGGCCGACCCCAGCGTCGCCCGCACCTCGGTGCGGATGCGGTCGTCGGTCAGGGCGCGGTAGCGCGCCTCCTGGTACCGTTCCAGCGTGTTCAGCTTGACCGGCGTGATGCCGTGGAACACCTCGTTGAGCCGCGTGGACAAACGCGCCGCGATGTCGCGCGCCAGCCGCGCATTGCCCCGCACGAAGCGTTGCAGCACCACCGCCGGGGCCACCAGCAGCGGCGCACCGATGAGCGCGATCAGCGTCCAGACCCAATCGACATTCACCGCCACGGCGAACAGCGCGAACAGCGCCACCACATCCCGGCCCGCGCCGGTGATGATGGTGTTCCAGACCTTGTTGATGGCGTTCACGTCGCCCTCGATCCGCTGCATCAGATAGCCGGGCGGGTGGACCTGGTGAAACGCGCCCTCGAGCGACATCAGGTGGCGCAGAAGGTCAGTGCGGATCTCGGCCACGGTCAGCTGCGACATGCGCGTCAGCAGCACCTTCTGCACCACGCTCGACACCGCGCGGGCGACGAAGATGCCCATGATCGCCATCCCGACCCAGACCAGCGCCTGCTGGTCGCCGCCGACGAAGACGCGGTCGAACATCGGCTCCATCATGTAGCTGAGCAGGCCGAACATCGACCCTTCGATCGCCATGAAGACCATCGACAGCCCCAGAAGCTGCCAGCGGTGGCGCAGGTAGTTGCGCCAGAGCCACCACAGCAGGCCCTTGGGATCGGGCGTCGTTTCGCGCGTGTCCCCGGTCACGTCGGCAGCTCGACCTTGTCGGGCGGGATGCCGGCCTCATAGGCCTTCTGGATCGCGCCGCCGGCGTATTCGGTACGGATCCACTGCTCGAACCCTATGGGCGCGCGGGCATTGCGGGCGGCGTAGATATCCAGGATGTAATCCTGCACCCCGGTCTTGGTGGCCTTGAGGTGGATGTATTTCAGCCCGAGCATCTTGCGCGCTTCCTCGACGGGCTTGCCCTCGAAGACCATCAGATACATCGCGGCGACAAAACCGGCGCGATCCGCACCGGACTTGCAGTGGAACATCATCGGCCGCTCGGCCGCGCGCAGAACGTCGATCACATGCTCGATCCGGTGGCGTTTGGCCGCCGAGCGCGCCCAGAGTTTGGCATTGACCAGCGTCAGCCCCAGCGCCTCGCAGCTTTCTTTCTCAAAGAGGTACTGCGCGCGCTTGTCCTCGCCACGCAGGTTGATCACCGTCTTGATGCCCATTTTGGCATAGGTCTCGAACCGCCCATGCGTGGGCTGGTTCGACCGGTAGACGCCCGGCGCGATCTGCCAGAAGTTCGTCCAGAAGATGCGCAGGAAGGCGTGGTCGAACACGTGGTAATGCAGCGTCGAGAGCCGCCGCTGGCGCGGATCGGTGATGTCCTTGCCAAAGGAGTACCGCAGCTTGCGCTCGGCTTTGTCCAGTGTGGTCAAGAGTTTCGACAGCATCGCGCGGGTTCCTTGGCTTGTCGGGCGGTTTAGGGGTTGCGCGGTGCGCTGTCCAGCATCGCGGCCCGGGCCTGGGTCCGGTTGACGCCGCGCCCGCGCCGGTTAGGTTGGCCCTCAGCGCCCGAATTCAAGGGCTCCATTCCAAAGAGGTGAACATGTCGCTGGCTCAGGGCCGTCCCCATCTGGCCATTCCCGGCCCGTCCGTCATGCCCGATGCGGTGCTGCGCGCCATGCATCGCGCCGCCCCCAACATCTACGAGGGCGCGCTGCCCGAGATGGTCGCCGGGCTGATCCCCGATCTGAAATACGTCGCCCGGACCGATGGCCACGTGGCGATGTACATCTCCAACGGACACGGCGCCTGGGAGGCTGCGCTGGCCAACACCGTGGCCGAGGGCGAGACGGTGCTGGTGCCCGCGCCAGGCCGGTTCGGTCACGGCTGGGCCGAAATGGCCCGGGGGCTGGGCATCGACACGCAGGTGATCGAGCATCCGCGCGGCGCGCCCATCGACGCGGCCCGCGTGGCCGAGGCGCTGGCGGCGGACAAGGCGCAACGGATCAAGGCGGTGCTGGCGGTGCATGTGGACACCTCGACCTCGGCCCGGTCGGACATCGCGGCGCTGCGCCGCGTGCTGGACGAGGCCGGGCATCCGGCGCTTCTGATGGCCGATTGCATCGCGTCGATGGGCTGCGACCGTTTCGAGATGGACGCCTGGGGCGCGGATGTGGCGCTGACCGGCAGCCAGAAGGGGCTGATGGTGCCGCCGGGGATGGCGTTCGTCTTCTTCAACGACCGCGCGGCGGCGGTGCGCGAGCGGATGCCAAGGGTCAGCCGCTACTGGGACTGGGTGCCGCGCGCCAACCCCGAGATGTTCTACCAGTATTTCGGCGGCACCGCGCCGACCCATCACCTTTACGGGCTGCGCGCCGCGCTCGACATGATCCGCGACGAGGGGATCGAGGCGATCTGGGCGCGCCACGCTACGCTGGCAAGCGCCATCTGGGCCGCCGCCGAGGTCTGGGGGCAGGGCGGGCCGTTCGAGCTTTTGGTCAAGGACCGGGCGCACCGCAGCCACGCCGTCACGGCGATGCGGCTGGGCGCGCCGCATGGCGCGCGGCTGCGCGAATGGACCGCGTCCGAGGCCGGGGTGACCCTTGGCATCGGTCTGGGCATGTCCGACCCGGACGACCCGGACGGCACCGGCTATTTCCGCTTTGGCCATATGGGGCATCTCAACAGCCACATGGTGCTGGGCCTTCTGGGCACGGTCGAGGCGGGCCTGTCGGCGCTGGGCATTCCGCATGGCCGCGGGGGTGTCACCGCGGCGGCAGAGGTGATCGCTCAGGCCTCTTCGTAATTGCGGCCGCGCCGGATGCTTTCGACGGCGCGCCGCGCGCGGTAGACCTCAAGGCGGGTGATCAGGTGGTTGAGCACCGCGCCCGCCAGCATGACCGCGCCAATGCCCCATTGCGCCCAGATCACCCCGAGGATCCAAAGCAGGTTCACGAAGATCAGTACCAGTGACGCGGTCGTGTAATCCTCGACCCGGCCGGGAAAGTGTCGATCCATCGGGGAACCACCTTTCTGTTAAAATGCTGTGACATGATACCGCAGCTTTTCGCGCTGTCAGGTCACAATGGCGCAATCGAGGTAAATTTTTCCCGAACGGCGGTCGCCTGGGTCAGGCGCCGCGCGCGGCCTCCAGCGCGCGGGGCAGGGCCTCGGCCAGGACGTCGAGATCGGCCTCGGTGCCCGCGCTGATGCGGATGCAGCGGTCCTGCGGCGCGACAAAGGGCATTCGGACAAAGACGCCCTCCTGCGCCAGGGCCTGCAGCACCTTGCGCGCGAAAGCGCCGTCCTGCCCGCAATCGACGGCGACGAAATTGGTGGCGGATTTCAGCGGCTCGAGCCCGTTGTCGCGGGCGATCTGGCCGATGCGGTCGCGCGCCTGCGCGACCAGCTCGATCACCTCTTCCAGCCAGTCGTCGTCGTTCAGCGCGGCCAGAGCGCCCGCTTGTGCTGCGCGGTTCATGCCGAAATGGTTGCGCACCTTGTCGAAGGCGCGGATCAGCGCCGGCGCGCCCACTGCATAGCCGACACGCGCGCCGGCCATGCCGTAGGCCTTGGAAAACGTCCGGAACCGGATCACCCGCGGATCGGCGGGGTCGATCCGGGGCGCGGTGCCGTCGGGCGCGAATTCGACATAGGCCTCGTCCAGCGCAAGGATCGTGCCCTCGGGCAGCGCGTCGAGCGCGGCCTTGATCTTGTGGCCGGAATGCCAGCTGCCCATCGGGTTGTCGGGATTGGCGAGGTAGATCAGCTTGGCGTCGACCTTGTGCGCGGCCTCGATCAGCGCGTCGATATTCTCGGCATCGTCGCGGTAGGGCACCTTGTGCAGCTGCCCGCCGAACCCGTGGACGTGATAGTTGAAGGTGGGATAGGCCCCGTCGGATGTGACGACCGCATCGCCCTCTTCGACCAAGAGCCGCACCAGATATCCCAAAAGCCCGTCGATGCCTTCGCCCACGACGATGTTTTCGGGCGTGCAGCCCATGCGCACGGCCAGCGCGCCCTTGAGGTCGTAATTCGTGGCGTCGGCGTATTTCCAGATCTCGGCCGATTCGTCCTGCATAGCGGCGATGGCCCAGGGCGAGGGGCCAAAGACGCTTTCGTTGGCGCCCAACCGGGCGCGGAACGCCTGGCCGAGAGCGCGCTCTTGCACCTCGGGACCCACAAAGGGTACGGTTTCGGGCAAGGCGGCGATCAGGTTTGGAAATCTGGGTCCGGTCATGATGTTGTTTATGGCACAGGCGCTGGCGGGGACAAGTGGGTGACGCGATCCGACAGATCCGGGCCCTGCGGTTTCCCAAGCCGGATCGCAGCGCGCGTTGACGTCACGAGTGGCAATGTTCTTCACAAGCCAATTGTCAGGGTGACGGTCGGGGGCAAGATGTCTGCTCACCTGCGCAGCGTATTCGAGGTTCTTCCCACGGCCCTGCGGTCACGCTGGCGGCTGCGCGCAAGCGGCGTGGAAATCGGCGACCAGACGGTGCGTCTGGCGCCGCGGCTGGATGCGCTCGTTCTTGTCGAGCGGGGCCGGAGGCTTTTGGCCGAGGGGCGGCGGATCGAGGCGCTGAAGGTGTTCGCCGCCGCGCTGGAACGCGATCCGGGTGTGGTCTTGCTGGACTGGGGGCTGCCCATGCCGCCCGGCGCGGGCGGGATCGCCCCTCTGGAATGGCGGATGAAGGTGCGCTGGCGAGAATTCTACGAGGCGGCGAAGGACAGCCCGGCAGGGCGTCTGAGGGCGATGCCGACGAAATCCGATTTCCGCAAATGGATCGTCGAGCAGGGCGTTCCGGTCAGCCGCCTGATCGCTACGGCGGAAACCGTGCGCGCGCTCGACTTCGACGCGCTGCCCCGGCGCTACATCATCAAGCCGGCCGATGCCTCCTCGTCCAAGGGCGTGTTCCGGGTCGACGGGTCCGAGGTGCGCACCCTCGCCGGCTGGCGCCATCTCGAGGGCAAGAGCGTGGCCGCCATCGTCCGGCGCAGATATGCGGAGGTCGGTCTTGGCAAGCAGGAAGTGCTCGTCGAGGAGGCCGAGCGCGACGTGACGGACCCGACGCTGGAAATCCCGCGCGATGTCAAGATTTTCGCCGCCCGCGGCCGGGCCACCTTTGTGCAGGTGCTGGATCGCAACGGGCCCGAGGGACGCAAGGGTATGGCGACGGTGGCGCGGGACTGGTCCCGCCTGCCGGCCAGCGCCACCTGGCCCGAACTGGAGTCTGAGCCCAAGCCAAAGGGGTTCGACGAGGCCATTGCGCTGGCCGAGCGGCTGTCGCTTGCCTTCCCGATGCTGCTGCGGTGGGATTTCTTCCTGACGCCGGAGGGCCCCAAGTTCTGCGAACTGACCCGGTTCCCGAACGCCGGAAAAGGGTTCCAGCCGTGGATGGAGCGCGCGATCTTCCAGCTGATGGAACTCGACAGCCTCTGCTGACCCGCGCCCGGCGCCTTGGTTAGCGCGCCAGCACTGGCGCGGCGCCCACCGCCGCCGGATCGTCCAGCGCGCGCACCACGTAATCGGCCACGTCGGCGCGGCTGATCAGACCCAGCCGCCAGTCTTTCGGATCGGTCAGCACCTTGTAGCTGCCGGTGCGCGGCCCGTGGGTCAGGATCGTGGGGCGCGCCAGAGTCCAGCGCAGGGTCGAGGCACGGATCATTTCCTCCTGCCGGGTCTTGTCCTTGTAGGGCTCGCCCAGCAGGAATGAATGCCCCATCCGCTCGAGCCGGCTCAGCGCCGAGACGCTGTCGCCCGCGGCAATGCCCGTGACGCAGATCAGCCGGTCGGGGCCCTGCGCCTCCATCAGCGGCAGCAGCACGCGGGTCGCGTCGGAAAAGAGCGTGACCTTCTGCCAGAGCATCGCGATGCTTTCCTTGATCCCCAGCGTCATCGCCACTGCGTCGACCCCATCCAAAGCCCGCGCCACGTCCTCGGCGCTGGTGGCGTCGCCGTCCATCTTTTCGAGCAAAGGGTGGTCCAGCGCGATCCCGCCGGCGCTGCGCGAAAAGGCGCGCACCGCGTGGCCCGCGTCCAAAGCCGCCTTGACGGTTTCCAGCCCGATGCCCTTGCTTGCCCCGATCACCAGCAGTTTCATGTCGTCCCTGCCCCCCGTATTTCCCATGGTCGCAACGCGGCCCCGCTTGACCGCGTTCCCGCAAACCGCCACTTATCGCGAAACCCGCCGTAGGAAAGGCAGTCATGGCCAGAACTCCCGCCCCTTTCGCCGCTTACGAATGGATGATCGCCTGGCGCTACCTGCGCGCCAAGCGCGCCGAGGGCGGTGTCAGCGTGATGACCTGGATCAGCCTTATCGGGATCACGCTGGCGGTCTTTGCGCTGATCGCCACGCTGGCGGTGCGCTCGGGCTTCCGGGCGGAATTCGTCGATACGATCCTGGGCTCGAACGCCCATGTGACGCTGACCTACACGGTCGCGGTGGATGCAGAAGGTCAGCCCTCGCGCGCGATCACCGATTACGAGGCGCTGGCCGAACGCGTGGCTGAGGTGCCGGGCGTCACCCGCGCGGCGCCGCTGGTCAAGGGTCAGGTCATGGGCACCGCGAACGGGCGCAACGCAGGCGTCGAGGTCTTTGGCATCAGCGCCGTGAACCTGTCGACCCTGCGCCGCATCGTCGATCCCGACACCTCGCGCGGCGATCTGTCGATGTTCGCCGAGGGCGTCGCCATCGGGTCGGGCGTGGCGCGGGAATTGCGGGTGGGGCTGGGCGACCAGATCCGCCTGATATCGCCCGACGGGGTCAAAACCGCCTTCGGCATCAGCCCGCGCATCAAGACCTACGAGGTCGTCTATATCTTTTCGGCAGGGCGCTACGACATCGACCGCACCCGGGTCTACATGCCCTTCGAGGAAGCGCAGCTTTACTTCAACTCGGAAGGGGCGGCCGACGAGATCGAGGTCATGGTCGAGGACCCCGAGGCGGTGAACGACATGGCCGGCCCGATCCTGCGCGCCGCCGGCGACCGGGTGCTGATCTGGACCTGGCAGGACGCCTCGGGCGGGTTCCTGCGCGCGCTCGAAATCGAGGACAACGTGATGTTCGTGATCCTTTCGGTGCTGGTGCTGATCGCGGCGATGAACATCGTCTCGGGGCTGATCATGCTGGTCAAGAACAAGGGCCGCGACATCGGCATCCTGCGCACCATGGGCCTGACCGAAGGCGCGGTGCTGCGGGTCTTCTTCATCTGCGGATCGTTCACCGGGCTGATCGGCACCGCGATGGGCGTGGCGCTGGGCTGCCTTTTCGCGATCTACATCGACCCGATCTTTTCGTTTGTGAACTACGTCGCGGGCGGCGGGGTCTGGGATCCGTCGATCCGGGGGATCTATGCGCTGCCCGCCAAGCTCGAACTGGCGGACGTGCTGTCGGCGGTGACGCTGTCGCTGGGGCTGAGCTTTGTGGTGACGATCTTTCCGGCGCGCCGCGCGGCCCGGCTGAACCCGGTGGAGGCGCTGCGTTATGAGTGACCCCGCGCTGCGCCTGAGCGGCATCGCCAAGACCTACAATCCCGGCCTGCCCAACGAGGTCCGGGTGCTGCGCGGCATCGACCTTGCGGTGCAGCGGGGCGAAGTGGTGGCGCTGGTGGCACCTTCGGGCGCGGGCAAGTCGACGCTGCTGCATATCGCCGGGCTGCTGGACACGCCCGACGCCGGGACAGTGGCCATCGCGGGCGAAGAGATGCAGGGCAAATCCGACCGCCGCCGCACCGCCATGCGGCGCAACGCGGTGGGCTTCGTCTATCAGTTCCACCACCTGCTGCCGGAGTTTTCGGCTTTGGAGAACATCGCCCTGCCGCAGCTCGCCAACGGCGCCCCGCGCGCCGAGGCCGAGGCGCGGGCGCGCGATCTGCTGGCGGGCGTCGGCATCGCCGAACGCGCCGATCACCGCCCGGCGGCGCTGTCGGGGGGCGAGCAGCAGCGGGTGGCCTTCTGCCGCGCGCTGGCCAACCGCCCGGCGCTCTTGCTGGCGGACGAGCCGACGGGCAACCTCGACCCGGCGACCTCGGACCAGGTGTTCGGCGCGCTGATGGCGCTGGTGCGCGACACCGGCCTGGCGGCGCTGATCGCGACGCATAACCTGGAACTGGCGGGCCGGATGGACCGGCAGGTGCGGCTGGAGGCGGGCGTTCTGCACGGGGGGTGACGCCTTTCCTTTTGGGCGCAATCGGATAGCCTGCCCCGGATTTCATCGACAGGACACGCCATGACCGCCTATCCCATCTCGCAGATCGAAGACCTCTCCGCCCGCGCGTTGACCCGGCATGGCGCCGCCGATTGGGTGGCGCGCGAAATGGCCAGCGCCATCGCCTGGGCCGAGGCGCGGGGCAACCGGATCTGCGGGCTTTACTACCTGGAAAGCTATTGTCAGCAGCTGCGCTCGGGCCGTGTCGATGGCAACGCGGAACCGGGCATTACCCGCCCCAAGGCCTCGGTGCTGATGGTGGATGCGCGGAACGGCTTTGCGCAGACCGCCTTTGCACGCGCCCTGCCGCAAGCCTGCGAGATCGCCGCCGAGACCGGCCTTGCCTCGGTCGCCATCGGCCACGCGCATACCTGCACCGCCTTGGGCTATTTCACCGAACAGATCGCCCGCAAGGGGTTCATCGGGCTGGGCCTGACCAACGCCTCGCCCATTGTCGCGCCGCCGGGGGGCAAGACCCGGGTGATCGGCACCAACCCCATCGCCTTTGCAGCGCCCGACGGGCAGGGCGGGGTGGCGATGATGTTCGACCAGTCCACGACCACCGTGGCGCTGGGCCGCATCACCATGGCCAAGGCCGCCGGAGAGCCGATCCCCGAAGGCTGGGCCGTCGACGCCGAGGGCCGCCCCACCACCGACCCCGAGGCAGCGCTGGCCGGATCGCTGGTCAGCATGGGCGGCTACAAGGGCTGGGGGTTCGGCCTGATGGCGGAACTGATGGCGGCGGGGCTGACCGGCGGGCTGGCCAGCCGGGACGTCAAGCCGCTCAAGGCGCCTGAGGGCGCGCCGCACGATCTGGGGCAGTATTTCCTGCTGATCGACCCGTCGCTGTCGGGCGTCTTCTTCGACCGGCTGGATCAGGTCGCCGCCGCCGTGGCCGAGGACGACGGCGCGCGGATGCCCGGCCGCGGCAAGACCCCGGTCGAGACCGCCAAGGTGCCCGATGCGCTTTGGGAACAGCTGCGGGGGCTGGCGGGGGCGTAACGGGCGCTCACGGCAATGTTGGGTGTCTGGGCGCGGCGCTCGGCTATGTTTCATGACAGAGATAGCAGAGGAGTGACCCCATGCGCCGTCCCGCCCTTGCCATTGCCGCCGCGCTGGCGCTGAGCTCTGCCGCCGCCGCCGCGCCCGTCGCCTTCGACGGCAGCTGGAAGACCCAGCGCTTCTCGCTCTTTTCGTCGAACGATTACGGCTTTGGCGGCGACACGCTGACGGTGCGGTCCGAGGGGTCGGTGTCGCTGGCCTACCGCCCGCTGCCCGAGACCTTATGGACCAGCCAGAGCGCAAGCTGGGCCTGGGCCGTGGATCAGGGCGTTCCGGCCACCGATCTGCGCCGCAAGGGCGGCGACGACCGCAACCTCGCTTTGTATTTCGTGTTCCTGCCCGCAGCCGAGGCCGAGCGGATGAAAGGCTCGAACGTGCGCAAGCTTTTGGGCAACGACAGCGCGCGGGTGCTGGTCTATGTCTGGGGCGGCGACCACAGGCGCGGCGCGGTCCTGCCCAGCCCCTATCTTGGCGCGCGCGGCAAGACGGTGGTGCTGCGCCCCTCGGGCACCGGATCGGCGCGCGAACGCGTCGATCTGGCGGGCGATTACGCGCGCGCCTTCGGCGGCGATCCGGGCGCGCTGGTCGGGTTGGCCGTGTCCGGCGACAGCGACGATACCGACAGCCGCATCGACGCCCGGATCAGCGGTCTGCAGCTGAACTGAGCGCTGCCGTCAGCCGCGCTGGGTCAGCCAGACGCCCACCGCCATCAGTGCGACGCCGCTGGCCCGCGTCAGCGTGATCGGGCTGACCCGCGCGCCGAAAAGGCCGAACTGGTCGATCGCGGCGGCGCTGATCATCTGCCCCAGAAGCACGAAAAAGATCGCATTTCCGATGCCGAAATACGGCGCGATGAAGGTCACGCTGAGCACGTAGAAGGCCACCAGAAGCCCCGCCAGAAAGAGATGCCTCGGCGCGCCGGCCGCCTGCGCCAGCGCCCCCGGCCCGGTGATCAGCAGCAAGGCCGCGCAGGCCATGAAGGCGACCGAGAAGAGGATCGTCGCCGCCGCCACGGGCGAGCCCATGTGCTGCCCCAAAGCCGCGTTCAGCGCCGCCAAAAGCGGGATGCCGATGCCCGAGGCCAGCATGATCAGCGCGTAATGGGCCATTGCGGTCTTCCTTTGCCGTGGGTGCGGGCGAGTCGCCCGTGCCACCATGACTAGAGCGCGCGGGCTTGTCACCTGCCGGCTGACACAGATCAAGGCGGCCCGCCCCGGTTTTGCCCGACCTTCGGCCAGAGTGGCGGACGAAGGGGGCGCGATGAGACACCTGGCGATCTTGCTGGCGGCGGCCGTGGCGGCCTGCGCGCCGGTGCCCGAGACCGATCTGGGCGCGCGGTTCTTTGCCGAGAATTGCGCGCTCTGCCACGGTCGCGCGGGGCAGGGCGACGGCACGCTTGCAGAGGACCTGCCGGTGGCGGTTCCCGACCTCACCACGCTGGCAGCGCGCAACGGCGGGGACTTCCCCGAGGCGGCGGTCATGGCACAGATCCACGGCTATCCCGGGCGCCACCACAGCAGCGTGATGCCGGAATTCGGCCCTCGCATGGCGGGACGGGTGGCGGAGTGGACCGCGCCTTCGGGCAAGGTGATCGCGACGCCGGTCGCGCTGCTGGAGCTTGTCGACTACCTGAAGACCATTCAGCGATAGGGCTTGCAGGATCGGGTGCCTCGGGCGACACATGGGGACGCAGGCAGGACGAAAGAGGCAGGCCGATGAAAACACCCTGGATCGCGGCGGCGCTGACTGGAGCCATCATGACCGGCTGCACCGCCATGGACGAAATGCCCCAGCCCGGCGAGGGCCGCGCGCTGTTTCAGGAAAACTGCGCGGTCTGTCATGGCGCAGAGGCCCGGGGCGACGGCCCGATGGCGGATGGGCTGGACAAAAAACCCGCTGATCTGACGCGGATCGCCGCGCGCAACGGCGGCAGCTTTCCGCGCGCAGAGGTGCTGTCGCTGATCGACGGCTACGCGCGCTCTGACCTCGAGGGGCCGGGGATGCCTGAATTCGGCGAGCTTCTGAAGGGCGATCTGGTGCCGCTCGACACCGGCGACGGCATCCTGACCCCGACACCGCGCAAGCTGGTGGCGCTGATGGAATATCTCGAATCCATCCAGACCGGGCAGTAGCGCGTTCAGTCGCGCGCCACCGCCTTGCGCACCATGTCCCAGTAGATCGTCAGCACCTGATCGCGTGACAGCCGCCCGCCCGCGCGATACCAGGTGTTCACGCCGGTCAGCATGGCGATCACGGCCAGCGTGGCGATCTTGGTGTCGGGCACGTCGAAGACGCCCGCCTCGCGGCCTTTGCGCAGGATCGTCTCGAGCTCGTCCTCATAGCTGCGCCGCAGCCGCTCGATCACGTCGAAATGGGCCGCATCGAGGTTGCGCAGCTCCATATAAGAGATGAACACCGCCTCGGGCCGTTCGAGATGAAAGGCGATGTGGAATTCGACAAAGCCGCGCAGGGCCGCGACCGGATCGGCGGGATGCGATTCGGCGGCGCGGGCGGCCAGCAGGTCGTCCATATGGCCCTTGAGCAGGGAAAAGAGCAGCGACTGCTTGTCGGGCGTGTATTTATAAAGCGCGCCCGCCTGTACCCCGACCTCTCGCGCGATCTGGCGCATCGACACGGCGGCATAGCCGTGCTGGGCGAAAAGCCGCAGCGCCGCCGCGCGGACCCGTGGGCCGGTGATGTCGGAGTGCGAACCTGCGGTACGTGCCATGCCCGCCATGGTTATATGAACGGCCGTTCAAATCAAGCCTGCCGCTTGCCCTGTCCGCCCCGCTGCGGCATGAAAAGGGCGAAAGGATCCGCGATGCTGCGCCGACTCGCCTTGTTTCTCTGTCTCAGCGCCTGCACCCAGTTTCCGGCGCTGGACCGGGCCGCGACGCCGGGGATAGAGACCGCGCCGTTTCCGGCGCTTCTGCCGCTCGATGCTTTGCTGGCGGGGACAGAGCCCGTGACCTCGCCTGAAATGGTCGCCGGGATCGGAGCGCGCGCCGCGGCGCTGCGCGGGCGGGCGGTGCGCCTGCAGGGGCCGGTTATCGACCGGGCGACACGCGCGCGGATGCGGCGCGGGGTCGGTCCGGTCTGAACGCACAAGCAGTCCGTGGGGGTCATTGCACCCCGCGCAGGTTGCGAGTAAGCGGACAGGCGACGATTTACCCGGAACGGAGCCCCCTCATGTCTGATCCCTTGCGCCTCGGAATTGCCGGATTGGGGACCGTCGGCGCAGGCGTGCTGCGCATCGTGCGGCAGAAGACGGCGCTGATGCGGGCGCGCACGGGCCGCGAGATCGTGATCTCGGCGGTATCGGCGCGCGACCGCAACCGCGACCGCGGCGTGCCGATCGGCGATTACGCCTGGGAGGACGACGCCGTGGCGCTGGCCAAGCGCGACGACGTGGACATCTTCGTCGAGCTGATCGGCGGAGAGAACGGCCCCGCCAAGGCCGCGACCGAGGCCGCGCTGAACGCCGGCAAGGACGTGGTGACCGCCAACAAGGCGCTGCTGGCGCATCATGGCCAGGCGCTGGCGGAGCTGGCCGAGGCCAAGGGCGCGGTGCTGCGCTTCGAGGCGGCGGTGGCGGGGGGCATACCGGTCATCAAGACGCTGACCGAGGCGCTGGCGGGCAACGACATCACCCGGGTGATGGGCGTGATGAACGGCACCTGCAATTATATCCTGACGCGGATGGAGGATGCGGGCCTGAGCTATGAGGAGGCCTTTGCCGAGGCCGACGGGCTGGGCTATCTCGAGGCGGATCCGAACCTGGACGTGGGCGGCATCGACGCCGGGCACAAGCTGTCGATCCTCGCGGCCATCGCCTTTGGCACCCAGGTGAATTTCGACGCGGTCGAGCTGGAGGGCATCGGGCGCGTCACCATCGAGGACATCCGCCAGGCCGCCGACATGGGCTATCGCATCAAGCTTTTGGGCGTCAGCCGGATGACGGGCCGGGGGCTGGAACAATCCATGGCGCCGTGCCTGGTGCCCGAGACCAGCCCGCTGGGCCAGCTGCAGGGCGGCACCAACATGGTGGTGATCGACGGCGATCAGGTGGGGCAGATCGTGCTGCGCGGCGCCGGCGCGGGGGCCGGCCCGACCGCGAGCGCGGTGATGGGCGACATTCTGGATATCGCGCGGGGCACCCGTGTGGCGACCTTCGGCCAGCCCGCGACCAGCCTGCGCGCCGCCAAGCCCGCGCGCGCCGCGACGCCGGTGCCCTATTACCTGCGCATGGCCCTGCTGGACAAGCCGGGGGCGCTGGCCAAGGTGGCGACGGCGCTGGGCGATGCGGGGATCTCGATCAACCGGATGCGGCAGTACGACCATGTGACCGACACCGCGCCGGTGCTGATCGTGACCCACAAGACGACGCAGGAAAGCCTGGACGCCGCGCTGGCGGCAATGGGCAAGACCGGCGTGGTCGACGGCGAACCTGTGGCGCTGCGCATCGAAGAAGTCTGAGCGCGTCCTCGCGTTCTCGCCCGATTGCCCCACCGCTCCGCGACAATCGCGCTATCGTTAGGTTTTCGTTAACCAAACCGGCGCCCGCGCCCGAATGAAACCGCATTCGCTGCGTAATGCGAGCACAGTTGCACGGCCTTTTGACTCTACGTCCCGCCGAAGTGCGGGATTTGTCGTGATGTGTCAGAAAGGCCCGTAGTCATGCCACCCAACCTGCGCCTATTCCACTCTGCCAACGGCAATGGCCATGACATCGACGATATGGTCGATTTCGGTGCAGAGTTTCTCCGGACGCTGATCGTGACGGGCAAGGGCGACGACACGGTCATCGGCGGCGCGGCGCGCGACAAGATCCAGACCGGCAAGGATGACGACGAGGCCTGGGGCGGGGACGGCAACGATCTGATCCGTGGCGGCAAGGGGCTCGACTTTCTGAACGGCGAGGCTGGGCGCGACCGTATCTGGGGCGGCCAGGGGGCCGACACGATCGACGGCGGCGCGGGCAACGACACCATCCTGGGCGGCCTCGGGCACGACCTGCTGACAGGCGGCGGCGGGCACGACCGGATTTTCGCGGGCAAGGGCAACGACGTGATCGCGGGCGGCACGGGCGACGACACGATCCGCGGCGGCGCGGGCGACGATACGGTGGTGTTCGAAGGCTCGGTCTTCGATTTCGACATCACCGCCGCAGGTGGCGGCTGGACCTTTGTCGAGGACCTTTCCGGCACGGGCGGGCGCGACAAGCTGCGCGGCGTCGAGGTACTGCAATTCGACGACGCCACGGTGACGCTCTCTGGCGGCAACGCGCCGCTGGTTCTGGCCGAGCCGGTCACGGCGCTGGCGGGCGAGGTGACGGTCTTCGACATCCGCGCCTTCGACTTCGACGGCGACGCGATGTCGCTCGATGCTTTGTCGGTCAGCGGTCCGGGCAGCGTCAGCGCCGGAGCGGCTGTCTTGGACGCGACGGGCGGGACGGTGTTCCAGCTCTCCTTCGACACTGAGGGCGGCTACCGGTCGCTGGGTGTGGGGGCCGATGCGGTCGAGACGGTGACCGTCACCGTGCGCGACGACGGCGGGTCGGAAACCCAGGTGCAGTTGGCGCTGACGGTGATGGGCGTGAACGACGCGCCGGTGATCGACGCGGTCACCGGGCTTGGCGACGTCTTGAACCCTGACGCCCAGACCACCGCCAGCGGCAGCGTGCTGGCCAGCGACCCCGACACCGGCGATACGCTGAGCTATGCCGTCGAGGGCGGCGGGAACGGCGACTTCGGCACGCTGAGCGTCGGTGCGGGCGGGGCGTGGAGCTATACGCTCGACCCCGGGGCGGATATTCCGCTGGACGGGGGCGAGGACACATTTGTCTTTGTGGTCAGCGACCAGCACGGCGCGCGCGACACCCAATCGGTGAGCTTCGACGTGACCGCGCCCGCGCCGGAACCAGAGCCCGAACCGGAGCCCGCGCCCGAACCCGTGCCCGAACCCGCGCTTGTGCCGGAGGCGACGCTGCTGACCTTCGAGGATCTGTCGGACGACACGACGCACCGGTTCGCCGTGCCCGAAGGCTACGGCGGGCTGGACTGGTCGGAATGGGCGCTGATCATGGAAACCGACGAACACACCGGCACCGGAACAGGCTATGTCACCGGGGCGGTGTCGGGCGACAATATCGTCTACAACAGCTACAGCCGCGATCTGACCATTTCCCGCGATACGCCGTTCGACCTGGAATCGGCCAGCGTGACGGCGGCGGTGCGCGACGGGCTGGTGCTGACGGTCACGGGCTTTCTGGACGGTGCCGAAACCGGTGCGATCGACATCGCGCTGTCGCGAAGCACGCCGACCCCGGTGGAGTTCGACGATGCGATCTTCGACGCGGTCGATGCGGTGACCTTTTCGACCAATTTCAACTCGCTCGGCCAGTTCGCGATGGACGACCTGCTGTATATCGGCTGACAGCGGCACGCCGGGGACGTCATAGGCACAGGCGGCCGCGCGCCACCGTTTGATGTGCCTGCGCGCTGTGCCGGGCTCAAAATCGCCCCACGCCGCGCGGGAAACGCCCTATTCGGCGCTTTCGAGGCCCTGTGCCCTTGTGAACCGGGGGGGCGCTGGGATACATCGCTGGAAAGGACTTGCATGAGGGACGTGGATTATGGCCGTCGATTTCAATGACCGGATGCTTTCGCTGGGGCTGGCGCGGGTCGCCGAACAGGCGGCCATCGCCTCGGCCAACCTGATCGGGCGCGGCGACGAGAAGGCCGCCGACCAGGCCGCCGTCAACGCGATGCGCGAACAGCTCAACAAGCTGGACATCAAGGGTGTCGTCGTCATCGGCGAGGGCGAGCGGGACGAGGCCCCGATGCTTTATATCGGCGAAGAGGTCGGCAGCGGCGAAGGCCCCGGCGTGGACATCGCGCTCGACCCGCTGGAGGGCACGACGCTGACCGCCAAGGACATGCCCAACGCGCTGACGGTGATCGCCATGGGCCCGCGCGGGTCGATGCTGCACGCGCCGGACGTCTATATGGACAAGCTGGCCATCGGGCCGGGCTACCCGGAAGGCGTGGTGACGCTGGACATGGCGCCCGCGGAACGGGTGTCGGCGCTGGCCACGGCGCGCGGCTGCGCGCCGTCGGACATCACGGTCTGCATTCTGGAACGTCCGCGTCACGAGGCCATGATCGCCGAAGTGCGCGAGACCGGCGCGGCGATCCGCCTGATCACCGACGGCGACGTGGCCGGCGTGATGCATTGCGCCGAACCGGATGTGACCGGCATCGACATGTACATGGGCGAGGGTGGCGCGCCCGAGGGCGTGCTGGCCGCTGCCGCGCTGAAATGCATGGGCGGGCAGATCCAGGGCCGGCTTTTGTTCCGCAACGACGACGAGCGCGGTCGGGCGGCCAAGGCGGGGATCACCGATCTGGACCGGGTCTACACCCGCGACGACATGGTGACCGAGGATGTGATCTTTGCCGCTACCGGCGTGACCAGCGGGTCGCTGTTGCCGGGGATCAAGCGCGAGGTCGGTTATCTGACCACGGAAACCATCCTGATGCGGTCGAAGACCGGGTCGGTGCGGCGGATGACCTACCGCAACCCGGTCCGGTGAACCGCGGATTTTTGGCAAAGGGTGCAGGTGGGGGCGCTGCCCCCGTCGCCCAAGGGCGACTCCCCCGGAGTATTTTTGCCAAGAAGAAGAGGGCAGGGTTTGGCCTTTCTGGGTGTTGAACAGAGCCTGACCGGGCGGCGCTGGGTCGGACCCGACACCGAGGTTGCCCGGCACGCCGAGGCGATGGCGCAACAGACCGGGCTGGCAGGGGCGGTCTGCCAGACATTGGCGCGGCTGGGCGTGCCGGTGGCCGAGGCGCGGGGCTATCTGGAGCCGAAGCTTCGCGATCTATTGCCCGACCCGCGTGATCTGAAGGACATGGAGGCGGCGGCGGCGCGTGTGCTGGCGGCTGTGGCCGGGCGGCAAAGGATCGCGGTCTTTGCGGATTACGACGTCGACGGCGGGGCCTCGGCGGCGCTGCTGCTGGACTGGCTGGGTCAGCAGGGTATCCGCGCGACGCTGTATGTGCCGGACCGGATCGACGAGGGCTACGGCCCCAACGAGCCCGCCATGCGCGAGCTGGCCCGGCAGCACGACCTGATCGTCTGTGTCGATTGCGGAACGCTGTCGCACGGGCCCATCGCCGCCGCCGAGGGGGCGGATGTTGTCGTGCTGGACCACCACCTGGGCGGCGAGACGCTGCCCGACGCATGGGCCGTGGTGAACCCCAACCGGCAGGATGAGGACGGCGCGCTGGGCCATCTCTGCGCCGCCGCCGTGGTGTTCCTGATGCTGGTCGAGGCCAACCGTCAGATGCGCGCGGCCGGGCAGGCGGGCCCCGATCTGATTGCGATGCTCGATCTGGTGGCGCTGGCGACCGTGGCCGATGTGGCCCCGCTGCGTGGGGTCAACCGCGCGCTGGTGCGCCAGGGGCTGCAGGTCATGGCGCGCCGCGATCGTCCAGGTCTGGTGGCGCTGGCCGATGTGGCCCGGCTGGAACGCGCGCCCGCCGCGTATCACCTTGGGTTCGTGATGGGCCCGAGGGTGAACGCGGGCGGGCGGATCGGGAAGGCCGACCTGGGCGCGCGGCTTTTGGCGAGCAGCGATCCGCACGAGGCGCAGGCCATGGCCGAGCGGCTCGACCAGCTCAACACCGAGCGTCGCGAGATCGAGGAGGCGGTGCGCGCCGCCGCCCTCGCCCAGGCCGAGGAACGCGGGCTGGACGCGCCGCTGGTCTGGGCCGCCGGAGAGGGCTGGCATCCGGGTGTCGTGGGCATCGTCGCCTCGCGCCTGAAGGAACTGACCAACCGCCCGGCGGTGGTGATCGGGCTCGACGGGGCCGAGGGCAAGGGTTCGGGCCGGTCGGTCGCCGGGGTCGATCTGGGGGCGTCGGTGCAAAGGCTGGCCGCCGAGGGGCTGCTGATCAAGGGCGGCGGCCACCGCATGGCCGCCGGTCTGAGCGTGACCCGCGATCGCCTGGAAGCCGCGATGGCCCGGCTGACCGAGTTGCTGGCCAGGCAGGGCGCGGGGCAGGGCGGCGCGGCGGATCTGCGCCTCGACGGGCTGCTGATGCCGGGGGCCGCCAGCGTCGAGCTGGTGGAGCAGCTGGAAGAGGCCGGGCCCTTCGGCGCGGGGGCGGCCGCACCGCGCTTCGTGATGCCGGACGTGCAGATCGGCTTTGCCAAACAGGTCGGCAGCGGCCACCTGAAGCTGCGCTTCGGCGACGGGCTGGGCGCGCAGCTCGACGCGATCTGCTTTGGCGCCTACGACGGTCCGCTGGGCCTGGCGCTGGAACGCCATGGCGGCCAGCGATTCCATCTGGCCGGAAAGCTCGACATCAACGAATGGGGTGGCCGCCGGAGCGTTCAGCTGCGACTGGACGACGCCGCCCCGGCCACCGACGAGAGCCGATCAACCGACTGACATTGTTCGAGTTTTCAGAGGCGTTCGGGTCCGGCGGCCAAAGCCGCGAAATTCCGAAATTTCCGCTTGCAAGGGCCGGACAGTTTGCCTAGTAACGCGTCACGCCAAGGTATGGCCCGTTCGTCTATCGGTTAGGACGCCAGGTTTTCAACCTGGAAAGAGGGGTTCGATTCCCCTACGGGCTGCCACAAAACATATCAAGATATTGATAAAAAAACACTTATTCGCCTTTGATCAGGCGAACTAGCCTATATGCTGGCCATTGGCCAAAGTGTTAGGGAAGAAGTGGCCACCGCTGTGTTGTATGTCAGAACATGCCCAGCCTGAACTAGCACTCGAACTACGCGCGCGCGTAGAGATGATTCAA